>DASZPA010000198.1:0-7391 GCA_035550555.1 Fimbriimonas sp.
CAACGACAGAGAGCAACGAGGTGGCTGCGAATCTCGTACTGCAAGAGACGCCCTGTGCCCGGCGCCGTTAGCTCCAATTTGCCGCGTATTGCCTAAAGTTTGCAGAATCTCGAACACGGCGTCCAATTTGGCAGTCTCAAACGGTGGGGAGGTTATAGTGGGGTTTCCCTGCTTGAAAGGAAGATGAACCGCTTTTTAACCTGCATAACCCTTGCGTTTGCCGGCCTCACCGTCTCGGCATTTGGTCAGGCAACAGCCCTTACTGCACCTGGCACGATTTTGGCGACGCCCTACACGAACGTGTTTCAGGGTGGAATCGTTCAGATGCAGATGACCGGTACGGAGTCGATCGACGTCAACCGGTCGAGCGCGACCACTCCGATTCAGTCGGTGCTTTACTGGGAAAGCGGAACGGACCCTCGCACCAACCTCCCCTCGCTCGTGAAGATTGAATTGGACGACTATGATCCGACACGGACGGATGCAACCGGGAGGAATCCGCTTCTGTTGCGCAGGTTCGTTGGAGACGGCGAGTACCTGTGGTGCTACGACTTAACCAGGAAGACGTTTACGACCACCTTCTACAGCTTCTTCGCCAGCAAATCGAGTACGCCACCGGCTTCGGACGCGCCGCGGCTGTTTCAAGCGCTGTACCCTCAGACCTCCGGCCATCTGAGCTACATGGTGAGGCTGCTTCGGGACGCATTTGGTCAGAACTACGAGTCCTGGGCTCCAGACTCCCAGGCCTGCGCTCCCCCTTTCGCTCCGGAAACGGTGAACGATCCCCTGACGAACAGGCCGTACTCCAATTCGAGCGGAGAGAGTTGGCTCCTTTACGGGCCGCTGGACGATAGCCCCACGCGAACGGTCGCCTTCCAAACGGACAACCTTGGCTCAGACACCGACCCAAACTGGCAGTTGACCCATGTGTATTTCGCGGAGGAAGTTGGAAAGCGCTCAAGCAATCTGGCCATCTCCATCAGCAGCGGAATCTATCTTTCGGGCACCTCGCCTGTATTTGTTCCTTACTCTGCGCAGTACACCCAAGGGTGGCGCCAGCTTACGACTTCGAAGCCGTTCTCAGGCTAGCGATAAAAGCGTCCAGCGCCTCTTCGGTGGCCAATCCCACCATTGCGAGCGGCGTTTGACCGTCCGCTTGGACCATGGCAAAGGGCTGATCCTTGTCCGGGTGCATCATCTCCGTGAACCAACTCTCGGAGTTGGTGGACACAAAGGTCGAGGCGTGTATCGACTTTGGCAGCGCCAGCTCCAGCTCGCGAGGGCCGACGTCGAACAGGAGGAGCTTTGGCGGATCAGGCAGCAGACGCCTCCAAATCTCGATGCTTGGAAGGGCCTCCAGTGAGAACCCTCCCACTACCGCTCCACTTTGCGGGAACGAGGCGGCCTCACCTACCAGGGATACGGCATCGACGGTCGGAAACGTATGATTCGGAAGAACGTGCGTCTCGTAGGGCTTGCGCCAAATCAAGATTCCTTCAAGGCCTTCACGACTGCGGCATCGATAGTCGCGCCCGCGACTTCCAGCTCCCCAGGCATGTACCCAGTCTGCTCAAACGCCACCTGCCCTTTCTTGTCGATCACAACGATGAGGGGAATCGCATCCGCGCCGTATTCGTTGAGCGAGATCCGATTGGCGTCCAAAAACACGGGCATTTCGTGCGGGCTGTTCTTCTCGAACTTCTCGACATCCGCTCGGCCCTCGTCCGTGATCGCCATCGCCTGGACTCCTTCGGCCTGATGGTCCTTATAGACCTTCTCCACAAAGGGCGTAAGCGCCCTGCACGGCCCGCACCAAGTGGCCCAAAAGTCCAAGATCACAACCTTTCCTTTCATGTCGCTCAGCGCAACTTTTGGCTGGGCGGGATTGAGAGGATCAATCTGAAAATCTGGCGCTGGCTTGCCTACCAGCGGATGGTCCGGATCGGACTCAGTGTCGCAACCAGCAAGCAAGGCCGCGACACAGGCGATCGCAATATATGGGAGAACGCGCATGGAGTCTCATTAGTTATACGTCAAGCGGAACCCGCGATCGGCCGTTTCAGCGTGGGATTGTGGGGTTTGTAAGTTTATGGGCGCGCCGAACCTCGCCCGCGGCGAACGCCATTCGGAACGAGCAGCGGGGCCAAAGACAGGATGTCTTTACCGCGCTCGAAGGTCAGCCAGCAATCTGAAATCTTCGTGCGGCTCCAAGATCCGCTCGTGGAGCGTTCCACCTACCCACTCGATTCGATGAGCCACGGCGTGGGGCTGCGATGCCAGAATCCGGTAACGGTCGCCCTCGATTTGGAGCGCACACCAGTCGTCGATGCCGATGCCGACGCCCCTTTCGGTCTTCATCATCTCTCGAAACTCCCCCAGACGGAAGGTCTCGCACTTGGTGTGCGGGCACACGACCAGGTCGATGAAGCCCAGGCAGTCGAGACGGGCCGTGTTCACTTCCGGAATGCCCTCGTACTGCGGCCAATCGCTGTTGCCCACCCTGAACCAGCAGATGGCGCCGGCGCTGACCCCGCCGACCGGTTTGCCTTGGTCGAGATGAGCCTTCAGCATCCGGTCGACTCCCATCTCTTGCCAACGAGCAACCATCTTCTTGGTGTTTCCTCCGCCGACGTAAACGATATCGGCTTCGCTGATCAGCTTCTCGGCTTCGGCCGCTCCGTCTGGACCCCATAGAAGAAGCACCTCGGTCTTGCAGCCCAGCTTCTGGAAGGCGCCGAACACAATATCCACGTACTCTGCGGCATCGTCGCTGGCCGTGGGGATGAAGAGCAGTCTCGGCGTTCCGGCCCCGCTGAGCCTGATTAGCTCCTCGTCCATCCGGAGCGTCTGTCCCTCGCCCACCGAGCCGCCGCCGATCGCTACGATCCTCATGTCCAGATTATGGAGGCGGCGCAAAGGTAACGTCTGCGGATGGCACATTGGAACCTGGGGCCGACCCGCGAGAATCTCCACGGACACTTCTCCCGCGAGCTGCAGCCAGTCCTCACGATCGATTCGGGCGACACGGTGACGTACAAGACGTTGGACGCAGGCTGGAAGTTTGTCTCCCCAAGGTATCCCGACATCGCGCCTGTGGAGTTCTCACCGAAGAATCCTGAGCTGGACTCCGGGCACTGCTTAACCGGGCCCCTTTTCATTCGGGACGCCGAGCCTGGCATGGCCTTGGAGGTCAAGATTCACGAGGTGCTTCCGAGTGGCTTCGGCTGGACCGGCGCGGGGGGATGGCCTCACGCGGTGAACGAACGTTTCGGGTTTGTGAACGGGGTCACGACGCAGCTGTTTTGGACCCTCGATGCCGATCGGATGGTCGGACAGAACCAGCTCGGGCACGAGATCTCCCTGAGTCCGTTTATGGGCGTGATGGGGCTGGCTCCTGCCGAGCCGGGCCGGCACTCGACGGTTCCTCCTCGGCGGGTCGGTGGGAATATCGACTGCAAGGAGCTGGTCGCGGGTACGTCCCTGTTCTTGCCGGTCGAGGTTTCGGGCGGCCTTTTTTCCGTGGGGGACGGTCACGCAGCTCAGGGCGACGGAGAGGTTTGTGTGACGGCGATCGAATGTCCGATGGATCGCGTGGTGCTGTCTTTCGAGCTGCACGACTCGATGCCTCTGCAGTTTCCGCAAGCCCGATTGGAAGGGGCTTGGGCGACGTTGGGATTCGCCTCGACTTTGGACGAGGCATGCTTCATCGCGCTGGAGGCAATGGTGGACCATATGGCAAGCAAGTTCGGGCTAAGCCGGCGTGAAGCGTTGGCGCTGGCAAGCACCGTGGTCGACATGCGAGTCACACAGATCGCGAACGAAACGCTCGGCGTCCACGCGATTCTGCGTGACGATGCGGTTCGGCAGCTACCAGCCTAGATCGTGCTTCAAAGCCTCGGCAAGCTTGGCGCCCATCTTTTCGTCAGTTGTGATGTTCGGGTGCCAGTCGGCGCCGTAGCCGTCGTTCGGGTCTTGGGTGCCGAAATCGAGGGAGTGGAGCCGCGGATCATGAAGATCCGACTTAATCTTTTCGATGTAAGTTTTGAGGGTCGCCAAGTTAGCGCCAAACATCATGCTGCCGGTGGTGGCATAGATCTGAGCCTTTGGATAGTGACTCCAGACTCTTTTGATGAATCCCTCGTAAGCTGAAGTCCACCCGGCCTCATCGGGGGCGCCCCGGCCGAAGTCGTTGGTGGCGAGATTGATGATCACCCCGTCTGGCTTGGGGCCCTTGAAGTCGTAGTCGGGACCGCCCGGCAAATTGGGAAGGATCTTGTTGTAGATGGAGGGCGTTGTGTTGTCGGGCCACATCTTTCGGCCGGACCACGCGATGATCGTGACGTCGGCGTCCACATCTCTCGCGGCGATGCTGGCGTAGCTCATGTACGCGTTCTCTGTCTCGGGCTTGAAATGCTCCTCCTTGCGCTTGCCCTCGTTGCCGTAGGCGCAGGTGATGGAATCTCCCACGAATTCGAGGTGCCGGCGCTTGGGTCGCGCTTTCAAGAGCCGGCCGTTGGGCGTTTCGAAGCCTTTGATCTTCGTTGGCCCCATGAATGCCTCGGTCCTTCTCACCAGACGCACAACGTGGTCGGAGTCGCTGCCCAAGTCGATCGTGTAGGTGTCCTCACCCTTCTTGAGCGGGACCAACCCTTCATCTTTGCCGTCGATCTCCTTTTCCCACGCGGCGCCGTTCGTGTCGTCGATGGTGGCGAGGAGCGTCGGACCATGGACGCGGAGCCGGACCTCGCTGGCTGACCATTCGCAAGCTGGTGCAGCCTTGTCGGTCCAGTCGAAGCGGCCGACGTAGACAATGCGGGGGTCGGAGGGTGGGATCGGAGCAAGGATCATCCTTCGTTTTTACCACGGCGACATCGAGCCGAACGGCTGGGCTGATCCTTGGATGGAACTTCAACGCTCAATAAACTGCGGAGACATAAAGAAGATGGAGTTTCACAAAGACTGAATCTCTTTGTGAAACTTGTGCCCTTGTGTCTCCACAGTGGAAAGAAACTCCGGCTACTTCTCGCTTCCCCACTGCAAACCGGCCCCACGCGACTGCCGCCACGCTTCCCGCTGCCGGTGCACTTCCACGACCGAGGCGATGGGCCTCGGCTGGCGAGCCTCCACCGGCGGAAGGGATGGAAAGGGCTTGCTGGGAAGGGTTTGGTACCAGTAGGCTACGGATGCAAGATCGAGCGTCAGACAGTTGGCGTGGCCGTGCTCGATGCTGGCACGCAGCGACTTGGTGAAGCGGATCGGGTCCTCGAGGTGGAACCGGTACACGTGGGTGTAGCCGAGCCAGCCAAAGAGCGGGTCCGGATTGCCGCGACCCGGTGCGTAGGCGGTGCCGAAGTATGGGTGCAGGTAGTGCTCGTCGGGTGACCAGGACTGGTTGAAGTAGTCCTCCGTGCCGGTCCCATGGGCGCTTCCTGGCCACGGCTCGCCATCGACCATGAACATGTCGTCGCCCTCCCCGTACCAGATGGGCGAAGGGCAGTTGATGTAGTAGTTGACGCCGACGTAATGGCCTGCCCCCGAGATCTCGGCAAAGAGGTAGTTGCGGGCGTCGGTCTTGTTCTTGGCAGGATCGCCAAAGATTCCCCACTCGTTCTCGATGTCTCCAAAGTCGCTCTCCGGCTTGGTGAGCTCCTGGTTGTACCAAGCGTGAAACCGGCCCATGTTGTCCGGCATGGAGTCGTGCTCTTCGTAATCGATGTAGTAGTAGAACGCCCCAATGTCCTCGGGGCCCTGGTTCTCCACCGTGACCCTTGCGCCGTCGCCGAAGGGCATCGCGAAGTAGCTGACGAGCGCTTTGCCCTCGCGGGGCGCCGCGGCGAGCGGCAGCGAGGCGAAGTTGTACTCCTTGCCCCATCCCTGGCCGAAGAACTCGCCGATCGGCGACTCGACCGAAGGGTGCTCCTGGCCGTCCCAGTACATGCGAATCACCAGGTTGCGGCGGATCATCTTGTCCTCTGTCGCAATGGTGATCCAGATGTGCTTGACGATGCCCGCGCCGCGGATGTTGGCCAGCTCGACAGTCTGACCCTTGGGGACCTGAATGTTATCGCCGTTGCCTCCGCTCCGGTCGTAGCTGGAGATCCGCTTGCTGCGGGCGTTGACGATGAGTGGGACGTGTGAGAGAGGGCCTTGGGACATTGGGTGAGTTGGTGAGTTGGTGAGTTGGTGAGTTGTCAGGAGGGTGAGTGCGCGGACTTGGCGACGGCGACCATTCGGCCGGCCAGGTCGGAGACGGACTGCTCTCCGACTCCGATGAGCTGTGTTCGCAGCTTGTCTGCGATCGGCGCAGTCCAGTGCGATGGGATCTGCTCGACCCCATGGACGATGCCCCAGACCGAGCCCGCGGTGGCGCCGTTGCAGTCGGTGTCGAAGCCGGCCATCACCGCTCGCGAGATCGTCTGCGTGTAGTCGTCGTCGCCGTAGAGCAGGGCGATGGCAACAATTTCCGCGTTTGAGATCGTGTGACACCAGGCATGCGGGTCGGTCTCGGTCCATCTTTGGTGCAGGCCGTCTACCGCCTCCTCGTACGTCGCGCCTCTTCCGTGCTGCTCGACGATCTTGTGGACTGCGTCCGAAAGACGGCATTTGGCCGGGATCTGAGCAAGGCCGGCCTCGATGATCTCTCGGTAGCCGGTCAGCACGTACGCGGCGGCAAGCATGGCTGCCACCCACATCTCGCCGTAGATTCCGTTCTTGATGTGGCTAACCGAGGCATCACGCCAAGCCCACTCGGCAGCCAGCTCTGGGTTTCCGGGGTTGGCGTATCCGAAGTAGTCGGCACGAATCTGCGCTCCTATCCACTCTCGGAACGGGTTCCGAAAGGTGGCGCTTTCAGGGGGAATGTGGTTGTTCAGCAGGTTGCGATAAGCGACGCGTTCGGCCGTGTAGGTGGTGAAGGCCGGAAGGTTCTCGAACCAGTACCGCGCGACGTCGAGGGGCCGAAAGGCGGCGCCCCATCGGCGCACGATCTCGAACCCCGCCATCGTGTAGTTCGTATCGTCGTCGGGCACCGACCCATTCATATGGCCGAGCGTTGGATGCTCACGCCCGGGCCAAAAGTGCAGGTTCGGAACACTCTCTCTCAACCTTTCCTTTTGAGCTGGGTCAGGCTCAGAGAAATACTCGTGTAGCGGCCAGTTCCCGGTCTCCTCGCCCCATGCCCGGATCTCTTCGCGAGTGGCTCCTTCAACCGGCTTGCCGAGCATGCAGCCGCAGATCCGGGCGAGCAGTCCTCCATGGAGCTTGTGAATCCACTCCTCGGGGGTG
The DNA here is from genome assembly GCA_035550555.1 of Fimbriimonas sp. Taxonomy (GTDB): domain Bacteria; phylum Armatimonadota; class Fimbriimonadia; order Fimbriimonadales; family Fimbriimonadaceae; genus Fimbriimonas. The sequence continues at coordinate 7,285 of DASZPA010000198.1, forward strand.
CCTTGCCACTTGGGGAGGTTTGGCTGTGCCGGCCTGCTCTGCTTGATCTCTGTCAGCGTTGAAGGCTCTTCGTAAGGGTGGCCGTCCTTGATCGGGAGGGTTTGGAT
>DASZPA010000199.1:0-8859 GCA_035550555.1 Fimbriimonas sp.
GAAAACGCTGAAGTTCTTCCCAGAGAGCGTGTATTTGAGGCCCTGCAGGGGGTCCTTGGAGGTTTGAAGTCCGTAGTCCTGCGTCCCCGATCCGGACCAACCCTTTTGACCAAAAGCTTTGCCTTGGAGGAAGCTGTACTCCACACCCAGCTTCGTCGTCTTGTCCAGGTTCGCTTCCACGATGATCGTTTCGATCATCACTTGCTCAGCGGTGGCATCGATCTTATCGATGATTCCTCTGATCAGCCGCATGTTGCTTGGCTGGGTCACCACGATCAGGCCGTTCGTGTTCGGGTCGGCGATCACGTTCACCTTGCCGGTCAGATCGCGGATGTTCACCACCTTTCCGCTGTCGTCCACGTCCGTGAGCGGGCCCTTGTCCTGGTTCGAATTGAAGTTGTCCGAGTAGATAAAGAAGAAGGGATTGTCGTTTTGACTGTTCTTCGGCTTGGTGAACGCCTGGTTCAGCAGCGTGGCCACGTCGGTGGCTTTGGCGTTTGCCAGCGGAACAAAGAAGGTGGTGCCCACAAAGTCGGTGGGCACGTCCATGTCTTGGATCAGCTTCCTGACAAGCTCCATATTCGCGTTGGTGGCCGAAACGATCACCGAGTTGGTTTGCTTGATGCCGATAACGCTTTGTCCGCCCGCCGACGGAGTCTGCCGGTTGGACCCGAACGGGTTGTAGAACCGATAGAATCCCTGGTTGTCGTCCTGTGCCTTGGCCGCGCCACGACCCACTGGAGCGTTGGCGGTCAAGACGTTTTGAATCGCTTCGACGGCCTCATCGGTCGGTATGTACTTGAGCTTGAAAACCGTCGAAGCCAAAGGCGTCGTCGCTGATTTGTCCAGCTCGTCGATCAGCTTCTTGACCTCGTCCTGGTTCTTCTGTGGCGCGTTCACCACCACCGAGTTGCTGTACTCCTCGGCAGAGGCTCTCACCACTTTCGGCGGTTCCTTCCGCTGCGGCCCGCCTCCAAAGAACGGAGGCTGCGGCTGTCCGCCGCCACCTTGGATCTGTTGGACGAGCTGTTCGAGCTGCTCCTGGGTATAGACCTCGTTAACCACGCGGGCAACCTGCGTAGCGCTGGCGAATTCCAGGTGATACACATGAATGACCGACGCTTCGTTGTTTGCCGGAGGCGTCGGTGCGGGGTTCGGCATCGGCATCGGCATCGGGGGGGCGGCAGGCGGCGCAGCCTGCTTCTTGACGACCTCCATCAGCTTGCCGTGCTTCTCCAACGTATAGCCGTTCAGCTCGAGCGTCGCGTTAAGGATGTCGAACGCGTCGTCAAGCCCAACCTTCTTGGCGCTGGTGAAGCTGAGGGTGGTCTTGAACGAAGGATCCTTGAGGATCGTGATTCCAGACGTTCGCGAGAAGAAAGACAGCACCATGTCGGGGCTCGCGTCCGTGTAGTCCAAGAACACGGTCGTCTTCGGGTTCAACTTGAACAGCTCCCAGGGCGGCTTGGGAGGAGGAGCCGGCTTCGCGGGTTTGCCCATGTGCCTGGCGGCTCTCGAAGAAGGCGATCGAATGACTGTCCCTTGGCCGCTCTTGGACGCTGAGCCCTGTGCGCCCGGAGTTGTGACCTGGTTGGGCGTGACGACGATTCCGGGAGCCTGCCCTCCGCCGGTGGTTCCTCCCCCGCCTGCAGTGGCCGCGCTGGTGGTTGCAACGCCTGCGGTGGCGCCGGTAGTCGCTTGAGCCGGTGCTCCCGGACCTTCTTGAGCTTGCCAGGCGGCAGAGGCAGCCGCCAGCGACAGGAGAGTCGTAACAGTGGTCGATACCAGTTTAGGTTTCATGGGTGAGCGTTCCGGTTATTGCGAGATGACGATGCCCCCTCCGGGCTGGAGCTGAAAGCGGCGGCCGGGCCGGCCAATGGGTCCGATGATGGCCCCGTTCGGATTGGCTGGATTGAGTCCTTGCCCCGGCGGGGTTGCCGGCGGCAGCGTGGCGGGGGCAGCGGCCTTCTCGGGCCCTGCCGCGACGGTCGGCACGAATCTCATCACAACCTGTTCGTCGCCTTCGTCGTTCCTGAGGACGATCTTATCCACGGAGACCTGCATCAGCTTCGAGGTCTTCCAGCGGTCTCCCTCCTTCACGTAGCCGCCTTGATGCTTCGAATCGTTCTCCAAGAGCGCCATCGTAAGGCCGTTCGAGACGGCGATCCCCTTGAATGCCCAATCGGCCTCGCCCCCGGCGAATGTCGACGGGATGTGCTGCTTATCGCTCACAGCCGAATCGCCGCCGCCGTTGTCAGCCTTCACCACCGGAAGGAACAGGTTCCGAAGCTTCACTTTGGACGGAGCGAAGCGGGCTGAAAAATCCTGCGCCGTGAGATCCGTGGCGACCTCCTTGGCGACTGGCGCGTGCTTGGTTGTGGTGGTTGTCGTCGCCGTTGGGGCGGGCCCCTGGTTGAGATACCAAAACGAGGCGACGGCGATCAGGGCGACTCCTCCCCAAACCGCAGTGCGATTCACTTCGGCCACCTAGATTCCCTCCTTGACCATAAAGGCCATCAGGCTGATGGTCGCCGTGACTTTCCCGACTCCCTGATCGGATGCGGTGATCTGAAGGATGTTCACGGCCAGCTTCGTTTCAGGCTGCTCCAGCGCCTGAAGAAAGCCGACGATGTCGGTGAACGAGCCGTCGACCGTCGCGATGAACGGCGCTTCGCTAAGCGCCGCGACATCGCTCGTGTGACCCGAACGGAAGTTCGACAGCACCACATGGTGATCGTCCGCAATTCGGTTCAGACGCTGCATCAGCTCGGGCCCCAGCTGCTCCGCGCTCATGTCCCATGTGCGCTTGCGAATTGCGGCGATCGCCTTTTGGGAGGCATCGTTCGAATCCTTGATTGAGAAGGAGGATTGAGACTTTTGGCTGCGGTGCCTCATCATCTCTTCGGGTTCGGTGGGCTTTGTGAAGCCAAGAATTCCAATAAGGACGATCGCCACCAGGGAGATTCCCAGCAAGACGTTCCATCCCAGCTCCGGGTTTCTTCGAAGGTCCATCACGATTTGACAGCCCCCGGATTCTCTGCCTTTGCCGGCGCTTTCAAGAGCCGGTCGATGGGAAGGTTGCCGATCACATGGCCGGTTACTGCAAACTGCTCCACGCTCTTCTTTCCGATCGTGCTCTTGGTGGCGAATAACAGCTTCATCCCGCGGAACCGGTCCTCCTTGTTCAGCTCGTTCGCATATTTGGCCGCGACCTTCCCGTTGGTCGAAAGGCCTCGTACGATCAAGGGCTGCCCTCGACCGACGCTCAGGCCGGTAAACCATGTGTCGGCGCTGACGTGGGAGCCAAGCACCGAGATCACGTCGGAGAAGGTCTGAGCCGGTTCGAACGCCGTGTCCAAGATCGTCAGCGAGTCGTCCAGGTTCTGCTTCCTCACCGAGGCAGCCTTCTCGTTCGGAGCCTGCTTGTTCGTGTCGGCGACGATCTGCGAGTCCTCGCTCGCGTATCGGTCCAGCTCCTGCGTGCGCTTCCAGGCGGCGTATCCGCCCAGGGCAATGGCGACCAAAGCTGCGGCAATCGCTCTTTGAGCCGTCGAGTTCTGAGCTCGTGCCCTCCGCTTGTTCACCGTTTCCGGCAGCTCGAATGAGAATATCTGCCTTTCGAGCGCATGGACGTCCATCAAAAACGCCAGGGCCTCTCGAGACTCGACGGCATCGCTTGGAACGGCGGAGTCCGCCAGCGCGAGGATAGGCATGGGCGCCACGCCCGCGATAGAGAAAGTCCTCGAAATCTCCTCCTGGACTTCCGCAGTGCTTTCGGGTGGCGCCGCTGCACGGCTGTAGAAAAGCTCACCGTGCTGAATGAGGTCGATGTTGAGCGAGTCCTCCGTTTGCTGCACCACCGCGCAATCGCTCAACGAACGAGCGCGAGCGGCGAGCCACGAACCGAAGGCCAAAGGCAAGACGATCCGAACGTTCAGGCCGCTCGAGGCGGCCGCCGAATAGATCCGCCGGAGGGAATCCGTCTTGACGGCGCCGACGATCGCGACCTGCCCTCCGCCCTGAACCCTGGCCAGCCGAAAGCCCGTGACGTACTCCCCGGCATTGAGCGGCAGCAGAGGACCGACCTTGATCGGAAGCATCTTGGCGACCTCGTCGGCGGAGACCGGAGGCATCGGCACGCTTCGAACAAACGAGCTTCGCTGCGCCACCGCAATGACGGCGTCCCGGCCTCGCTTCGATTCGCCGATACACTCGGCGATGTCCGGCCCGGTTACCGACTCATGCGTCACGGGATCGTAAACGCGCACGGAGGAGCCGGACCATTGAATCAAGAGCGGTGCGTGGTTTCCAGCTCTCATTGCTCACCCAAAACCACTTGCCGTGATGGAACGTCCGGCCATCCCCAACGCTTTGGAGCGTCGGGAAGCTGCTCGGGCTGGATGCGGCTGATCTGAACCTGAGAGCGGTCAGCCAGAGTCAAGCTTGCGACGTAGGCCACTTCGAATCTTCCGGCTTTTCCGACGACGCGCACCAAAAAGGAGCGCGAGCCGACGCAGAACCGGTCCGCGACTTGCGAGAGGTTGGTCATTTCCATTCCGGGAATGTCGATCAGATCGCCCAGCGACTTGAAGCCGTCTCCCTGTCGAGCGACGATCGAAGCGGCGATGTCCGGGTCAAGGTGAGGAACGGCCGCGAGAACGTCCTCGGGCGTCGTATTGATATTGAGCAGTCCAGGATGCTGGGTCGCGCTGCCGACCTGCAAGCTGTCCAGCACTGCATGGGCAGCGGCCTTGGTCATTCCCGGCAGCCCAAGCACGTCTCCGAGCCGCTTGTACTTTCCTTCGTTTTGCACGATGGCGGTCGCCTGGTCCTGAGGTACCCCCGCAGCCATGAGCTGATCCTGCGAGACCGAATTCGCATCGAGCTTCGGTTGCTTGGCCGGATTCTGGTCCGCGGAGTTGGAGTCGACGGTGAGCAGCTCGGAAAGGGCCGGCGCGCTCGAGCCCCCCTGGCCGGCGGTATAGAGCATCGAGGGCGTAATGCCTTTCACGAGGAGAAGCTCGTCGACGCTTCCCAGTGTTTGAAGCTTGGCGTTGTAAGGGGTTTGAAGCTGGTTGTAGTACTCGTCCTTCGCTCCCTGCGGGCGGGGCGTCTTGGCCGCGTCTCTCCAATCCATGATCGCATCGACCTGGTCCGACGTAAGCGGCAGTTGCTTCAGCGTGTCCTGGTCCGCGGTGTTCACGTTGATTCGAGAGCACGCGTCGAGGATCTGGATTCTGAAGGAGTCGTTGCCCACTTCGAACTCCGTATCGCCGCTGTTTCCCAAAGTCGCCCAATCGTCGTTGAGCGTCGCGAGATTCGGGTCTTGCGATTGGAGGCATGCGATGGCTCGCTGAATGCCCGAATCCACCAGCAGCCTTGCTCTTTCCCGCTCCATCCGGTTGGTCTGTGACCGGATCGACTCACCGTTCGAGTTCGCTGCGCTCGTCAAGAGCAGGACCAACCCGGCCATCACGGCAAGCGTCAGCACGAACACGCTTCCCGACTCTCTCCTCCTCACGAATTGCCTCCGCTTGTCGAAGGCGCCGTCGCGAGCGGCATGGGCACCAAAAGGCTGTGAGGCTTTTGGTCGTTTGGGAGCACGTACGTGATTCGAACGATCTGAGGAAGCTTGCCTTTCTGGTCGTTCTTCGAGTCCCACGCGGTCAGCCACTGGTTCCCGTCGTAAAACTCGAAGCGAATGTCTTGCAGCCCAGATTGAACGAGTGATTCCTGCCCGCCCTGCGTCGGATCGCCGTCGGGCGGCTTCTGCTCTCGAAGGAACAACCCTCGGCGGAAACCAGCGTCGTCCCCGACGGGCTCCATGGAAAGACCGATCTCGGCTGGCCCTCCCTGCGGGCCAAACTTCTGATTCAAGGTTTCAAAGTCGGCCTGGTTCTGGAGGTATCCCACGGAAGGAGGGTCTTCCCATGTAGTCATAACCAGGCTCGCTGATCCCGGTCCCAGGATGCTTTGGTTGCCCCCAACATCCGTTTGGCCTTGGGAGGACTGGGGAATCGGCGACTGGAAGACGGCGTTCGGATCGGTTAGTTGGGCGCCGGAGATGAGGCGTGTGAGCTTATCCTCGAAAGCGACCTGGGAATCGAACGCCTGCCGGGTGTCGCCAAAGTGCTTTTCAAAGTGGACGCCGACAATCTCCGCTTGGATGACCGCGCCGATCGTGATGGCCACCATCGAGAGCGCCAACAGCGCCTCCAGGAGGGAAAGGCCACGCGTTCTCATTGACCGCCTCCGGTCGTAGCCGGCTTGCAGATCAGTCCCTCGACCTGAAAGGGCTGCCCGGTCTCCTTTCCCCTTTTAAAAACCTGCACTCGAAGGGAATCAAGGTTCGTGGTACCGGTGGCGATTCGGTCGGCGTGCCATGTGTAACGCTCTTCGCCAATGTCCAGAAAGTCCCCGTCCGCCTGGCCGGCGCTTAACTCGTTAAGGGCGAGAAGCTCGTGATATTTCCGGATGGCCAAACGCTGCATTCTCTCGCTCTCGAGGGTGCGCATCTGAGACGCCGTTATCGAGCTGAGGCACTCCAAAGTGGCGACGATCCCAAATCCGAGGAGTAAGGCAGCGACCAGCACTTCGATGAGTGAGAAGCCGCGTCGGAGGGGGTGTCGCACTCTCATCTCAGCCTCGCGGCGTAAAGCTCCCAGCCTTCCACTTTTCCAATGAAAGGTCCGGCATCGGACCATCCACGACTTGAACGTTCACGTCGCCTCTGCTGACCGTCAGACTGAACGGCTGTCCGGCGTAAGCGAACTCGATGCCGCCGCCCGCCGTCGTCCCATCCGGAAAGAACGGTATGCGCCACCCGTCGGACGGAGATTCGTCTTGATCGGCATTGAACTTCTTGGCTTCGACCTCCGTGGGTACTGCGAGAGGGGGAAGCTCGATCTTTGGCTGCTGAGCGTCATCCGGCGCCTCATCCACGACGCTCAAAGCGCTCTTGGCTTTGTCGAAGGTCAATCCGAAGGTGTGTCCCGTCCTGATCGACTCTCCACGCGCCTGCTCCACCAGGGTCTTCATGTCCAGCTTGAAAAGCCTTACCTTTCGGTCCTTGGATTCGCCGATGATATTTGGAATCACCAGCGCCGCCAGCAAGAGCAAAATCATGATCACCGCGCCAGATTCGACGTAAGTGAAGCCCCGTCGCCGCATCGTTACTTGACCAGCTCCTGAGCTTGGTAGATCGGCAGGATCACCGACAGAACGACAAGACCCACAAACGCACCCATGGTGAGCACGATCAGAGGCTCCACCAAGGCGGTCAGCTTCTGCATGCCGTTCTCAACCTCGAAATCCAGCGTCTCCGAGACCTGGGTGAGCATGCCGGGCAGGTCGCCCGTTTCCTCTCCGACAGCCACCATCTGAACGAGGATCGAAGAAAACGCGCCGCTTTCCTGCATAGCGTCGGAGACCCGTCGGCCCTCCCGTACCTGCTGCTGAACGTTCCGGCTGCTGGTCTCGAAGACGCGGTTTCCCGACGCGGCGCCGGCGATCTGGAGCGACTCGAGAATCGGTACGCCGCCGTACAGCAGCGTCCCGAGGACGCGGGCGTAGCGAGACACGATGGCCCGCGAGATCACCTTCCCCAAAATGGGCATCCGAAGCAGAAAGGCGTCCCGCATCGTCGCGCCCTGGACAGTCTTCACCCAGGCCCGGTAAAGCCCGATCGCGCCGGCAGTCACAATCAAGATCGCCAAAGCGTTGTTGGTGATGAAAGCGCTCGTAGTGAGCAGGATCGTGGTGGGAAGGGGCAGGTTCGAGCCGAGCTGATTGAAAACCGAGGACAGACGCGGCACGACAAACCCGACGATGAAGATCACCACGCCGACCGCCGTGACCAGCAAGATACTTGGGTAGATCAGAGCAGCCATGATCTGGCCGCGCCGCTTCACCTCGATCTGCTGAAACTCGGCGAGCCGGGTCGCGACCTGCGGGAACTGTCCGCTCGCCTCTCCGGCCCTCAGCGTCATTGTGAAGACGGCTGGAAAGAGCTTGGGATGTTTGGCGAGCGCCTCAGAGACTGGAAGTCCGCTGTGCACGTCCGTTACGGCCTCCTCGGTCACGGATCGAAGCGTGTCGTTCTCCGACTGTTCGCCCGCAACTCGCAGGGACCGGTCGAGAGGAACGCCTGCCCGCGCCAAGTCTGCCAGACGGCGAGTGAAGAGAGCCAGCTCCGCCCGGGTGACCCGCTTCCTGGCGATAGAAGCCGCGCCAGCCGGCCCCGAGCTTTCTTTGACCTCCAGAACATGGAGTCCTCTGGCGGAAACCGCGGCGATCGCAGCATCGGCGTCGGCAGCATCGACCACGCCTTTCATTCGGCGTCCCGAGTCTTCGTACCCAACGTAGCTAAAGCTGCTCATCTACCCCGTAAAAGCAATCTCAATAAACCAACAAACTCACAAACTTACAAACTCACAAACTTACAAACTTACAAACTTACAAACTTACAAACTTACAAACTTACAAACTCCCTCAGATCTCTTCCCGCTGGCACACCCTCAGAACCTCTTCGGGTGTGGTGGTTCCCGCGAGGACGTTGCGGCACCCGTCTTCCAGGAGGGTCCGCATCCCGTTCTTCTCGGTCGCGTAGTTCTTGACTGTGCTCGACGGCGTCCGCTCGCTGATCATCCGTTGCACGTTTTCGTCCACCACAAGGAGCTCGAACAGCCCCGTTCGGCCTCGAAAACCCGTGCCGGAGCACTTCTCGCAGCCCTTTCCTTGCATGACGGTTCGGCCTTGTAGGTCGGCAGGCGTGATTCCCAGGGATCGCAGCATGCTCTCCGATTCGTGGTAAGGCTCGGCGCAGAACGGACAGTTGCGTCTGACGAGCCGCTGGGCGAT
>DASZPA010000200.1:0-15485 GCA_035550555.1 Fimbriimonas sp.
GCCATTCATTGACTAACTTATGCAAGTGAGCACTAGTTCGTAACTTCGATCGTCGTCACGCTCAACGCGGGCGCTTCGAAGTCGACGCCTCCCCCAGCGACCGAACAGTCTTGCTTGACGGGATGTGAAAACGCGTCGCCAGCCCGCACGTAAGCTTTGGCCGACTGTCCTCGAAAGCCTTTCACATCAAAGTGAAGTGGGATCGCAGAATGGGTCTTGTTGATGGCGACGATCGTCAGCCGGGTTCCGTCGATAGCGGCGTAGACGGAATCTGAAGCAGCGCTCTCACCAGTGACGTTCAACTCTTTACCTCCAAACTTGGACCCTTTTCCGTCGAAGTTCACAAACGCATTGAAGCCGGCGAGCTGTGCGGGCTTCTCGGCACTGATCCCCCAGTTGCAGGCAGCGAAGAGGCCGTAGCGGCCGAAGATCCCCAGCACATCAGCCTGCGCAATGGTCCCGCTGATGTCGTTTTTTCCGCCGTAGTCGTATTCGCTGATCGAGAGCCTCGTGCCCGGATAGTTCGCATCGATCTGCTTGAGGATTCTCGGCAGCAGCGCGATCGGCTTTCCGCCGAGCGTTTGCACGATCCACGAGTCTTCGACGTATGTCGGATCCCACTGCGATCGGGGGGCCTGAATCCGGGCGTCTTCGTTGCCGCTGTCCTCGGTAATCCGCTTCCCGTTGCCGCGAGCCTCCGGGTACCAGTGAACGTCTAGCACGTCCAACAGCCGCTTGCCTGCCTTCTTCTCGGCATCGTGCATCGCTGCCAAATAGACGTCGAGAAAGTCGCGGCCACCGGCGTCGGAAGCTCCCTGAAACGTTCGGAAGCCCTGCCAGCCGTAGTTCGCGGGACCGAAGATCAGGTCCTTGGGGGCGACGGCCTTCAGCGCCGTGGCGAAGGTGATGTTGTTCTCGATGATATCCGCGTACGTCGGCTTCCTCGTCCAGATCTCGTTGTGCGTGCTGGACCAAAGGTCGGGCTCATTGTCCAACATGAACCAAAGCGGCGTCTTTGGCGACTTGATCTTGTCGAGCCAGGCCGCGCACTCGTCCTGATACACCACTCGATCGGTTGTGTCCGGCGGATAAATCAACTTGCCGGGCTTCTTGGGAAGCGATTTGTAGAATCTTGTTTCAAGATAGTTGGGCGTTTTGCGAACGTCCCCGTCGCCTTTCTTGTCGGCCGAGACATAGCCGGCGGTCGGGATGGTAACCATCGCCGCTGCCCCGTGGCTCTGCGCCTTCTCCAAGAACGTGCGCAACGTCCAGCCGGGCTCGTTGCTCTCACCCATGTAGCCGTCGCTTTGGAAGCGGTAGTCGTTCCCCGCATTGCTTGCATTGGTCTCCCAGTTGTAGGCCGTCATGCGGTTTCCGCCAAGCCGGGCGAGCGTAAACGGCGTGTGCGACTTGTCCCAATCCGGATCGTTCGCGCCATAGATGTAGGGCGAGATCGGCCGCGAGTGGGTCGCATCGATCACGATCGTTGTGGCTTGGGCGGGAAGTGTTAGAAGGATGGATAGCAGCATCGCCTGCTGTTAGCCTACCCACAGCTTCTTCACCACCAAGGCGCCAAGAGGCACGAAGTTTCTCAACGGTGGCAAGGAAACTTTGTGGAATCTCCTATGCCGATCGTGGGCTCTTCAATTCCCGGGCTGGTCTTCATCGTCGACTCGTACGATGTGGAACCTCGGCAATTCCTGTGGACGGCTGACTCGCACCGGCCGAGCTCCCGAGGTCGAGTACGCGCGAGTTTGAAGCGGAAGAGGAATGGCCATAGCGGAGCGACCCCTCCGGGAACCCATGGAACAAGCATCGATCCACTCTCTCGGCTGGGGTCCGCCGAGTCTTTGTGTCTCGGCGGCGAAGTAATCCAAACCTTGAAGAGTCTGTAAAATGCTTCGGTGACCTTCGCTCGCGCCATCGTTGCCTGCGCCCTTGTTACGGTTACGGCCGCCACTTTCGCTCAATCTCAAAGACTCCGCATCCGATTTGACGACAACTGGCGGTTCCGCAGAGACCCTCTTTCCAAGGCCATCTCCCGGAGCAGATTCGCATGGGAGTGGCGACAGGCAGACGAGAAGAAGCTTGATGTCCAAGCGCTCCCTAAAGATATCGATTCTGGAGACTGGAAGCGGATGCGGCCAAGGGCCGATGTGTTCCGAGGCCGACGCGGCTTCGCATGGTTTAGAACCGACCTGGGCAACGACCCGAAGAACAAATCCAAGCTGCTCCACTTCGAGGCTGTCGACGACAACGCCGAGGTGTTCCTCAACGGCAAGCTCCTCAAGAAGCATTTCGGCTGGAACGATCCGTTCGATGTGACGCTGTCGGACGCCTGGAGCGACGGCGGGCCCAACCGCCTGGTCCTCTTGGTGGAGAACACAGATGGCGGCGGAGGAATTTCCGGCACGGTGGATTTCGAGGTCCCCGAGCCCCAGATGCCGACACCTCCAGAGGCGAAGCCGGCCTTCAATGACGGCTCATGGCGCCATGTGCACCTGCCGCACGACTATGTGGTGGAGGGAACGTTCGACCCACAGGCAGACACGGGCCACGGATCGCTGCCGGTCGTCCCGGCCTGGTACCGAAAGACCTTCACGCTGCCTGAGACCTACAAAGGCAAGTCCGTTTGGATCGACTTCGACGGTGTCTACAGGGACAGTGTCGTTTGGCTGAACGGTAAGAAACTCGGCCATCACCCTGGCGGCTACACGCCGTTTCGCTACGACATCTCCGGCCTTGCCAACTTCGGCGGGCAGAACGTGCTGGCGGTTTCAGTCGATCCCCGACGAACGGAAGGCTGGTGGTACGAGGGCGGCGGAATCTACCGCCATGTCTGGCTCAACGTTGCCAACAAGGTCCATGTACGGCCGTGGACCGTCTTCGTCCAAAGTTCTCCCAATTGGAGAAAGAAAGGTTCGCCCTGGGCCCAAGTCGACATTCAGTCCTCGGTGAGCAACACGACGGCGAATCCGTCGAAGTGCTCTGTGGTCGCGCGGGTCTTCGACACCAATGGGAAGCAAGTCGGCCATGCCGCTTGGACACCCCAAGTCATTCCGGCAAGTGCGGTTGCTTCATTCCATCAGTCGATCAGATTGGACTCCATCACTCCTTGGTCCTTGGAGAACCCGCACCTCTACCGCTTGCAGCTGACGGTTATGGACGGCTCGACAGCGGTCGACCAAACCAACACGAATTTCGGAATCCGCTCGATCCACTTCGATCCTGACAGCGGCTTTTTCCTGAACGGCAAACCCGTAAAGCTGAAGGGCACCTGCAACCATCAAGACCACGCCGGAGTGGGGATCGGCATTCCTGACGGCTTGCTGGAGTGGCGCATCAAGAAGCTGAAGGAGATGGGCTCGAACGCTTACCGCTGCTCCCACAACATGGTCGCGGACGAGCTGCTCGATGCGTGCGACCGCCTCGGCATGTTGGTGATGGACGAGAACCGCCACCTGGGCGACACGGAGCTGGCCAAAACCCCGTCGGGAACAGGCTACTCGGACCTGTCCGAATTGAAAACGATGGTGGTTCGAGACCGAAACCACCCGAGCGTAATCATGTGGTCGATGTGCAATGAGGAGGGGCTCTCGGGCTCGCCCGAAGGCGGCAAGATCTTCGCCGCGATGAAGAAGGCGACCTTAGCGCTCGATAAGTCTCGCCCCATAACGTGCGCGATGAACTTCGGATGGGGCCACGGGATTACCCTCGTAGAGGATCTGCAAGGCATCAACTACTCGCCGTCGGCTTACGACGACTTCCACAAGAAGTTTCCCAAGATGCCGATGTACGGCAGTGAGACCATGAGTACGGTGTCCACGCGGGGCATTTATGAGAATGACGCGACTAGGGGATATGTGAGCGCCTACGACGTGAACAAGCCCGGATGGGGACAGACGGCCGAGGAAGGATGGAAGCCATTAGCCGAGAAACCGTTTATGGAGGGAGGCTTCGTTTGGACAGGTTTCGACTACAAAGGAGAGCCCACACCCTACGGATGGCCATGCATCAACTCCCACTTCGGGATCTTGGATATATGTGGGTTTCCAAAGGATAACTTCTACTATTACCAAGCCTGGTGGGGCAATAAGCCTGCAGTGCACCTCCTGCCTCACTGGAACTGGCATGGGAAGGAGGGACAGCCGATTGACGTCTGGTGCTACTCCAATAGCGACTCCGTGGAACTGCTTCTGAACGGGATCAGCTTGGGATCGAAGCCGATGCCTCGCTATGGACACCTCCAGTGGTCTGTGCCATACGCGCCAGGTGAACTGGTCGCGAAGGCGTTCAACGAAGGCAAGCTTGTCGCCGTGGACCGCGTCAAAACAGCAGGTGCGCCCGCTGCGCTCCGAATCAAGACCGATCGCAAGAAGCTTTTGGCCGATGGCGAAGACGTGACCGTAGTGGAGATTGAGGTGGTCGATGCTAACGGTGTAGTCGTTCCGACAGCGGACAATCTGGTCAATTTCCGAGTTCTTGGGCCGGGATCGGTAGTCGGAGTTGGGAACGGAGATCCGAGCAGCCACGAGCCTGACAAGGCGACTCAGCGGCATGCGTTCAACGGTCTCTGCATGGCACTGGTTGGGGCTACAAGTAGGTCCGGAAAGCTTGTGGTGACGGCAGCAGCCGACGGACTCCAGCCGGCAACTCTATCCCTTTCGAGCGAGAACAAATGAAGTTCACGGACGGCGCCTGGATGATGCGCGAAGGGGTCAAGGCCCATTACGCCGCCGAGGCCTATGAGCTCTGGCAGGAGGGTCAAACCCTTCGCATCATCGCGCCAACCCACAACATCCGCCACCGCGGTGACACGCTTGGCGGCGCGAATCTGACCGTTACGATCACATCGCCGATGCCGGACGTGATCGGCGTCAAGCTCGTGCACTTCGAAGGCGTCCAGGACAAAGGACCTCACTTCGAGCTGTATCCGCAGGAGATTGATCCTTCGATCGAGATCGACAAGGAAAAGGCGGTCTATAGGAGCGGTGGCCTTACAGCGAAGATCAATCGCCAAAGCTACTCCGTTGAGTTCGAGGTTGCCGGCAAGACGATCGTCAAGTCGCCCTGGCGCGGCGCCGCGTACGTGGAGGTAGATGGAAAGGGACCTTTCGTAAGCGATCAACTCTCACTTGGCGTTGGCGAGAACGTCTACGGCCTCGGTGAGCGGTTCACGGCCTTCATCAAGAACGGGCAGGTCGTCGACATCTGGAACAAAGATGGCGGCACCGACAGCGAGCAGGCTTACAAGAACATCCCTTTCTATCTGACCAACCGCGGTTACGGCGTCTTCGTGAACCATTCCGGGCAGGTCTCCTATGAGATCGCAACCGAGAAGGTTTCCCGAGTCCAATTCAGCGCTCCCGGCGAGAGCCTCGAATACTTCGTCATCTACGGTCCCACGCCGAAGGAGGTCCTCCAGAAATACACGGCGCTCACCGGCCGTCCCGCGCTACCGCCCGCTTGGTCCTTCGGTCTGTGGCTGACCACCTCGTTCACCACGAACTACGACGAAGAGACGGTCACTTCGTTCATCCAAGGCATGGCGGATCGCGATCTGCCGCTGCATGTGTTCCACTTCGACTGCTTCTGGATGAAGGGCTTCCACTGGACGGACCTCGAGTGGGACCCGGAGGTCTTTCCGGACCCGAAGGCGATGCTGGCGAGGCTCAAAGAGCGCGGGCTACATATCTGCGCGTGGATCAACCCTTACATCGCGCAGGCCTCTAAGCTATTTAGAGAGGGAGTCGATAAGGGTTACTTGCTCAAGAGGCCCAATGGCGACGTCTGGCAGTGGGATATGTGGCAGCCTGGGATGGGAATCGTGGACTTTACAAATCCCTATGCGAGTGATTGGTTCTCCGATCTTTTGGCCGATTTGATCGACATGGGAGTCGACTCGCTCAAGACCGACTTCGGCGAACGCATCCCGATCGACGTGCAGTACTTCGACGGCTCCGACCCTGAGCGGATGCACAACTATTACCCGCAGCTCTACAACAAGGTCGCCTTCGAGGTGCTGGAAAGGAAGCTCGGCAAGGGCGAGGCTGCGTTGTTTGCACGCTCGGCCACCGCAGGAGGTCAGAAGTATCCCGTCCATTGGGGCGGTGACTGCTGGTCGGAGTTCGAGGCAATGGCCGAGAGTCTCCGGGGCGGGCTCAGTCTCGGGCTTTCCGGTTTCGGATTCTGGAGCCACGACATCGGCGGCTTCGAGGGGCTCCCGCCCGCTGCGCTCTACAAGAGATGGGTCGCGTTTGGCCTGCTCTCCTCCCACAGTCGCCTCCACGGAAGCTCGTCGTATCGTGTGCCTTGGCTTTACGATGACGAAGCAGTGGAGACCGTCCGCTTCTTCACCAAGCTCAAATGCCGGCTCATGCCGTACTTGTTCCAAGCCGCGGTCGAGGCGCACAAAACAGGCATTCCAGTAATGCGTCCCATGATGTTGGAGTTCCCCAGCGATCCCGCGTGCGCAACTTTAGACCAGCAGTACATGCTGGGCGAGCGCCTCATGGTCGCGCCGGTCTTCTCGTATGACAACCGAGTCCAGTACTACGTGCCTGAGGGACGTTGGACGAATTTCATCACCGGCAACGAGGTTGTCGGCCCGAGGTGGGTCGACGAGGAGCACGGGTTCCTATCGGCAGCGCTTCTGGTGCGGCCGAACTCCGTGATCCCGGTAGGTGCCGTTGACACCAGGCCCGACTACGACTACGCCGAGGGCCTGACGTTCCAGCTCTTTGCCGTGGAGGGCGAGGTTAACGTGTCCGTCCCGGACCTGAAGGGGAACGAGGCAGGGAAGTTTTCAGCCACTGTTCGCGATGGCCGGCTCAAGGCTGAGGTGTCCGAGAATATTCGCGACTGGAAAGTTGTGGTTGACAGGTCCGAGTATCGGCCCGAATCAGGTGAGCGGTCGCTTGCCAAGTAGCTTTGGCGTATTCTCGGTGGAAGGAACCTAAGGTAACAAAAGCCATGACGATCCCCACGAATTGGAAACCATCCTAAGCAGCGACCCAGAAGTGATGGGTGGGGATATTTGCTTCACCGGAACACGGATTCCCGTCGTGATGCTTTTAGACAATATCGCAGCAGGGGTGCCTCTTGTGGAGTTTTACGAGAACTATCCGAGCCTGACGCCGCGGCAGGTTGATCCCGTTTTGGAATGGGAGAATCGCCAAGCCAAGCTCGCGTTGGGCTTGGAACTGGCGCATTGAAGGTCTTGCTCGACAACTGCATGCCGCTCAAGTTCGCACGGCTGCTTACCCGGGCATGAGGTCATTCACTGCAGCAGGTTCGGGTGGGAGAATCTGGCCAATGGCAACCTGCTTTCGGCTGCCGAAGCAACTGGCTTTCAAGTGATGCTGACGGTTTGACCGCAGCCTGCGGTACCAGCAAAACATGGCTGGTCGGAGTATCGCCGTAATCTACCTACGTGCTCCGAAGAGTAGCATGCCAATTCTCGAGCCCCTGGCTTCGCAAGTTCTCTATCAGCTAGCAAGTCTAAAACCAGGCACAGTCTTGACCATCCATCACCCTGACATGAGATAACTGTCTAGGACGTTCGAATCGACTTCACGCGGCACAGGGCTCGCGGTTACGGAAGCCGTGCCCATCCGGATATTCTCTGAGCCATGTCCAACGGTGGATGTGACGATCAGAACTGCGGGTGCCACTCGGGCATGCCCCGACGAGATTTCCTCCGGATCACAGGCGCAACCGCCGCCGGCGCCGCTCTTGGCCTGCCGTTAAGAATGGCCAAACAAGCCTCGCATAGCGAATTCGAGAACCTAGTCCCTGCCAACAAGAAGCTCTCGCGAGAGTGGATCAAGTCCCTCACGGCACGCGGTAAGCGTTCGACCTACCGGGGCAAGGACCTGCGATTTATCGGAATGCCCATCGGCGGGATCTGCGCTGGGCAGGTGTATCTCGGTGGAGACGGTCGACTTTGGCTCTGGGACATCTTCAACGACATCAAATTTGGGGTGGTCGACAAGAAGACGACCTACCTGGGACGCGAGATCAACGCGGGCGGCGGCGCGAATTATGTCGACCCGCCAGAGCAGATCCATCCTTTCGAGCAGGGTTTCGCGATCCAGGTTGATGGCAAAACGAGGAAGCTGGATCACACCGGCTGGGCCGAGGTTGCGTTCACCGGCGAGTACCCCATTGGGTTCGTCGAGTATTCAGATCCCGCGTGTCCCATCTCGGTCAGCTTGGAGTCGTTCTCCCCTTACATCCCTCTCAACACGGATGAATCTACGCTGCCTGCGACCGTAATGCGGTTTACGCTGAAGAACCACTCTGACAAGGAGCAACGCTGCCATATCGGCGGTTGGCTTGAAAACCCGGTGGGTATCAAGACGTTCAAAGAGGGCGAGGGGACTCCAAGGAATCGAATCGTAAACGATGTCCTGGTCTGCAGTCTGGACACGGTTCACACCGATCGATCGGATTGCGGCGATTTTGCGATGGGGCTGCTAGGTGCGGTCGATCACATGGAAACGGCTCTGCCGGGACCCGACTATGCAGGTCTACTGCTCGAAAACAGCCTCCATCCCACCGAGG
The DNA here is from genome assembly GCA_035550555.1 of Fimbriimonas sp. Lineage (GTDB taxonomy): Bacteria > Armatimonadota > Fimbriimonadia > Fimbriimonadales > Fimbriimonadaceae > Fimbriimonas. Next base: position 8,566 of record DASZPA010000200.1, read on the forward strand.
AAACAGGTCGCCAAGTCGGAGGTCTATCCCGGGAGGTCGTCCTACCCGCCGGCAAAGAGCACACGGCCGTTTTCGTGCTCGCCTGGCGATTTCCGAACCTGAAACTGCCGGTCTTGGGCGATGTCGGTCACCAGTACGCGACGCGGTTCAGGTCGGCGCACGACGTCGTTCGGCACGTCTCGGACAACTTCGCCAAACTCTATCGAGACACCAAGCTCTGGCATGACACCTGGTACGACTCGACCCTGCCTTACTGGTTCTTGGATCGAGTCCAAGGCAACACCGCCACGCTCGCGACGATGACGTGCGTTCGATTCGCGAACGGCCGTTTCTATGGTTGGGAAGGGATCGGTTGCTGCGAAGGCACATGCGGGCACGTTTGGCAGTACGCCCAAGCAATGGCTCGGCAATTTCCCGATCTGGAACGATCCGTCCGTGAGATGGTCGACTTCGGGACGGCCTTCCATGCCGACACCGGCATGATCGAGTTCCGCGGCGAATATGGCAACGGTTACGCTGCCGACGCCCAGTCGGCATACGTGCTTCGGACGCTGCGCGAGCACCAGATGAGTGCCGACTCTGCTTTCCTCAAGCGAGTCTGGCCGAAAGCTAAGAAGGCTCTCGAATTCCTTATCTCTCAAGACACCGACAAGGACGGCGTCCTCAAGAATGCCCAGCACAACACGCTCGACGTGAACCTGTACGGGCCTAGCTCGTGGCTCAGCTCCCTCTACATCGCCGCACTTCGGGCGGGTGAGGAGATGGCCATCGAAATGGACGACAAGGAGTTCGCCGCCCAGTGCCGCAGCCTCTTTGAGAAAGGAAAGAAGCGGCTCATCGAGCTTGTGTGGGACGGTCAATACTTTGTCCAGCGGGCCGACTTTTCTAAGGAGGACGCCCTCCGCTACGACGACGGTTGCGAGATCGACCAGGTGATGGGTCAGTGGTGGGCCCATCAGGTTGGGCTTGGGCGAGTCATCGACCCTGACCACTCGAAACGGGCCCTTCACGCTCTCTATCGAAACAACTTCTTGCCAGACGTTGGCCCTTATCGGGACAAGTTCAAAGACGGCCGGTGGTACGCCACTCCTGGAGAGGCCGGAACCGTGATCTGCACGTTCCCCAAGGGCGACCGTCAGAAGATCCTTGGCAACAAGCCCACTTGGGCCTCCATGTACTTCAACGAGTGCATGACCGGATTCGAGTATCAGGCAGCCGGCCACATGGTGCAAGAAGGAATGGTGGAGGAGGGAATGGCGCTCACCCGCGCCGTTCACGACCGCTATTCAGCCACCAAACGAAACCCGTGGAACGAGGTCGAGTGCAGCGATCACTACGCCCGATGCATGTCGGTCTACGCTGTCTTTCTCGCCGCGAGCGGATTCGAATACCACGGTCCGAAAGGCCACATCGGCTTCGCGCCGAAGATCAGTCCGGACCACTTCAGAAGCGCGTTCACCGCTGCCGAGGGCTGGGGCACGTATGAGCAGAAAGCTGGTGACGAGTCCTTCGAAGTATCGATAACCGTAAGGTGGGGTCGTCTTCGGATAGAGCGGGTCAACCTCGAACTACCGAGCGACGCGGACTTCTCAAGGGTCCAAGCTTCTCTGAATGGCAAGCAAGTCGGCGTTTCGCTAGAGTCAAATGGACGGCGAAGGTCTGTTGTGCTGCGTGACCTTGCAATCGTCGACCAGGGAGACGGCCTGCGAATCAATCTTAGCTGACCGTCGTCACACTGCCCGGCGTCACTTGCTCAAGCGCTTCTAGAATCTTCGGCGCTAACGCCAGGAGAGCCGGAACGCTTTGCCTAGCTGGCCGGACGATGAGCAGTGCAATGCGTCGTCCGGACATGTTCTGTTGGTAAGGCATACTGCTGTCCTTGGAGAGAAGCACTTCAAAACCGTGCTGCTCCGCAAGTGACAGAAGCTTTCCGTTTGTGACGTGCCTCCACCCTGAGGGAATGACGTGGGCAACTTCGTGTCCTACAAGGACAGGCACGAGTTCCTCTGCCATCATTTCGTCCAGGAGAATCCTCACGAGGCGTGCAACTCAAGCCCGGCTGCGGCATAGGCAAGTTGACCTTCCCACTCGAGCACTGCGTTCACGTGGCCGATCGTCAGCGAAGGATAGTTCCTTAGGATCCGCTCCACGCTTACACCAGCCGCAAGGTTGTCAACCACCGTCTCGAGCGGAACCCTCGTCCCATTGAAGCAGGGCTCGCCCCCGAGAATATCCGGATCGATATTCATCACATGTTCGAGACCTGCGGGGACCTTGGTTAGCATCGTTCGAACCCATTGTACAAGACGCCAAACTCCATCCTGTACACCTTCTAAGGGTCCCGCAAGAACACAAACCGGCACGAGGCGTCAAACAGTCTCAGGTGACTATGAACATGGGGAAGAGAACCATATTAGCTAGGAGCGCGCTGGCCGTCTTTGCCTGCTCGTTGGCCGCAATAGGCTCGGCGCAGTCTTCCTACCGAATCGGAGAGGACGAGAAGTCCGCCAACGCGGGACCAGTGCGGATGGCGCGATTCTCCTTGGTGACGGGAGGCGCCGATTGGCGAGCGACCTCTAGCCTTGGTTGGTCCAAAGCCAGGGTGAACTTGCCTATGAGGCAAGGAGCGCAGATCTACGCCCCTGAGTCCTCCAGAGCCGAGGTGCAGTTCGACGACGGAAGCGCCATGCGGCTTGGCTCAGGCGCGGTGGCGACTCTAACGACGCTCTACAGCGACAGCACCGGAGAGTTCACCGAGATCAAGCTGAACAACGGCCTTGCCACCCTGCACTTGGTCAACAAGAACTCGCTGTACCAGATCGACACTCCCACCGCTTCGATCAAAGCTTACGGTCCTGCCCAGATTCGTGTGGGCGACACCAGCGGCCTGGAGGTGGCCGTGCAATCCGGCGAGGCGCTCTGCGAAGGCGCGCCCGGCAAGCTGACGCTTCGAAACGGAGAGTATCTCGATCTTCCGAAGCCCAACTCCCCTTGCGTGGTCAAGCACGTTCCTCCCGCGGACCATTGGGACCAGTTCAACAGCAATCGAAACAATGTGGTCTACCACCGGCCCAAGTACGTCCCGTCGAATATCGGCCTCGTGGCGGGTGGGCTTGACAACTACGGAACCTGGCACAACGATACGAAATATGGACACGTTTGGGTGCCTCGCGAGCGCCACGGCTGGCGACCTTATCATGACGGCTCCTGGGTCTGGGAAGACCCGTTTGGCTGGACGTGGGTTGGAGACGAAGACTGGGGTTGGGCGCCCTATCACTATGGGACCTGGGTCGATGAGCCCTATGGCTGGGCTTGGTGCCCGGGACCGGCGCGACAGTGCTGGTCTCCCGCAGTGGTCGACTTCGATTACTATGACGATGACGTCGCCTGGGTTCCTCTGGCGCCGGATGATGTTCACTATGCCTCTATAGGTTTCGGATCCGGCGACTTCTATCTGTCCTTCTCGATTGGGAGGACGGGTCTGTACTATGCGGACGATCCTTATTACGTCGTGCCCAGGCCATGGGACAACGTGTACGTGAACACCGTGACCTACTACGATGTCAACCGTATCGGCCGATACTATGGCGATCCGGGATTCCGGGCAGCCTGGGTGGGCGGCCGCCGCTTCATCCCTCGAAACACTCGGTACGGCAGCACGTTTGTCGCAGCCGCTTCGTTCGGACGGGGCCGGGGAAGCTTCGGAATCCTTGCCTCCAATCGCGCCATGGCGTTTGCACGCCGAGGACGTTCCTTCTCGATGCCAAGAGGCCGCGCGGGCCAGGTTTCGGGACCCTTTGGCGCCCGACCGGTTGCGGCTTCCTTCACTCCGACCCGAGCCTTCAATGGCCGGGCGCCGTCTCGGAGCATCTTGGCTCGTCAAGTCTTTCGAAGCCGTGTGCCGCGTTTTGCCGCGCGACGAAGCACCGATCCAGGGCGAACCATCACCCCTTCCGGCCGGGAGGCGAGGGTCGTTCGCGCCGGCGGAGCCGCTCAGGGTATGAGGGTCAATCCGCGCGGAAGCAACTTCGCTGCCCGCCCGGGCATGACTCGACCGGGCGCCGGTCGGCAAAGCGCCATGCGACCCGGACGGCCCGGCACTACCGCAAATCGCTTCAATCGGTTCAACAATCTCAGCCACAGCCGGTTTACGCGACCCAACCCAGCTAACGCTCGGAACGCAGCGGCAATGCGCCGGGCGGCAGCGGCTCACAATGTCGCGTCCATGCGAGGCAAGGGGCGCCCTTCGTTCGCGACGAATCGAGCGAATGCTAAAAGCGCGAATGCGCACGGTGCGGCTGCTCGCGCCGCGGCCAGACATGCTGCAGCCATGCGCGGCCACGGTCGTTCAAGCTTTGCGGCAAATCGGGCCAGTGCGAGAAGCGCTGCGGCTGCTCACCGAGCAGCTGCCATGCGTGGAAGAAGCCGTTCGGCCATGCGGTCGAACCGCGCAAGCGCGCATCGTCCGAGCATGAGGGCTAACCGGGCTTCAGCGAATATGAGGCGCGGCGGTTCGAACCGGCGATCATCCTTTACAAGGCCTCGAATGAGCTCGCGGCGGTCCAGCTCTTTTGGCAGACCGCGAACGAGTCACGCCTCGAGACCCAGTTACAGCCGGCCAAGCCGTCCGAGTCGAAGCTTCAGCCGTCCGAGCTTTAGCAGACTAAGCCGGCCCAGCAGACCTAGTCGAAGCTTCAGCAGACCGAGTCGGTCGAGAAGCTCTGGCGGTGGGCATCGAAGTGGCGGCGGCGGAAGGCGACGAGGACACTAATCCTCCGTGAACAAGGGCGGCCCGAAAGGGCCGCTTTTCTTTATGCCGCCCGAGAACGCTTGAAAGCATCACTTGGAATAGCGAAGAACAAGGCCATCAGCATATTGGTGGCTATACAAAGGTTCACATGCACAAAAGCCAAGAGGGTCGCCAGAAGATAGGCGACCGGTCCAACCATATACTGCTTCGTAAGGGCTGCCACTTGGTGCTGTGAGATCTCTCGGCCGATCAGTCGGCGCTGATGGGACACGCACCACCACAGCACGTTGTAGAAGATCGCGATGACCACGAATGTGCCGCTATAGAAGAGCGCAGCCGCACGCGGGTCCTTGTCAGTGAGATGCGCTGCCAGCACGCCGGTAGGAAAAGGAACGAACGTGACCGCCATCAGCAGCAGGCCGTTACAGAACAGCAGCCAATCGTCACCTTTGTGGATCATGCGGAACATCCGGTGATGGTTGATCCACATGATGAGGATCGTCAGAAACGAGACGACGAAACCCCAGTAGGCCGGCCACTCGTGGAGCAGTCCCGGAAGCAGTCCTTCACGAGCCTCCGGCTGCTTGATCTCTAGAACGAGAAGGGTGATCGCAATCGCAAACACCCCGTCGCTAAACGCCTCGATCCTCGCCGTCTCGTTCTGCTCAACCTGCTTCAGCACGGTTGAGAATTTACGCTATGGCGGCAAATCCGCCGATAGAAACAGCTCTCACAACCTTACACGAACTCAAATCGTTGGCATAACGTTGCCACCCGACACGGAGATGTAAGCACCGGTGATGTAGCCGGCCAAGTCGCTCGCCAGGAACGCCACTAGGTTCGCGATCTCCTGGTCGTCTCCTGCTCGCTTGAGCGGAACGTTCTTCGCATAGCCGGCCTGGACATCGCCCTCCATGGCGCGAATCCGGTCGGACCGCATCCAGCCAGGCGCGACCTGGTTGACCGTGATCTGGTGCTCTCCGATCTCCTTCGCCAAGATCCGCATGACGCCGTCCATCCCCCGCTTTCCGGCGACGTAGGCCGACTGAGAAGGGAAGCACTGCATGGCGCACTCGGTGTTGATGCCGATGACGCGCCCGCCTTTGCCGTTAGAGATCATGTCCGGCACGAACGCCTTGGCCATGTTCACGTTGTGTAGAACGCACGACTTGAACTGGCTCTCATAGTCTTCGATAGCTTGATCCAGCACCGAGACCCAGTCGTACTGGATCACCGCGCCGTTCACGATGATCGTCGCGACACCCATCGCCTCTCTAACCGCGTCGTGGAGCTTCTTCGTGTCCTCCAGATCGGTCACGTCGGCCTTGAACATCTGGGCGGCGCCGCCCGCGGCGGTTATCTCTTCGACCAGAGCCTTGGCCTTCCCCTCACTGGAGTGGTAGTGGACCGCCACCTTGGCTTTGCATGCGGCCAGGGTGCGACAGATGGGGCGGCCGAGCTCGCCCGCGCCTCCGGTGACGACGGCCACTTGGCCGCGAAGATCGATTGAGAGTGGGTTCATTTATTTGGGACCTGTGGTGAGTAGAGCCTTGATGTAGTCGGCGGGCAGAGCGTCGTTCCAGATAGAAAGTCCAGCCACCTTACCCGCGAAGCGGTTTCCGTATCTCCACGCGGGAGGAGGACCCACACGCACGAGCGGAGCGGCATCGGCGAACGACGCCTCTTCGGACTTGATCTCCTTTCCATCCTTGTAGATGCGAACCATCGTGCCGTCGTAGCTGATCGTTACCATCTGCCATCTGTTAAGATCGAAGGGCACGTTGCTGTCGATATCGATGCTGCTGCCCCAGAAGTAGATGTGTCCTTCGTTCTTGATCAAGAACCTCTGCGCGCCGCCTTGGTCGCGCCCTGTGCCAAATCCGGCGATGAGGCTGAGATCACCCGGCTGCTGGTCCATATACACGAACGCGTTGATCGTCCATTTGGCGTCCGCCGCGGTTGGAAGCTGCCTCTGATTTGCCGCCACGAAGCCGCGCCCGGTGGCCGTGGCTGTTTGGACCTCGGGCAGCGCATAAGACGGCTCCAAAAGAGTAATCGGCGCGGAGCCGTTGCTCGAGTTGGCGTTGGGCGAGATGTCTGTAACTCCCTTTGTTCCCAGCGTGAGCTGTTGACCCGACGAGAAGTTTGAGGCCATCTCCAAGGTGACCGT
>DASZPA010000201.1:0-6179 GCA_035550555.1 Fimbriimonas sp.
GAACGACCGAAAGAACTTCAACCCGAACATGGCGCCTCCAGGGCAGGGCGGCCAAACGGCCACGAAGTAGCTCTTCCTATGAGCTCGGCCATCGCCTACAAGATTCCTCGCCTGTTTTGGCAGGTTGTGGTGGCGATGACGGCCGTGCTGATGGTTACGCCGGTTGTTTGGATGGTTTCAACGGCGTTCAAGCCCGAGAGCGACGTCCTAAAGCCGGACCCCCGTTGGATTCCCGAGCACGCAACGTTTGAAAACTTCCGGAACCTGTTCGCGAGAGCAGACGAATTTCCGGTGCTGAGGTGGCTCGCGAACAGCGTCGGCATCGCGCTGGCTGTGACGTTTTTGGTGCTGCTCATCTCCAGCATGGCGGCGTTCGCCCTTTCTCGTCTGCAGTTCAAAGGCCGAGACTCCCTGTTCTATCTGATCGTCGCGACGATGGTCATCCCAAGCCAGGTCATGCTGATCCCGGTCTTCCTCATCGTCACCAAGCTGGGACTCTTCAATACCTATGCGGGAATCGTTCTGCCGGGACTGGCCAGCGCGTTCGGGGTGTTTCTCCTTCGGCAGTTCTTTGTGGCAATACCGCGCGACTTCGAGGAGGCGGCCTATTTGGACGGGGCGGGCCTCTGGACGACCTATTCCCGCGTAATCATGCCGCTCGCGAAACCAGCGCTGGCAACTCTGGCGATCTTCACCTTCATGGGAAGTTGGAACAGCTTTGAGTGGCCGCTGATAGTGACCAACGACATTGAAATGCGGACCCTGCCCGTAGGGCTTTCCATCTTTCAGGGCCGATACAACCTGGAGTACGGAATCACGATGGCTTCCTCGCTTCTCACGACCCTTCCGATGATCGTGGCGTTCCTGTTCTTCCAAAAGCGCATCACGGAGGGCATCGCGCTGACCGGAATTAAAGGATGATCGCTTCTCTTCTCGCTGCCATGGCGCTCAGTTCGACCCAATTTCGGCTTGGCCCAGGTGGTGAGATCCTCGCATGGCTGATAAGCGGGCCATTCCCTAACGTCGGCGCGCTCCAGAGGAAAGGCACTGGATTTGCCACCGACTACCTGGCTGGGGAAGCAGAGGCGGAGCCGGCCGAGGGCCAAGAGATCCCGATGGTTCCGTTCGAAAGGAACACAGACCCCAATCTCGTCGTGAAGCGGCGGCCCGATTGGAACCTTGGTCTCGGAAATTCCAAAAGCGGCGTCGACTTGGGCGCCTTTCTGAATGGGAGCAAGCCGGCCGTCGCTTACCTCTATACGACACTCGTCAGCCCCAAGGAGAGAGACGCTCAGATCCTTTTCGGCAGCGACGACGGTGCAAAGGTGTACCTCAACGGGGATCTGCTGTTTCAGAAGCAGGTGGCTCGTGGAATCAAGCGCGACGAGGACCGCATTCCCATTCACCTGAAATCAGGACCCAATCGGCTGCTATTCAAGATCGAACAGGGCGACGGAGGCTGGGGATTGCTCGCCCGTCTCGCCGACTTGCAGGGTCGCGGGTTGGAGGACGTGCGAGAATCGCTGTCTCTTGACCCTTCCAAGAAGGCCGACCAACCGGGCGAGCGGTGGATTCGCAGCTTTCTCGGCAAACCCGGAGCCATCGACGTGGTGCAGGCCGTGCGTTATGACGAGCTTTCCGTCCGGGCGGGACGCTGGATCGGACGGTTCAAGGCGGACGCCGTCAGTCCGGAGGTTCTTCCGCGGACGATCGCGGCCTCACTGGAGAATCTCAAGAACGCCGCCGACTCGGACGACCTCTCGCGGAAGCTAGAGTCCTCCGCCGACCAAATCGAGGACGAATTCATTCAGGCTCGCAGCAAGATCCTTCGCGAGACTCAAGAAGCCCGCCCCTTGTTTCGAACCGAGGTTCAGGAAGAGGACTACGTCAAGGTCATGTCGGGCGGACGTTACTTCGTCCATGCGGACGGACGCCCATTCATCCCTATCGGCTACAACCACAACCCCGATTGGCCCAAGTTCGAAGAATCGAATCCCGAGCGTGAAGTCTACGAACCCCAGGTCACGGCCCGCTATATGGCTCACCTCAAGGAGTCGGGGGTGAATGTGATCCGCCTGATGGTCGAGACGCCGCCGACCGGCACTCTGGAAGATCCGATCGGCGCCTTCTCACCGGAGCACGTTCGATGGATCGACACGATTTTCGCTGAAGCCCGAAAGAACGGAATCAAATTGATCGTGACGCCGTGGGACACTTTTTGGATGAACGTCCGCTTTGACACCACGCCCTACAATCCGGCGCTTGGAGGCGACCTCAAGGAGAGGGTGGACTTCATCACCAGTCCCGTCCTGCGCAAGCAGGAGAAGAAGCGGATCAAGTTCTTGATCGATCACTGGGGCAATACCGGGACGGTCTTCTCGTGGGAGCTGCTGAACGAGGGCGACCTTTGGTGGGGCGAAACGCCCGAGCAATTGCGGGATTGGATCGAAGATATGGCCACCTACGCGCGAGACTACGAGAAGAAGAAGTGGGGCCGAAACCACCTGCTGAGCGTCTCGATCTCGCAGGCGATGCCGAGAGGAGGGCTCGCCACAGACGCCTTCAACCTTCCTGGGTTGGACTACGCGACGACGCACTTATATATAGGCGCTTCCAAGGCGCCGACCGAGCCGGTGGGACCGGCGCTTGCGGAAAACGAAGGAGTGGTGTACTGCCTGCGGCACATCGAGGATCGGCGGCCCTACATCGACACGGAGAACGGCCCGATCGACAAGTGGATCGATAGCGCGACCCTCGATAACGAGGTCTTTCGCGGAATGATTTGGGCGCACCTTGCGTCTGGGGCGGCAGGAAGCGGATTCCGGTGGCCCTATAGGCGCCCTCACCACCTAACCGAGGGGATGCTGGCGGCCCTGCGGGCGATGAGCACGTTCGCCGAGGACGTCCCCTGGCAGAGCCTTGCCGGTGACCGCGTGCGATTGGAAGCTTCGGGCCAAAAGGGTCAGGCGACGTGTGGATTTGGCACGGGCCGTTGCGCGATAGTGTGGACCGGCGGCTCTGGGGATGTGACGGTCCGATGGCCCGATGGACCGGCAACCGTAAGAGCCAAGGCTTTCGATTGCCATACCGGAATGTTGATCAAGAACGCTTCGGTTCGCCGGATCGAAGACCATTGGGTGGTCTCCGCGGGTTCTTCTTCCTGCGTGGCCTTCCTCCTAACATCCGGGTAGCCTGCTCCCCATGGTGGAGAGAGTTGGAGAGGCGTTCGAGTTCGATATAAGGCTGACCGTCGTCGGGCCGCAGCTGAGAGTGGGAGACAAGGCTCCGGAGTTCGAACTGGAGAACTTCGATCCGGATTCGGAGCAGATGAAGAACGTGAAGCTGTCGGATAGCCTGGGCTCCACGCGGCTGCTCAACGTGATCAACTCGATCGATACGCCTGTGTGCCACGTCGAGACCATTCGATGGCAAGACGAGGCGACGAAGCTGCCGGGGCTCCAAATATCTACTATCAGCATGGACCTTCCTTTCGCGTTGGCCCGATGGCAGAAGGGCGAGAACATCCGTCATATGTTCCTCTCCGCGCATCAGAACGAGCGGTTCGGTACGGACTACGGCGTATTACTAAGAGAGTGGCGTCTTCTTCAGCGCTCTGTCTTCGTGATCGACCCGCAAGGAACGGTCCGCTACGCCGAGTATGTACCGGACCAGATGCATGAGCCGGACTATGCGGCAGCCTTAGAGGCTGCTCGCGCTTGCCTTGGCTAGTGCCAAGGAACCTGGCCTTTGGGCGAGAAGTCAAAGGCTGGTTTGTACCTATTTGCTCGGGGCTGCCATTGCGTCCCCTCGAAACGAATTCTATTTAAGGTTTAAAGCGTGTCTGCTAACTCTGCTACTCATGCGCCAAAGCGGTGGAACAGGGCCGAGGTCTCGATGTCGATCGGCCTCGTCAGCATCGTACTTTTCTTCATCGTAAGCGGGTTCGTTTCCTACGGGAACATCAAGACGCTTGACGACGATAGCGCCCAGGTCGTACGAACCCACCAAGTCATTTCGGCGCTGAGCGACTTGCTCTCCTTGATGAAGGACGCCGAGACTGGACAGCGCGGGTTCGTGATCACGGGAAAAGAGGAGTACCTCGAACCCTATAACAGCGCTTTGGCCGGCCTGGACGAAAGGATCAACGACCTTTCCAGGCTCGTGCCGCCGAACTCGCCGGAAGCATCGCGGCTCACCGAAATGAGGTCCCACATCCATGCCAAGTTGACGGAATTGGCCAGGGTTCTTGAAATACGGCGCACCAAGGGTTTCGAAGCCGCCAAGGCGGTCATCGATACCAACCGGGGCAAGGCCGAGATGGACGCCTTGCGAAATCAGGTTCAGGCTAGCGCGCGAGACGAGCAGCTTCGGAGAGACCAGCGCATTACCGAGATGAATGACGCTTACCGAGTGGCGCTTACCACCGGCATCTTGACGAGCATTCTTGGAGTGCTACTTTCCGGGGTGGTGTCCGTGCTAGTCCGCCGGGCGACGGCGCTGCGAGAGCGAGAAGAGTGGTTGCAGACTGGCCAAGTCGGTCTGAGCAACGCCATGTTTGGCGAGCAGAGGATAGAGCAACTCGGAGACAGTATCTTAAGCTTTCTTTCCGAGTATCTCGACGCCCAGGCTGGCGTCTTCTTTGCGCGGGATGGGCAGGAGTATCGACGAGTTGCCGGATACGGATTGACGGAGAACGGCTCATCCCCCGAGCGTATCGTGCTGGGCGAAGGCTTGCTAGGTCAGGCTCTTAAGGACAATCGGACGTTCGTCATTCACGACGTCCCGGAAGGCTATCTGTCGGTCAGCTCGGCGTTGGGAAGCGGCACTCCGCGCCACCTGGTCATCGCCCCTTCCGACGTCGACGGGCGCTCGAACGGAGTATTGGAGCTAGGATTCATCCATCCCGTTGGACAGCTCACAAAGGAGCTCCTCGAAAGAGCCGCCGAACCGATCGGTTTGGCGGTCCGGTCTGCCAACGACCGCTCGCGGCTGCAGGATCTGAATGAGGAGACGCTCCGGCAAAACGAGGAGCTGCAAGCCCAGAGCGAGGAGCTGCGCGTGGCGAACGAAGAGTTGGAGGAGCAAGGCCGAGCGCTCAAAGAATCGCAAGCCAGACTCGAGCTGCAGCAAGTTGAGTTGGAGCAGTCGAATGCTCAGCTTGAAGAGCAGACCCAGATCTTGGAGACCCAAAGGGACAATCTCGAGGACGTCAAAATCGAGCTCGAAAGGCGCGCCAAGGAAGTTGAACAGGCGAGCCGTTACAAGTCGGACTTTCTGGCGAACATGTCGCACGAGCTGCGTACGCCGCTCAACTCCTCTCTCATCCTGGCCGGCCTGTTGGCGGACAATCGGGAAGGGAATCTCTCGGACGAGCAAGTCCGGTACGCCCAGACGATCCAATCGGCGGGCAACGACCTTCTCACGCTCATCAACGACATCTTGGATCTTTCCAAGATCGAATCCGGCCACATGGAAGTTCAGGTTCGCGAGCTTCGTTTGAACGACCTGCTGGACAACCTCCGGAGAACATTCCAACCGCTTGCGGCTCAAAAGAAACTCGCGGTCAAAGTCGAAATGGCCGCGGGAAGCCCCTCTAAGATCATAACGGACGGCCAGCGGCTGGAGCAGGTGCTCAAGAACCTGCTTTCAAACGCCGTCAAGTTCACGGAGAAGGGCGATGTGGCCCTAACGGTTTCCGCGGCTTCCGGCGACCGTATCTCGTTTGCCGTGACGGACACGGGCATTGGAATTGCCCAGGAACAGCAGGAGATGGTGTTCGAGGCGTTCCGGCAAGCAGACGGAACCACGAACCGCCGCTACGGCGGCACCGGTCTGGGACTATCCATCTCGCGCCAGTTGGCCAAGCTGCTTGGCGGCTCGGTCACGGTTGATAGCGAAGAGGGGAAAGGGAGTAGGTTCACGCTTACGATTCCGCAAGAGCTGTCCGCACTCGACGAGCCCGCTCCGGAGCCGGCCTCGCAAACGCCGCCCGTGCCTTTCATTCCACCTTCCAGGAGCATCTCGCTCGAGGACGATCGAGAGCATCTGTCGCCGGGCGCCCGCGTGATTCTGGTCATCGAAGACGATGAGTCGTTTTCCCGGATCCTGTTTGATATGGCGCATGATCACGGGCTTGACTGCGTCGTGGCTTCGACGGCCGAGGAAGGGCTGCGAATGGC
>DASZPA010000202.1:0-4985 GCA_035550555.1 Fimbriimonas sp.
AGGTTCGCTACGGGAAATGGGCATATCTGAGTTCTCAGTCGCATAACCGAAAACGGTCTTGCCATCACTAGCCACATAAATGGGGCCCGAAACTGGCTTTCCAAGAGATTCGAGGGCTACTGGGTTAGTGTTCTGACCAGACTTCCATATCAGTGCCCGGTCACCGTTGGAGTTGCCGGTTCCCGCGATGACTTTTCCGTTAAAGCTGCAGGACCATGCTCGGGTGCTCAAGAATCCTGGAGGCCGAGGCAACGCCATCGGCTTACCTTTGCTGTCCCAGATGCAAGCGATCATCCGGCCCTCGTCGGGCGGTGGACCGGTTCCACCTGGGTTCCGTCGCATGTGAATAATCGGCGGGACACTCGCCCAGCCCACTACGATAGAACCGTCTGCAGAGCACCCATTACAACCGCACTGAGGAAGGTCCGCAACCAACGGCGGAAGCTTCACTAAGCCGGTCTTGCTTGTCCATCGAAACACTCCACGCCCATGTAGATAGTGACGCTCGTCTTCCACGCCCCACTCTCCAACGATTGTCGAGCCATCTTGCGAAACCGCCGGAGTGCCCTGCGATGCGTACTGAGTAATGATCAGTGGTGAGCCATTTGCCCATCGGCAGATGTATGCGAGTTCTCCCTCGGAAACAAATCCAGCGAGAGTCGACCCGTCCGCGGATGCCGCGGTGACCAATCCGCCAAGGATTCCTTTTGGCAACGGAAGCTTCTTAACCCCACCTGATCGGGTCCATGTGCAAGGCAACCCGTGAATGGACCCATATACCACCTTGCCGTTGCTCGAGATCCCAAACGCGGCAATAGGCACCAACTCTGCCTGAGGCAACGCCAACAGGAATGCAAAGAGAATCATTCACCTTACAGACGAATCACTCGATGCAAGGCGTCGGTACATTAGCAGCACAGGAGCCGGGCCACGACAAGCGGCTAGACCTCTTTAACTAACTCTCCCACGAACGCTTTCGCGTCGCCGAAGAGCATCAACGTGTGGTCCATCGTGTACAGCTCGTTGTCGATGCCGGCGAAGCCGGAGGACATGGAGCGCTTGATCACCATCACCGTCCGTGCTTTATCCACGTCCAGGATCGGCATGCCGTAGATTGGGCTGCCGGGGTCGGTGCGAGCTGCCGGGTTGGTGACGTCGTTCGCGCCGATGACCAGCGCGACGTCGGTTTGGGGGAACTCGCCGTTGATGTCGTCCATCTCCACGAGCTTGTCGTACGGGATGTCCGCCTCGGCCAGAAGCACGTTCATGTGGCCCGGCATACGCCCAGCCACGGGGTGGATCGCGAACTGCACGTTGACGCCCTTCTTGGTCAGCGCGTCGAACAGCTCACGCACCTTGTGCTGAGCCTGGGCAACGGCCATTCCGTAGCCCGGGATGATCACCACGCTGCTGGCCGCGCCCAGGATGGAGGCGGCCTCTTCGGGGCTCGCGCTTCGGATCGGCTTCTCTTCGCCTTTTGCTCTGGCCGTAGTCGCCTGACCAAACGCTCCGAACAGCACGTTGGTGAACGAGCGGTTCATCGCCTTGCACATGATGATGCTGAGGATGAGTCCGCTGGAGCCGTCGAGCGCACCGGCGATGATGAGCATTGGGCTGTTCAGAACGAAGCCCATGGCGCAGGCTGAGAGGCCTGCGTAAGAGTTGAGGAGCGAGATGACGGTCGGCATGTCCGCGCCGCCGATCGGAATGACCAGCAGCACGCCGAACACGAGCGCCAGTACGGCGAAGACGACGTATAGGATGATCAGCGACGGATTGATGACCACGCCGATCGCGCAGGCGATCGCGATGGCGAACAGAACAAAGTTCACTGTGTTCTGGCCCTTGTAAGTGATGGGTCGGCCGGGTAGCTTCTCAGCCAGCTTTCCGAAGGCAATGAGGGAGCCGGTGAAGGTGATAAAGCCGAGAAGGACTTCGAGACCGATAACGCTCGTCTTAAAAGTGTCGAGCTTTTGGACCTGAAGAAGCGCGTCTGGATTCGGCTGGCCGAGGAAGTATTCTGCGGTGCCGACCATGCCCGCGGCCAAGCCGCCAAAAGCGTGCGAAAAGGCGGTTCGCTGGGGAACGGCCGTCATTGGGACGAGCGAAATCGGATATCCGATAACCGCTCCAACCGCCAGCGCCCCAAAGATGTACAGGTAAGCCGGGCTTCTGCCGAGCAGCTCAGGATCGTTTGCTAGCGCGATGATAGCGCCGCAGATCGCCAGGAACATGCCGCCTTCGCCCGCCCAGACACTTCGGCGCGCCGTGGTTGGGTGGTTCATCCACTTGAGCGACATCACGAACAAGCCGGAGGCGATGAGGTAGCTCAGGTCGGTCAGCCACTTCGTGTCGCCCGAACCTGGATCCATCAGAAGCGCGGCAAACAAGAAGATAGGAAGCGTAAAGGAGTGAGCCGCTGCCTTGACAGGCGCCCGCGTCTTGAACATCCGCAGCATCCGGTCCGTGATGAGGAAGCCGGAGACCACGTTGGTCATCGAGGCGATCACCGCCACAGCGCCGAGGATGATGCTGAGCGTGTTTTCGGCGCGGCCAAGGATGGTGAGCGAGCCGACGAGCGAGATCGCGGAGATCGCGTTGGTGAGCGACATGAGCGGCGTGTGCAGCAGGGGCGACACGCGGCGGATCACCTCCAGGCCGAGGAAGGTGGCCAGGAGGAAGATAAATAGGTTAGAGATCAGGCTATCCAACGGCGGCCTCCGGAAGCCCGAGCTTTTGCCGCACCATCGGATGGACCACCTGTCCTCCTTGGGCGAGGAGGGAGCCCGACACGATCGGGTCCTCCATGTTGACGTTCAGCGCGCCGTCTTTCACCATGTTAAGCAGAAAAGTCTGCACGTTCTTACTGAAAAGCTGGCTGGCGTGTGCCGGCAATCTCGAGGGGACGTTCACGGGACCGATCACTTTGACACCGTTGTGGTTCAGCGTCTCGCCGGCTTTGGTGATTTCGCAGTTGCCGCCACGCTCCGCAGCCAGGTCGACGATCACCGAGCCGGGCGCCATGCGCTCGACCATGGCCTGGGTCACTAGGATCGGGGCCTTCATTCCGGGGACGGCAGCGGTGGTCACCACCAGGTCGGTTTCAGCCAAAACGTTGCCGAGAAGCTCTCGTTGCTTCGCATAAAACTCTTCGCCCATCGCCTTGGCGTAGCCGCCGGAATCTTGTGAACCCGCGGCCTCAATGGGTAGCTCGACGAACCGGGCGCCGAGACTCTCCACCTGCTCCTTGACGGCTGGGCGGACGTCGTAGCCGCTCACGACTGCGCCGAGTCGACGGGCCGTTGCGATCGCCTGCAGTCCAGCTACTCCAGCGCCGAGAATTAAGGCTCGGGCCGGCGCGAGGGTTCCGGCGGCAGTGGTCATCATCGGGAGAACCTTCGGCAGCTCCGCGGCGCCCAGAAGCACGCTGTAGTAGCCCGCCAGGTTCGCCTGGGAGGACAAGACATCCATCGCCTGTGCGCGGGTCGTGCGAGGAACCAGGTCGAGCGAAAACAGCATTGCGCCTGTGGCTGCGTCGACGGATTCGGGGGAGGAGAGCGGGTCGAACACTGCGATCCCGATCTGCTCCGGTCTCAGCTTAAAGGATGGCGGGCGAATCCCCAGCACCACATCCGCCTTTGCGGCAATCTCGCCCGAGGTCGCCAGCTCCGCGCCGGCCTGTAGGTAGACCTGATCTAACAAGCCGGACTCGATGCCCGCGCCCGACTCGATCAGCACGTCGAGCTTCGCTTTCTTGAGGGCCGTTACGCCTGCTGGAACCAGCGCCACCCTTCGCTCACCCGCTGCGATTTCGCGGGAAACCCCTACGATCAACCTAACTGCACCTTGCCCTCTTCCGTGAATTTACGGTTGCCCATTATGGACGGACATACCGCCAGACGCAACGGTCTGTCACTACAACCCGAACGTTCGAAGGAGAACAGCGTAACTCCGCGAACGAC
Organism: Fimbriimonas sp.; assembly: GCA_035550555.1. Classification (GTDB taxonomy): domain Bacteria; phylum Armatimonadota; class Fimbriimonadia; order Fimbriimonadales; family Fimbriimonadaceae; genus Fimbriimonas. The sequence continues at coordinate 3,963 of DASZPA010000202.1, forward strand.
CGAGGGACTATGATGTGCTTGAGGTCTCTCCCCGCAAATGATGCTTTCCCTCCTTTTCGCCGCTTCGCTCGTATCGCACCAGACTCCGTCCCCGTCCGACGTCGACACCGAAGACCATCTGCTCGCCGCGCTCTACGACGTGATCTCTGGTCCCGCAGGGAAGGAAAGAGACTGGAATCGGATGAGGTCTCTCTTCGCGAAAGACGCCTCGATGGCTGTGGCATTCGAGCGGCAGAACGGGGAAGTACGCGACTTTGAGTTCAACGTCGAGAAGTACATCCAGCTTTCGGGGCCGGAGCTACTAAAGAAAGGGTTCTACGAGCACGAGATCGGCCGCCGCAGCGAGCGGTTCGGGCACATCGAGCAGGTGTTCAGCTCGTACGAGAGTCGCTACGACCCGAAGGATCCGAAGCCGTTCGAGCGTGGGGTGAACGCGCTCCAGCTGTTCTTCGATGGCAAGCGGTGGTGGATCCGCACGATTATTTGGGAAGGAGAAACGCCGAAGTTGAAGCTGCCGGGTTCATTGCTGAGGCGTAGCGAAGTGCACTAGTCTTAGCCCCGAGGATGATTCGTTCCCGCGCAAAACCTGTCGCGATCGAAGCGGCTCGATTGGCCCGACGATCGTTGGAGAGCTTAACGCGATCAATGAATCATCTTATGGTTGTACACAGCTTGTGCTTGTGCCGGGGGTGAACAACCCCTCACAACCGCGGAGCGGTTCTGTCGCCCTAGCCCACGGTAGCACCGTGGGGAGAAGCGCCATTTGGGAATCAAACCTCGGAGAGGTTGTGTCACGTTGCGATCCGTCCAAGCTTTGCTCCTACGGACATCACTCCCACACGTATCGCTCGTCGTATTCGATCCCATTCTCCCTAAGAAGTTCGAGAAACTCTTCCTGAAATGTCCTTGTTCGGTGGTGATCCTCTTGGTTCTCAATGTATCGCCTGACGATGTCCTTTGCGGATGCACTCACTGAAAATGCTCCATACCCTCCCTGCCACGAGAAATCTCGAATCTCCGGCG
>DASZPA010000203.1:0-19858 GCA_035550555.1 Fimbriimonas sp.
GGAACGAACCGCCGCCATGCTGAACGTGGCGCCGAAGGGAAAGCTGATCGTCTTGGACCTCGCGACCAACGAGCACGCGGTTTGGAGGGACCAGCCCGCAGTCCGTGACGCCGGCTGGATCTACAACACGCTTCACAACTACGGCCAGACCACCAACCTCTATGGCAACTTGCAGGCTTACGAGGACGCCGCCTATCGAGACCTGTCCGACCCCAACCACGGGAATATGCTCGGAATGGGCCTCACTCCGGAAGGCATCGATCAAAATCCTGTGGTCTACGAGCTCATGACCGACGCGATGTGGCGCCATGAGCACATCGACGTCTCCAGGTGGCTGAAGACCTATGCCGCTTCTCGGTACGGTTCGGCGCCGGACGAAGTGGTCAAGGCTTGGTCGTTGCTCCAACAGACGGTCTACGGACCGCTAGGCGGCGGGCGCGACTCGTGGAGGGGACGGCCCTCTCTCGGGCCTTCCGTTCCCGGCTTCGACGTCGGCAAAGTGCGAGAGGCCTCGCGATTGCTACTGAGCCAGGCGCCGTCGCTCCACTCGAACACGCTCTACCGCCGAGACCTGGTGGATGTGACCAAGACCTGGCTCGGAGCCCTCGCGGACGCCTATCTCACGGCGGCGCTTGCATCGTTTGACGACGACAAAACAACCTACTCCAGCTATAAAGCCAAGTACCTCGACGTGCTGCACGACCTGGACCGGCTGATGGCCACGCGTCCCGAGCATCGCCTCTCCACCTGGATCGCCGATGCGCGCAAGTGGGGCACTACGCCCGCCGAAAAGGACCACATGGAGCGCAACGCTCGCATGCAGGTCACCGTCTGGGGCGGTCCCGAGCTCTACGACTACGCCAACAAGGAGTGGGCCGGGCTCAACGAAGACTTCATGAGGCGCCGGTGGGAGCTGTTCTTTGAAGCTCTCGAAAGGGCGGGCTCGACTGGTGCGCTGCAGGTTCCCGACTTCATGAAGTGGGAGACATCCTGGGCGATGTCGATCGCGCCGGTCAGGGAGTCCAAGCCGGAGGACTCGGTCAGCGTTGCAAGCGACGTGTTCGCCAAATACGGAGACGCACCGTACTCGGTCGAACAGATGCTTCACCTCGACGCCGATCCTGGGATCGCCGTTGGCAAACCAACCACCGATTCCGGTGGCGCCGAAGGCTCAGGCGTGGCAACGCTTGCGACGGACGGCAAGATCTCAGGAGGCTTCTGGTCGGCCAGTCCCGCTCCGCAGTGGCTCCAGATCGACCTCCAATCCGATCACCCGATTAACGGCGTCTGGCTCTTTCCTTACTATGGCGACGGGCGTTATTACCAGTACAAAGTCGAGACTTCGCTCGACGGCCAGACTTGGACAAGGGTGGTGGACGAGTCGGCCAACACAAGGCCCTCGACGTTTCGAGGCTATCGTCACTCGTTTCCAGCCACGAACGGCAGGTACGTGAGGGTCACCATGCTCAAGAACAGCGCGAACATCGGCGTGCACCTCTACGAGGTCAAGGTTTACGAAAGCAAATAGTCGTCTGCCAACGACGAAAGCGATCCTTCAGCGGCTTCCCGCGTCCCCCGCTCCCGAGATGACCAGTTTTGAGTGCCTGCAAACTTGATGCTTCAAAACTTGGAACTTCAGCTCCCCGCTTGCTGGTTAATGACACGCGCGGTTCATGTTGCGCCGTTAGAATGAGAGAGGGAGCCGAATGGCGGATATCAGACCAACCGAAATCCAATCAGATAAGGTGCTTCACAAGAAGCATCCTTTGGCTATTCGCTGGTTCCATTGGATCAACTTTCCGGTCCTCTTCATCATGATCTGGAGCGGCCTGATGATCTATAGCGCGTACACGCCGCCACTCGATGCGAAACGGTACGTGACCGTTCTAGGTTCGGATCGCATCTACATCTCGAACGATAATCCAGGAGCGCCGCCCTTGACCGCGCGTCAAGACGGGCGGGGATTGCCGATCCTCCTATTTCCGGACTCCTTCTATCGCCCGTTGGCGCCCAAATGGCTGCCCCATTTTCTAAGCTCGGCCGATCCCGACAACCCTTCGAAGCGGTACATCTGGAGCTTGGATTACCGGCTTGCCGAGGGCATGGGCTGGCATTTCCTTTTCGCCTGGTTCTTCGCTCTGAACGGACTCGCCTACGTGCTGTTTCTGGCTGTCTCGGGCCAGTGGCGGAAGATCGTCCCCAAGCCGAAGGCGGTGGTTGAGGCAATCAAAGTGGTGCTCATCGACCTTCATCTTTCGAAAGCCAAGATGCCTGTTCGAAAGTACAACGCCGCTCAGCAGATCGCTTATACCGGAGTGGTCCTCATGGGCCTGCTGATGCTGCTTACGGGCATTGCCATCTACAAGCCCGCGGAGCAGTCGTGGCTGACGCGGCTCTTCTTCGGGTACACGGCAGCGCGATTCATCCACTTCTGGACGACGATCGCTTTCCTCGGGTTCTTTCTTGTCCACGTCGGCCAGGTCATCCGGACGGGCTGGAACAACTTCCGAGGGATGGTGACGGGTTACGAACTCGTGACTCCCGAGGAGAAGTCGCTCTTGGAGGCCGAAGCGTGACGGAAGAGGCTCGGTGGCCGGTGGATGACGACCAGGCCATGCGGAAGATGTCGCGCCGCAGCTTCATCTGGGCGGGCGTCGCGGTGGCAGGCGCTTTGGGCGGCCTGTCGTGGATCAACAACAGGGCCAGCGACGCGGACGGCGTCAAGCGGCCGTTCCGCGAAGCGCTGCTCTTGAGCGAGGGTGTGTGGTCCGCCCTATACTCGCCCGACCGGCTGGTGCCCACCTATGATCCCGGCCGCCGGACCGCCGAGCGCGTGAACGGTCGATATGGACTCACAAAAGACTTCGATCCCTCGAAGTGGACCTTGACGGTATTGGGCGTTCACGGCCAAACCAAGCCCGTGGTTCTCAAGATGGAAGACATCCTCAAGCTGCCTAGCATGGAGATGACGACCGAGTTCTTCTGCATCGAGGGCTGGAGCATCATCCAAACCTTCAAGGGCGTGCCCTTTCGCGAGTTCATGAAGCTCTATCCGCCCGGCACGCTGTCCGGCTCCGCGCCCGACATAGAGAACCGACCCCACGACCTTCTGCCTTACGTGGGAATGGAAACGCCCGACCCGGCGCCTGCCGACGAATCCGATGACAGCGCGGACGACAGCAGCAGCGACAGTTCGAGCTCTCAAGACGATTCAAGCGATGACAGCGCTTCAGCCAACGACGACGCGTCAGACTCCGCGGACGACGGCGATGACGAGGAGGACCCGGAAACCCGTCGAGAAAGAGCCACCAAATACTTCGTGGGCCTTGACGTCGCCTCCGCTCTCCACCCCCAGACGATGCTGTGCTACGAGTTGAACGGCAAGCCCCTCACGCTCGATCACGGCGCTCCGCTTCGGCTCGTGATCCCGACCAAGTATGGGGTCAAGAACATCAAGCGGATCGGCGCCATCACCTACTCGAAGACCCGCCCCGAAGACCTTTGGGCTAAAGACGGCTACGACTGGTATGCCGGCTTGTAGGTTCGGAGTCCGCGGTAGGCGCCGCGGACTCCCACTTGCTCTAGTTCGCGTCGCCGGTTTGGCAGGCGCCGATGTTTGAGCCGTCGTTGGCGGCGTAATACTCGCACGCGTTGTGGAACGCCTTGACGTCCGTGAGGATCGTCGGCACTTTCGATCCGTCGTCGTTCGTATGCAGGCCCGACATCGACCACTTGTCCGTGAAGTCGAACTTGTTGTACTTCGCATGGCCGTCCGTGTAGGAAGTCACAACTCCGTCGTTCCAGTAGGGGAAGTTCCCGAGGCGAAGCACGTCGCAGGGGCCCCAGGGAGCGCCGTTCGACTGATTCATCTTCACGGGCCGAAGGGCGTCCCGGCTGATTCCCTGAACGGGCGTGTCGCCGGTGTCGCTCATGAGGATCGTGCTTGCCGGAGCAACGACCGCGCTGGCGTTCTTCCCAACCAGGAGATGCGTTCGAATCCCCATCGTGATGGTCGTTCCGTCGCCCGCTGTGGTGGTCCAGGTGCCACCCGGGTTCACGGTGTTGATCGTGTCGGTGGTCAATCCCGTGTCGTCGTCCCAGCTCTGTCCCGTGTTGTAGCCGAAGCCCGGAAGCATGGTCTCGCCCCACGGATTATCGATGTGATAGGGCAGTAGATTGGTGTTGCCCGTACAACTCGCGTAGGCCGTCGTCGAGACGTTTCGCCCGGGGCTGTACATGATGTCGTGGTTCTTGATATAGGGCTGGGCGGAGTAGGTGAAGTCGCCTTCCAATCCAAACGACCAGCTGGTTGCGGTCGTATCGTCGTAGTCGTTCCAATACATGATGTGAGCAAGCCCTAACTGCTTCACATTCGATAGGTCGTTGGTCTTCTTGGCCGCTTGCTTCGCCTGAGCAAACACGGGGAAGAGGATTGCGGCGAGGATCGCGATGATCGCGATGACCACCAAAAGCTCGATGAGCGTAAACGCATGCTTCTTCATTGGAACCTCAGCCCCGAATTATTGACGGGGCTACGCGTGGCAACTTCATCTTAACAACAACCTTAACGCAATCGTAAAAATAAATTAAGAGACCCCGCGAGCGACTCCGGCGGGGCCTCTGAAATGAGTGGTTTGGACCGTCTCAGGGGACGTTCTCGACGCCTTCCTGAAGCGTAAGCTCTCGCGGCACCGGCTCGCCGTGCTCGTGAAGCCAGGTAAGAAGCTCGCCGACGCTCGCGTGGGCAAGGCAGATGCACGAATCCGCGGCGCCGTAATAGAGCGAGATCGTGTCGTTGTCCGGCGCCAGCGTGTAGCCGCAGGGGAAGACCACGTTTTCCACGTCGCCCGTCCGCTCGTAGTCGGTCTCGGGACCCATGATCCACGAAGCGCCGCGCAGCAGCGCCACCCGCGGGTTCTCCTTGTCCAACAGCGCAAGTCCCATCCGGTAAAGGCTTCCCGAGGCATGCGTTCGGACGCCGTGATAGAACATCAGCCAGCCCTCACTGGTTTCGATGGGAGGAGGCGACAGCCCGATTTTGTTGGCATCCCACCAGGCGCCTTTACGAGCGCGAAGAACCAGCTTGGCCCTGCCCCAATACTTGAGATCGGGAGACTGGGCGATCCAGATATCCGCGCCCTCGTGCGTGATGGGGCGGTGGACCAAGAGGAAGTTGCCGTCGAACCGCCGAGGAAGCAGCGCGGCGTCTTTGTCGTCCGGCTGCATGGCCAGGCCCAACCGCTCAAACGTTACAAAGTCCTTCGTCTTGGCGAGCGAGACCGCCGGGCCGGCGGCGCCGTAGGCGGTGTAAGAAATGACGTACGCCTCCATCTCGGGAACGTACGTGACCCGCGAGTCCTCGATGCCGTACAGCTCTTCGGGATACTTCCGAGGGTCGGATTGGAACGTGGGCTGCTCGTCGATCTTCCAGTTGCGGACGCCGTCGTCCGAAATCGCTTTACAAAGGTGCGAAATGCCGCGATGATCTTCGCAGCGGCAAAGCAGCAAGGTGCGTCCATCCTGGAGCTTGGTGGCCCCAGGATTGAACGCGGTATGAATGGGATAGGGCCAGTCATCCGCCGACAGGATCGGATTGGAGGGACTTCGACGGATAAGCGGCTTCTGCATCTCTTACTGTAAGTAGGCTCGTTCCACGTTGAGCAGGTCGTTTTCCCGCAAATACTCGACCGAGCACAGGGCTGAGAGAAACGCCAGGGTTGACTCGGCCCCCTGGTTCTCGTTCACTCCCGATCGTGTCAGACCGTCGCCGCAGCCTCCCGTCGAGGAGTTGTAGATCGGCTCTCCCGAGATGTTGGCGCCGGTGAACCATGCAAAGGCCCTCCAAGCCTCGTGAAGGTATCGGCTGTGCCCGGAGGCGTTGTAGGCGTCCAGACAAGCGTCGACAGTGGCCGTCGCCTCCAGCGGCTGCTGGTCGAATTCCGGCCTCTCCCCGCCTCGAACGTAGGGAAAGTCGCTCCCAATCGGAAGGAACTGCCCGTCGGCGCCGGTCTGGATGTGCAGCAGCCAGTCAAGCGATCTCAGCGCGTCGGAAACCATCTGCTCGTCCTCGAGCAGCTTTCCGGCGGCAAGCATCGCCTGAGGAATACGTGCGTTGTCGTAGGTTAAATACGGCTCGCACCACTGCCACGAGGGCTCTGCAACGGTGGTGAAGGCGTTGTGGAGCCGCTTCGACAGGAAGCTGAGGACCGTGCGCTCCTCGCCCGCCGGCACTTTGCCCCGCGAGAATTCCGCGAGTCCCAGGATCGTAAAGCACCACGATCTCAGGCTCGAGAACTCGATCGTTGGCGGCAATCCGATCTCGAAAAGACACTTTGCCAGATTGCGCGGCCCGGACAGACCGCCGGATCCGGCAACCGTGCCGAGGCCCCAAAGAGCGCGGCCATGGCTGTCGTGAGAGCCGGCGTCCTCCAGCCATCGCCGGTCATAGCTCATGAAGTTGCGAAACCTGCCCGTCTTCCTGTCAAGCGCATAGTCGAGAAACGAAAGATAGATCGTCTGCAGACTCTCGGCGAACTCCAAATTGCAGCTGGAAGACAGATTCACCAGGAGCCGGAGGGCGCGCGCGTTGTCGTCGGTGCAGTAACCCTCGCGCCGGTTCGGCACCGAATAGGTTGCGTGCTGATAGATTCCCGTGTCGTCGGTCATCTGAAGCAGGTGCCTGAAGTTCATGTTCGGCAGGACGCCAACTTCGGACCGCCACGAAGGCGTGCGTGCGGTGATGCTCGGCAGGATGCGAATCGAAGCAGCTTTCGCCTCTTCGAACACTTCGAGGTATCTCACGCCGATGGCCGGCCACTGGATCTTCTGACCTTCGGCGAACCCGTTTGCCTGGATCTCTTTCAGACGCTTTTCGTCTTCCAGGAGCGTATTGACTTCCCGGCTCAACGCCTCGGGGTCCCGAAACGGCACTAGAACGCCTCGGCCATCGGCCAGCAGCTCCTCCGCGTGCCAATAGGGCGTCGAAACCACGGCCGTTCCGGAGCCGTAAGCGTAGGCCAAGGTGCCCGACGTGATCTGCTCCTTCTTCAGGTAGGGCGTAACGTAGATGTCCGCCGTCTGGAGGAGCTTCGTCAATTCGTCAAGCTTCAGAAACTGGTTGATGAGCCGGATGTTCGGCGACACGCCCAACTCGTCCGCGAGTTGCTCGAGATGGGTTCGATACGTCTCACCGCTGTGCGCACGAATGTGCGGATGGGTGGCGCCGGCGACGAGATACATCACGTCCGGGTGCTGGTCCACGATCGCGGGCAACGCCCTGACCATGTTCTCGATACCCTTGTCTGGAGCGATCAGGCCGAACGTCAAGATCACCCGCCTGCCTTCGAGGTTCAAGCCTGGAAGCGGCTCGGACACCTTCTCGCGCTGCACCGATGGGATTCCGTGTGGCACCACGACCACCTTGGTGGGGCTCACGTCGTAAAGACTCTCGATAATCGACTTGCCTTTCTGACTCATCACGACGATCGTCTCCGAGAGCTGGATCAACTCGCCGAGAACCGCCTTTTGCTGCTCGTTTGGCTGTTCGAGAATGGTGTGCAGGGTTGTGACGATTGGCGGCTGAAGATTTCGCAGGAGGTCGAGAAGATAGACGCCCGCCTCGCCGCCATAGATTCCGTACTCGTGCTGGACGCAAACCACGTCCGGCGCGAGATTGTTTAGATAGGCCGCCGCGCGCAGATAGTGCTGCCGGTTGTGCTGGTCGACTTCGCATCCGACGATGTCCGGATACTCATAATTTTTGGCCTTGTCGTTTATGGCGACAACGGTTGTCAGAGCACCGGCCGATGCCACTGCTTCGGCGATGTCTGCCGTGAAGGTGGCAATTCCGCATTGGCGCGGAGTGTGTGTTCCGATGAAGGCTACGCTTCGTACTGGTCGATATCTCAAATTTGACTCCCCTAACTGCTGAACGTCCAGCAGCAACTCATCCGGTTGCTTCTTTGCGGTGGACAGCCTCAGAGACGAGACAGTGAACTTGCAGGTTCCCGGAGAAGGGCCCTGGCAAACGCAAGATTGGGGTTATCGAGCAGCCGTTACACGCCTGTAAATCCATCGGGCTTGTCCGCTTGATAGTCCTTCTCCGGCTTGAGGACAGTACAGAAGGTAGCAATAGGCAATGTCCGCGTCCTGGCATGCGCAAATTCGTTTCAATACTCGTATCGGAGCCTCCTCGGGGTCGATTGAAGGGTTCGCTTCGACAACCCATAGGCATACGAAGACCTCTTCGGCTCCTGCCGCATCCCCTTTCGACCGGTTGGGAGCTTTCCTGAGGCGGGCGCTATGGCCCACGATCCGCAGGTCGATGCCGCCAGCTCGAGCCGCTCTCTTACAAGCTCGCCGTGCACCCGCTGCCAACCGCACAGGGTAGTTCGAGGGCTCACCGTACGCCACGTCTCCATTCACATGCCCTGATGAAGCGGCAAGCCGATAAATCTCCCGGAGAAACCTGAGACGCTGTTCCGCGGAAGAAAAGTCCGCTTCCAAAGCAATCCTTTCGATCGCCTGCACGGTGTCTGGGTAGGACCGAATCAGAAAGGCGATGCGGGCGGTTCGAAACTGAGTCGGGCGATACCTTCTCCTGCCTATCCAAAGAACGTAGAAGTAGCCGATGACCGATGCCGAGACGACGGGTACCCCGATCGCTGCTGGTATGTTCTCGCCTGACGCCCCTCCGGGTCCGGCGCCGTAGCGGCCGCCGCTGCTAATGTGACCTCCGCCGTACCCGCCCCCGCCCGCAATTCCTCCGCCAGGGGCCGCCACGAACAGGAAAGTGAGAAGCAGAAGTGCCGAGCGCAAAGCAGCTCGCAGCATGTACCCATTCAAACGGTGCGGCCCAAGGCCTCGTTGCTACCGTCGGTCGCGGGCGCGCTGGGCGGTTATCTTCTTGGCGAGCTGGTCGCGCTCCTCCTGCAATGCGAGCATCTTGTCGTTCAGCTGCTGCACGACCTTCGCCTGCTGCGACTCTTCCTTCTTTAAGGAAGCGACCTTCTCCCTGAGCCGCTCCTTCTGGTTCCGCTGCTCTTCCGCCTGCTTGAGAGCGTTGTTCTTCTCATTCTGAGCAGCCGTCAGCTTGGCCCGAAGCTGCTCGTTCTCCTTCTTTAAAGCATTCGCCCGCTCCTGAAGCTTGAGCTTCGAGGCGAACAGAGCGATATAGGCTTTGCGAAGGAATTCCATTGAATCGGCAGTCGAGCTAGGTTTACCATCCGAGTGGCTGGTTTATCGCGCGGCTTCAAACGAGCACCCGGAAGGTGAAGCCAGCAAAAGATCTCAAAGAGTTCGCGCTGGTGGATTCAGGCAGTGGATCTTTCTGAAGGCACGGAGACATCCGACCGCCTGTTGCGAGATGTCTCGCAGGCTGGAAGTCGGCGAAGCTCGCGCACTTACGAAAGAGGAAACTTCTTCGAACTCCCATCGTTGAGCGAAACATATCGGATCCGGATGCTTGGAACGACTCCTACCACAGCTGACCTTTCCAGAGCTTCCGCTCCAACTCGGCGAAGACCCCCTTCAGGCGGCCCCAGACAGACCCGTCCTGCGCGGAGTTGAACTGATCCACGTAGCCCCAAGCCGCAATGCGCCAAGGATTGAGGTTCATCGCCGCGGCCAAGGAAAGAATCCGCTTCTCTGTCAAGGCCGTTAGGTCGTCCGCCTTTTCCAGCCGCTCCATAGGGTTGCGCAGCAACGCCGCGCACTCGTAGTGAGGATCTCCGACCAGGCCCTTGGGATCGATCGGCCGCCATGTTCCACCATCCAAGAGGATGTTCCCATGATGGAGGTCGCCATGAAGAAAGGTAACCGTCTGCACCGAGTCCTCGAGCTTCGATAGGATCGGGGGTTCGCACTCGACATACTGTCGAACCGACATTGCATCGCCGGAATCCAAAGAAGAGATCTTCTCCGCCAATGAGACAAAGACGGATTCCCCAAGGCTCTCGTCCAGATCGCTCTCGCCGAGCGTCGAGCCTGGCGTCAGGCGCTCCATGAGCACCGCCGCCGACTCGCGGTCAACGTGAAACACTCTGGGACCGCCGGCCTTTTGCAGCTTCAAAGCCGCGTCCAGACCGTAGGTCATCTCCTCACCCTGCCACGAGACTTTGAGTATCCGCGTGTCGTCTGCGAAGACCCGCGAGCAGTGACCGCCTTCCAACTCCGCCGTGGGCACAAAACCCCAGCGTTCGGCGACGCCTCGAACCTGCTCGGGCAGCGTGATCTCCAAGCCGGACACTCTACTCAACGCTCCTCACCAGACGAAGCCGACGGCGTCCAAGAAAGCCTTCGCCAGAACCGTGTGGCCAATGTAGTTCGGATGCACTCGGTCCCACGCGAGGTTCGAGGAGTGCTGGTACTTGAGCGCTTCGTTGAACGCGGCCTGCGTATCGACCACCAGGCAGTTCGTCTGTGGCGCCACTCTTTTCACCGCCGCGCCATACTCGTCCATCCGCGCGCGCATCGCGTCAGCCGGGTTGTCTTCGATGTAGAACGGCGTCATAAGAACCACGCCGTTGACAAAGGGACGCACGCTCTTGACAAGCTCGTAGAGGGTCGCTTCGTACTCATCCATAGGCACTCCCTGCTCCGGGCGCAAAGGCGAGTCGAACTGTCGCCACACGTCGTTGATCCCGATCATGACACTCAGCCAATCGGGCTTGAGGTTCAACACGTCTTCCTTCCAGCGCGCCTTGAGATCGCGGATCGTATTTCCGCTGGTTCCCATGTTCACAACACGAATTCGGTGGTCTGGCGCGCAGGTCGCAAGCAGACCCGCTACTTGCCGCACGTATCCGTCGCCGAGCGCGTTGAACAGCCCTTCACCCACGGGCCGCTCACGGCCGCAGTCAGTCACCGAATCGCCGATCATCACCAGCTTGCTGCCGACGCCGATGAGTAAATCCTTATTCTTGCCCGTCTGCTCCATCCCCTTCGCTCCAACCTACTTCAAATGAGAACAAGCGGACCAAACCCAAGGCTCCATCAATTTCAATTTCACGTCCATGGGAGGGCAAAAACCTGGCATCCACACTCTCTCGTAACCGGCCGTCGGTCCTAACGTCTGATCCCGAAACAGGAGAAGATCGAATGTTTACGGTTGCCGCGCTGCTCTTCACCTCCACTTTGCTCCGTCAGGAGCCGACCCCCGTGCTCTGGTTTGACCTGAAAGGGAACGTCCTGGTGAACGGCCATTCCGCAAACGCGCAGTTCAACCCGGGCGTCGGCAAGGTCAACACTCCCGATGGCTTGGCTTACAACTTCGCGGGCCATAAGAGCGGAATCCTCCTCGGCGACAATGCGGCGCTCAGGCTTACGGGCTCGATCGCCGTCTCCGCTTGGATCTATCCAAGAAGCTACGTGAACGACGGTCCCGGCGCGCAGATCCTGTTCCGCGGTGATGACCGTTGCGGACACGATCCCTACACGTTGGTGATCCAAGGCGATGGAACGATCAACTTCGGCATCCAGAACGACGACGACCAAGGGATGGCCGTGAAGGGAGAGCTGCCGCTCAACCGCTGGACGCACGTCCTGGGGAGCTTCAACGACCAGACCGGCGAGCTGGCACTGTGGCTGAACGGAAGGGAAGCGTACGCCCACACCGTCAAACGTCCATTCGCCAACCTGCAACCTGCCTTCACGCCGGGAGTCGGGGTCGGCAATGTCCAAAACGACAAAGGCCCGCACAACCAGCCCTTCAACGGTATGCTCGCCGACCTCCGCCTTTACTCCCAGGTGATCACTCCAAACGAGCTCGGCTACTCGAGAGCCGCCGCCGGCGGCGTCCAGCCCTAGCACCTGCATCCGCGCTTCCGAGAGATCAGTGACTGGCGCCACGCAACGAAAGAGCTCGACCCGGGGGTAAGAGATCCGCAAAACCCGCAACGCCGAGGGGTGTTGCAGGATCCTCAAGCCCGACAACCGACGACTAAGACCGGCTTACCTGCCGCCTTTAGCCTCGACGAGGCCCTAGGGGCGCGTCCCATCCGTTGCTCAGTCCTTCCAATCCGCGATGAATAGGTTTGTCTGACCGTGGGTCGACCCGTACCGGTCCGACGCGAACACCAGCTTCTTCCCATCGCGAGTGAACATGGGGAATCCGTCGAACTCCGGGCTTTTCGTGACCCTCTCCAAGCCGGTTCCGTCCACGTTGATCATGAAGAGGTCGAACTCGCGGCCCTTCGGATCGCCGTAGTTCGAGCTGAAGATGATCCGCTTTCCGTCGGGATGCATGAACGGAGCGAACGAGGCGCAGTTGAGATGGGTCACCTGCCGCTTGTGGCCGCCGTTGGCGTCCATGATCCAGATTTCCATCTTCAGAGGCCGTACCAGGTTCTGCTTCAGCAGCTCGTGGAAATCGGCGGCGTCGGTCGGCTTCTCGAACGAGCTGCGCCTGTAGACGATCCACTTGCTGTCCCATGAGACGAACGGCCCACCGTTGTAGCCTTCCTCGGTCACCAGCGGCTTGATGTTCTTGCCATCCATGTCCGAGCGATAGATGTTGATGTTGTTATCCCAAGCGGCGGTCCAGACCATGTATTGCCCGTTCGGAGAGATCGTGGTCTCGGCCACGTAGCCGGGGCGGTCGATCACTCGCTCCAGTGCTCCTCCCTCGGCTGGGCGCCGGTACATGGCCATTTCGGGGTTGATCATCCAAACGTAGCCCTTGCTGAAGTCGAGCGGCGGCTGTGCGCCCTGATTGGTGGCATGGGTGCTGGAGAAGTAGATCCATTTGCCGTCCGCCGAATAGTAGCTGCAGGTACAGCGGCCGACGCCCGTGCTGACCAGCCGCCGGTCGGTCCCATCGGCGTTCATGGAGATGATCTGCTCGTCGGGCCATCGGTCCTGCCGCGTTTGGTAGGAGAGCTTCGTGCAGTCCGCGTTCCAGTAAGCCTCGGCGTTTTGGCCGCCGAAAGTAAGCTGCCTCAGGTTCGAAAGATGATCCTCTCCGGGCGACACCAGACGGTCGACGCTCGCGGGCCAGCCGAAGTCCACGGGCGGGAGCTTGGCTTTCGTCAGGTAGGGGAATAGAAGAGCAAAGGCGAGCATCTTCCCATAGATTCTCCCATGGGCCATGATAAATGCATGCTGGTCCTACTCGCCGCGCTCGCTCTTCACCAGTCGGTCGACATTCCCGCCAAGCAGAGCGTGTGGGTTTACACACACGCATCCGACCCCGCGGGAGACGAGTTTCTGCGAATCTGGGGCATCGACGGCAACCCGGTACCGGCGAAGCCGGGGGACAACGAGGACTACTCGTTCGCCTACCTGAAGTTCGACGTAGGAGGAGCGGCCGCAGGCAAGCCTAAAAAGGCGGTCCTCATTCTGCACAACGTCAGCCCGGCGCCCTTCTCGGAAGCTGACGCCAAGCAGTCGCCGCTTCAGGCCAGAGAGCTGACGGGCACGTTCGACGGAACGACCTGGGACTATTCCAAGTCGTCGACGGTAGCGCCCGGCGACGCGGCAAGCGTCTTCGGGCAAGGAAAGCTTGCCGGCCCCATCGGCTCGTCGACCCCCTTGGAGATCGATATCGACCTCCTCCAAGGTCCGAACGACTTCCCGAAAGCGCTGGGGAAAGCCAAAGCGGGTGACCACATGCTCTACCTGGCCCTGACCAGCGCCATGCAGCCAAGCCAGAGCGGTTCAACCGGCTCGGGGGGCGTCTACAAGGTCTACTCCGCCGCAGCCAAAGACGCCTCTCTCAAGCCGACTCTGAAGCTGGAGTTCTAGCCCAGGTGGCCGTGCCGTTGCTCTGTGCCTAAGCACCCACGGAGGCGCCAACGCACGGCGCGAAAAGAGTTCGTTCGCCTGTCACCCTTCCCGAACCTCCAACGTAAGAATTCAGGGTCAGTCTTATTGACGGAAACCGGTGCGAAACTTGAAAGTGAAGGTACCACCCACGGCGCCTGCTGCGCGTGTCGATATGCCGTCGCTCGGCGCATATCGGGTAATCGCCGCTACGAGCGCCTTCTGCTTGTTTGCCGGCGCCTGCTGCATCGTCACCGATTGGGTCTCGCCCGTGCTGGCCAGGGGCATCTTGTCGCTTGTGGGCCTGGAATGCCTGTTCCTCGGGGTCGTCTCCGGCCTCTCCGCTCGCGCAAACCGACCGTGGATCGGCGCGTCTCTCGCTGCGGACGAGGAGGGCATTCACTGTGTGCATGGGGGCCACCGGACTATGACCATCCCTTGGTCGCGTTACGGAGGCATTCGGAAGCGCAGGAAGTCGATGATGTTGCACTGCGAGATCCTGGACAAACAAGGCATGCCGCTCTTGGAGGCGCCGGCCTGGTCGGAACTTCCCACGATTAGACAGACAGAGCCGCTAGCCGTGAGGCAGCGGTGGCTGTTCTTTTCGGAGATGAGAGCACGGGCCGTGCTGCCGCTCGACGCAAGAACTGTGGGAGAGGAGTTTTTCCCAACTCCCAAAAGCATGCCCAAGGCTCTGCGGTGGTTTCAGATAGTCATCGGGCTGGCGGGAGTCGTGGCAGTATCTTGGCTCCTCCGCGTCTGCATTATGCCAGCCGACTCGAGCCCACCATCAGAGGCGTGGCGATTGAGGATCACTTCGGGGCCGGCGCTGTTCTTACAGTTCGCCATAGCCGCGGCATCATGCGTGAGCTTGGTGGCAGGCCTCAGAGGCCTGGGATTTCCTCGCCCGCAAAAGGCTTACGAAAAGCTGGAGATTCTGGACGAAGGGCCCACTCAATCCGCCTTTCTCAGGCAAGCGCTCAAGCGGGGCGTGCCTCTGGAATGGAAGCCGGGCGGACGTTATAGGATCGCCGACCCCAAAGCGCGAATCCGGGCGATGACCGCGGACGCCAACGCTCTGAAGCTCTTTGCGACTTACCTCGCGGGAGTGATGGCCTTCGCAGGTGCCATGGGAGGCTTCGTCACCGGCCGGACGGAGGTGCTGCCGGTCCTTGGTTTCATCGTTGTCTTAAGCGCCGGCGGAATCCTCCTGACCGAACGCATTACAAACCATCTCGTCGCGAACGTCCACGACACGATCGTGTACGACGGTCACCTGATCGTCGTCCATTCGAACGGGACGCACGAAACGTTTCCCGAACCGAAGAAGAAGACGATGCGGACGGACTCATGTCGTCTCCTGAGGAATGGCATACGGTTCTACCTGCTCGATGAGCCGCACCTCTATGAAGCGCCCTTGGAAGCGAGCCTGCTGCATCACCTATCTCCGGTCTCACCGGTAGACGAAGCTGTAGATGGCACATTGAACGCTTAGCCCAGGTATACTCCCTCGTTCATTTCTTAACGGGACCGCAAGGCTATGAAGCGCACTTTTCAACCGAATAACCGAAAACGCCATAAGACGCACGGGTTCAGGATCCGCATGCGCACCACCGATGGGCAGAACGTCCTGAAGCGACGCCGCCTCAAGGGGCGCGCACGGTTGGCTGCCTGAAGGGCCCCAGCAAAGCGCGCTTCGAACAAATCTTTTCCCAGGGACGCAGAGTATCCGGCAATTTCCTCCGCCTTGCGACCCTTGAAGGAAACGGCCTCGTAGGAATCGCTACATCGAAGAAGATTGGCAGCCGACCCGCCCGAAATCGAGCCCGGCGCCGAGTCCAGGCGGCGATTCGAACGTATAACCCGAATCATGACGACGGCTTGGATTACATCTGGATCGTCTTGCCCGAGACCGAAAGCCAGCCATTTGAACGTATTGGAGAAGAGGTCCAACGACTATTGCAGAGAGCACTCGAAAAATGGGCACTCGAATCGGCGTCTTCTTGATTCGTTCCTACCAAAGAGGTTTTGCCTGGATGCCACCAACCTGCCGATACACGCCGAGTTGTTCACAGTACACGCTTGAAGCCGTGCAACGCTACGGCCTCATGAAAGGTAGTTGGATGGGGTTCAAACGCATTTGCAGATGTCATCCGTTTCACGCCGGGGGGCACGACCCAGTCCCCTAAACCAGACCACCAGTTATGGCCCGCCCGCAACCTAAACAGAATTTCCTCCAAACCGCGCTCCTTATGGTCGTGGTGTTCCTCGGATTCAACCTTCTCACGAACCGAAGCAACCAGAACCAAAACCAGCCCCAGGTATTCGAGGGCAAGCCTCTCAACACCCGTGACGATTACCTGGCCGCTCTTCGCAAAGCCGAGGCAGAGGGCAACGAGGCAACAGCTCTCAGGCTTCAGCAGCAGTATGCGGGCCTGGTCCAAGACGACCTCAAGGCCAAGAAGATCACCCAAGACCAGGCCGACGCGCTGGACCTGGAGGCCGTGGCGCTCGTGGCAGACGCGGACTTGAAGGGCGGCATCTTCAAGGACGACACCATGAAGATCCGCATGGCCTATCAAACGCTCGAGGGCCAAGAGCGGAAGATGAAGGACAAGCCGGCTTGGTCGACACCGATTGCCGTCGCGAACAAGGCCTTTCCCAGCGGCGAGGTGAGTCCGAAAGAGCTGACCCTGAAGGCCTCCGAGATTCTGCGAGCCCGAAACAAGACCGATCTCATCTGGGGCTTTATCCCTGGCGGCTATCAGCTCATCGATTTCTTGGTGCACCTGACCGGCGCCCAGCCCGCGTTCAGCTATGCCTTTGCGGCGTTCCTATTGGCGCTGGCGGTCCGCGCGATCGTCTATCCGCTTTCCCAGAAGCAGTACATGTTCTCGCGGCAGATGAGCAAGCTCACGCCGCGCATCGTGGAGATCAAGAGCAAGTTTCCCGACGACCCTGCGGAGCAGCAGAGGCGAACGATGGAGATCTACCGCGAATATGGCATCAACCCGTTTGCCGGCTGCTTGCCCGCGTTTATCCAGATGCCGCTCTTCTTTACGGTGTATCAGTGCATGATCCACTACCAGTTTGAGTTCGCCAAAGGGTATTTCCTGTGGATCAATCCTGCGACCAGCGCCGCCACCCACGGTTTCTTCGCGCCGGACCTCGGGCACCAAGACGTGATCTTGATTCTGCTCTACGGCATCACGATGACGATTTCCACGCTCTTGACGCCGGTGACCGATCCAACGCAGGTTCGGCAACAGCGAATGATGGGCGTCGGAATGGCGATCCTCTTCACGGCCTTCATGTTCATGGGCGTCGCGCCGGTTGTTTCCGGTTTCGTCCTTTACTGGACGTTCACCAACATCCTCGCTACGGCGCAGGCGTTGCGGGCCTATCGCCTGCCCCTGCCGGATCTGGTTCCCGTGAACGCCCCGGGAGGCGGAGTGTTTCCTGGGAAGCCGAAGGGCCGCTGGATGCAGATGCTTGAAGAGGCGCAGAAGGTGGCGGAAGACCGCCGCGCAAGCCTGGACTCTTCCAACCCGCACACAAACGGCTCGGCGACCAAACCAAAGACCGACTCTTCGCCGACCAAGAATGGAAAACCCACGGCAAGCGATGGAAAGAAGCCCGGAAGCCCCAAGAAGCCGAACGCCGAACCGCCTGGCGACCCGAAGAAATATCGCCCGAAAAAGCGAACGTAGCACCTATCCCATGACGTCCGGCTATTCCAACATGCAAAGGAACGACCGATGAGTCGATGCATTTCCACTGGAGATGTCTCAAGGACTCTCGCGCTGACAACCCGCAGAGACCCCTCTCAAGGCTCGTTCCAGGCTGGCGGCCGGAACGGAGTTGCCTCCCGTCGCAACGCCGAGAGACCGTCAGCAGGCAGCCCAACCCGCAACACGGCTTCTAAACTCCTACCGCGAAGCGGTTTCATAACCCAGCTCAGGGTTGCGCTCTGCCGCTACCCTGGGGAGTCGTCCCCCCGGTCTTTCCGGATCAACCCTGTAAGGGTTGTAGAAGCGCCATCGACCAAAAGACAAGCTTCGCGCACACCCGCAAAGCATCAAATCATCCCACAGAGTAAAGTGCAAAGAATCAATGCAATCAGTTGAAGTATCTGCCAAGTCGCTCGACGAAGCCAAAAAGGCTGCCGCCGAGAAGCTGGGCGTTGAAGTGGATCGCGTCGAGGCTTCTGTCCTCGAAGAAACCAAGGGTCTTTTCGGAAAGACCACCGTTCGAGTTCGCGCGCATGTGATCGAAGCGGCGCCTGTCATACCACCTGCCCCCGCGCCCGCCAAATCGGGTGGCAGAGGCAAGAAGACCGCGCCTGTGGAGGCGCCGGCTGAACCCGCGGTGGAGGCGCCAGCCGAACCCGTCGCCGCCAAGGCCGAAGCGCCCAAGGGCCGAGGGCGCGGAAGGGCCGCCAAAGCCGAGCAGCCATCCGCTGAGGCGCCCGCCTCGGAAGGCGCCGAGGGCGAGGAAGAGGTCCAGGTCGTGGCGACCCAGGAGGACGCCGAAAAGCTGGCCGAGCTTCTTCGCAGCCTCGTCTCCAGCGCCGACTTGGACGTGTCCGTCAAGCCGACGGGCGTCAGCGGCAGATACGTCAATCTGGAGCTAGACGGAAAAGACGTTGCCTACCTGGTGGGCAAGCACGGCGAGGTCCTGAACGCCATGCAGTACCTGGTCAACATCATCGGCAACCGCAAGCTGACCAGCGGTGTCCGAGCCACGCTCGACGGGAACGATTACCGAAAGCGCCGAGAAGACACCCTGACCCAGCTCGCGGTGAACATCGCCGAGCAGGTGAAGAAGCGCGGCGAAGAGGCCGTTCTGGACGCCCTGCCGGCGTTCGAGCGCAGGATCGTCCACAAAGCGCTCAGCACCGTCGACGGCATCGTCACCTACAGCGAAGGCGAAGAGCCCAACCGCCGAGTAGTCATCGCGCCAGCCGAGTAATGTAGCCGCGACCCGGGAGAGTGTTGCATTGGAGCGTGTCTTGTGCCGAAAGGCTCGCACGACCTTCCATGCTTGTCCTTTCATCCCCCAGGGGCGAGGGCCCGTTCAATACCAGCCCACACCGAAGGTGTGGGATCGGGCGCCATAGGCGTAAAGGGCCGAAGGTTCGCTCCATAGCCTGGCACGAGGGATCCACTGATCGGTTTGCCACTCGTTTGTCGGACTCTCCCTGGAGGGCTATTGTGTCGGCCCTTCGGAAGATCGAGTCGATGCTGTCCCCACACTCTCGATGTGGGCTGGCATGGGTCGCGCCGTTGGCGCCGAAGAACCTTCGGGCCCCGGCAGTTCGCAAGATCTAGATAAAGGGCAAGCCTTCTAGAGCTGTAGAAGCGTCGCCTATCGTCGTGCGTCCCAAAGCAACCCTCGCCTGGTTTGCGGGCCGCGCTTGCTCTGCTGGCCTGACGAATCTCCGGAAACCGGATCGGCTCTCGCCAGGACGATCCAGGCCGCGGTCCCGGTGTCCGGTACCATGGACGGACCCACACGGATGAACTCGCCGCAGAGCTTTGGCCCCGTCGCACCCTACTATGACGAGCTCATGCGGACGGTGCCGTACAAAATGTGGGTCTCCTACTACCTGCTCCTGCTCTCGCACCAAGACGTCCATCCCAAGACCGTGCTCGACGTCTGCTGCGGCACGGGCACGATGTGCCAGATGCTCGACAAAGAGGGCTTTAGGATGTCCGGTATCGACCTTTCGCCAGGCATGATCGAGGCCGCGGTCGCGAAGGCTAAGAAACGAAAGCTCGACATCTACTACGAAGTCGCCGACGCCTCTACCTTTATCCTCCACCGAAAGTTCGACGCCGCTCTCAGCTTCTTCGACAGCCTCAATAACATCTTAGAGCCGGAGAAGCTTCAAGCCGCCTTTCACCGAGTCGCGGCTCACCTCCCACCGGGCGGAAGCTGGATCTTCGATCTGAACACCGCTTACGCGTTCTCGGCAAGCCTGTTCGACCAGCAAGACCTGCGTCCCAACGCAAAGCTTCAGTATCTGTGGGAGGGCGACTACGACCCGGCCACGAAGATCATCACCGTGAACATGCGCTTCTGGCGTGACGATCAGGAG
>DASZPA010000204.1:0-4452 GCA_035550555.1 Fimbriimonas sp.
GCCATCACTCCTCTTCAACCTGGACCCATGCTGCCGCGGAACCCTTTTCCACGACCACGTCAAAGAAGTTCTGCCCCGCCCCAATAGAGATCGTAGGCGACGAGGAGAGAACTGTCGACGTTCCCGTCTGAGTCACACGCAGGTGGTACTGACCGGGAACTCCGCTAAAGCCGACGTAGGCGCCGTAGTTCAGTGAGCCTTGGTGACCATCTTATCATTGAGGATCTGGCCATTTCCTCATTCGCGCCGGACGGGGCCGTCGGCCAACCCTGTATGGAGCCTCTCACACTCTTGGGAGGAAACGGCACTCAGGAGCAACTTGGAAGGTCTCGGCCGGCAGCCTACCGCCGGGCGTCAACCTCGTTTCTCAGCCGAGCAATCCTAACGCGAGCGCGGAACTTTTCGGAACACCGACGAAGGCTGGTCAATTCACCTTCACGCTATCTGCTACGCAGAGCTACACGGGAGCAGAGGCTCTCTCCGAATTTGGAAGCCATCAAACCACAACGCGGACTCGGACCGTGACGATTACGGCGCCTCCTACCATCACTCCTTCCTCGCTGCCGAATCCTGTTCTCAACGCTGCCTATTCGCAAACGTTGATCCTAAACAACCCTGCTCAAAGCCCTGCGCCGATTTGGACGACCGACGGCACTTTGCCTCCGGGGCTGAGTTTGGCGGGCAACGGCAACAGCGCGGTTCTAGCAGGCACACCCACAACACCAGGTACCTACGGCTTCACGGTAAGGGTCACGCAGGGCTCCGAATCGACGAGCCAGGTTTACCGGTTGACAGTGGGCGGGCCCGGACTGAGATTTCTCAACGCAGCGACGAACACGAGCGACTCGAATCTGTCGTTCGGCATCGCCGGGCTGTCGTTCCCGAATGAAGCTTACGGATCGCTCAGCAGCGGTCAAAACTTTCCGCCTGCAGGCGGCTCTTTCCCATACACCATGACGAACGGAGGCGGTACCGCTTGGCCCGGCGCCAGCACGTTTCTCGCCAGCGGAGATCAGAACATCTCCGTCGCGCTCGGCGACTCGGATTCGACCCGAAAGGTCTCCACGATCTTCTTTCTGCCAGGCGTGCCTTCTTCTGTTAACGGCGGGCTCGCGTTTATGAACGGGCTGCCGAACACCGAGGTCGACGTCGACCTGATCGACTCCACGGGAAGCGTCGCTGGTCACCAAGGCTCGCTGAACTACGGCGGTTACGTCGCCTTTAGCGGAGTTCCCGGCCAATATCACCTTCGGGTGACTCAGACGGGAACGTCGACAGTTCTCTCCTCGTCGCCTACGATCTCTATTGGAGCAGGGCAGAACTTCTTTGACGTGGTCGTGGAAAAGGGTTCCGCGGCAGCATGGGTCCAGGTTGAAGAGGAGTGATGGCGCCCCGCCTGAATCCAGGCTTCGGGCGGGTGACGAATCGTCTCCAAGCCTTGGCTTCCGAGGCCTTGTCGACGAGAACCTGACCGCAGAAACGCTCGTAAGGGGCTGTGCAACCTACGGACGCTCGAACCTGCCTGATCGCTCGCCGATCTTGATCGCGTAGATCATGTGTTTTGCCGGCTTGAGGTCCAGCCGGGGCGGCGTCACCTCTCGTCCTCGGCGGTTGTCCGAGGGGTTCTCCTCGAAGATCGGTCCGTACCGGTCGATCAAGAGGCCCGCTGCGACAGCGGCATCGACGCCCTGAAGCTCTTCGATCTCGCCCCACAAGATCACGCTCTTCCAGTCAGTGAGCGACTTCACCTCGTCGAATTGCAGGCAGACCGAAGGATTCCGGCGCAGGATCGCCGTCTTGAGGCCCTCCGTTGTGTGGCCGACGATGCGGTGACCGTCGTAAGCGAAGCTGACGGGCACGACGTACGTTTTGCCGTCCGCATGGCAGCCGAGGCGCGCGAAGAGAGCCGTCATCAACAGCTCGTCGATTTCCGATTCCGAAAGAACTCCAACCACGATTCAGTGACTCCTTGGCTCGGTCATGCCGGCCTCGACAAACAGATGGGCGCCCGATTTGCCCTTTTGGGGCTGGTGCTGGACGAGCTGCTCGGGATAAGCCTTGGCCATTCGCCGAATGTCGACGCTCATCGGCATCGTCGGCCGCTCCACCGAGTACCCAAGACGGTAGGTGTCGCCTCTCGCCTTCTGCACGATCGCCTCGACGTCCAGACCTCGCTGGAGATAATCGAGCACCAGCTCCGCCATAGATGCGGTGAAAAAGTTGCGCCTGTAGGTGAAGTCGACGACCACGTCGGCATTCTGCCGCGTGGGCGCGATGAAGACGTTATGGCTGGGCCTTACGAAGCGCTGGTATCGGTCGACGGTCTGGTCGATCGACGCCTCGCGCTCCTTCATGTCTCGCAAGATTCGCCCCAGAAGGCGCTGATCGGCTTCCACGTCCAAGAAGCAGGTGAGATCGAAGAGATCCACGAGGGGAGGGGCGAGAACGAACAAGCCTTCCACCAAGACGACCGGCAGGGGGGCCAGGTCGGTCGCTTCGGGAGTCTGCGTCATCGTCCTGAAGTCGTAGCTTGGCGCCTTGATGGGCTCGCCCTGCCGCAACGCTCTCAGGTGGCAGGTCAGCAGGTCCAGATCGAGCCGGCCGGGATGATCGAAGTTGATCTGCTCGATCTTCGAGCCTTGTTCGGTTCGAAAGTAAGCGTCCATGCTCAGGAGCCCGACTCTGGCCGGGTCGGAGAGCTCTCGCACCTGACGGGCGAAGTAGGTCTTGCCCGATCCCGATCCGCCGGCAATTCCGATGAGGAGCGGCCGGTTCATGAGTGCACGGCTCCCCTTTCGGAAGGTCCGACCGTGGTTTTGGCGATCGAGGCGCGCGTCTTGGCGATGGACCGATTTCCGCAAGGCAGCGGATTATGGATTTCGTTGCTTGCTTTGCTCAAGGTCATCTTTCACATATTGCCCCGCGCAATCGGTCCGCGCCAGTCGGATTTTCGCTGTCATGGATTACGAGGACGCAGCGGAGCTCGGAGTCGGGACGGGCGTTTCGTGGGTGAGGATGGCCGAGGGCCGAACCATCGTGGTCGCCGGACGAGGGCGAGGCGTCCAATCGACGGCGCCCCCACGCATATTGCTCCGCTATTTGCCTCATGACGGGTGGCATTCTTCTACTGTGGAATCGTGCCAAGCAGCCCAAGTGCGATTGCCCTCAAACGGAAAACCAACTTCACCTCGTTCCAAGAGGGCACAGGAAGGTCGCTTTATCGTGAGCAAGAAACCCGAGGCGGCTCGTTTAGAGGATGAGACGGGATGCCGACCACTTAGATCTCGGCCAAGTAGGACAGCGCCGATAGGGAATCGATGGTTCGTAAGAACAGGGACTCGCAGTTTTCAAGCGCCTCACCGACCTTAGCTCGAGCTACTTCAAACTCGTAAGAACCGTGCCAGGAGCCGACTTCACGCAAGAGGTACAGACGGTCCTTCGAAGCGATCCACCTCTCTTCCTCAGATGTCGGCCGATGCGGCGAATTTGAGGGACCTTGGGCACGAAGCGGATTGGTCATGACTTGAAGTGCCTGTCGAAGATGTTCGCCTTCTTTGAAGGTCAACATATCACGATAGACTTAATTCCTACCGCCGATGCTCCTGATTCGGGGTTTGGAATTCTTTCGATATTCCGCGAACCGGAGACGCCTAGGTACCCGTGCACCTTAGCGAATCCATCTCAGCCAGATACTTTAATCTCGCTTAAGCAATAGTGTGTTACGGGCTGGGAGCGATCCCTTGTTAAGAAAATGTTAAGGAGCCGTCATTTTGAAGCGATGTCATGTCTTGTCGCTTGCAAGTGGTGAAAATCTAACAGGCGTCAGCTTTCTGAATCAAGACTGCTTTCAGAGGCAGCAATAGGCAGTAGTATCATAGAGAAAATACTGGTTTCTTTTCGTTAAGTAGCAAGGAGTAGTTGCTGTTAGGCGTATCGATAGCGCGTTCGCTGAAGCTCAACGCGTTCTCTTCGACCGTTTTGCAGAGGTCTATCCCTGAGGATGGATTCCCATACTTCGGGCCACACATGAGCTAAAGCGATGGTTCGTTTCAAATCCGGAGACGGGCTCAAGGAAGGCATACAATATGTTCTGCCTCCATTCCTTGATGGTGGGCAAGCCCAGCTTGAGGCCGCCCGATCTCTATCGCCAGGCGACGTGGATAACGCCAGCCATGACCGTGAGTTTCTATTCGAGGAAATCTCCAAACTCGATGGGGATTTTGAAGTGGACTCGGCCGAGTCAATGCTTGGAGAGCTGCTGTCGCGTTGCAGGAGCTATTCGATTCGTCTTGCGGATCCGGCTTCCGCCGTGTATTTGCTCTGCGAGGATTCATAGAGCTTAAAGTGTCAGGAAGCCTCTAAGGACACAGTCGCGGCATGTGGTTGTGTGACGAGCAACTCCTGGGCTCGACGCACTGCTTCGGCAAGGCTTGGAAGGATGTTGGCTTCTCC
>DASZPA010000205.1:0-19020 GCA_035550555.1 Fimbriimonas sp.
TCCCATTCAGCCATCGCTCCGCCATCCGCTGCTCGTCGCCATTCAGCGCCCCGTAGCAGATCTCGCAAAGGCCGCTGTTGTTCACGTTGTGGCGGCGGCAAAGCATGCAGGAATCGATGCGCCGAGCCCCCATCACCTGCCGGCGATCCCGCAGCGCGACCATCAAATCGTCGCGACGAATCCCCTCCGAGTTCAGCCGTTCCTCCACAAAAGGATTTTACTCGCCAACCCGTTGCAGCCCTGAAACGGGACCTGTCTGCCCTAGCCTCGACGAAGGCTGAACCGGAGGAGGTCCACTCCAGACCGGTTTCCGCCAAAGTCCGCTCGGCCCTTCGGAACAGCTTGTGCTTGGCCGACAACTTTCTTGGCGACCAAGCTTCTACCGTTTTCGGGCTTGCTACTGTCGGAGCCGGTTAAAACCAAAGAACCCAACCAATTCCTCTGGAGCGGCTAGCCCGCGCCGACCGAGCGAGACGTCGCTCGCAGGGACGCCTTGTCTGAGCGAAGCGAGTTTGGCGGCCCGCGACGGCTCCCGAGGGCGAATACGCGCGAGCTTGAAGCGGAACGAGGAATGGCCAAAGCGGAGCGACCCCTCCGGGAAACCCCCTCCCCAAAACACCCAACCAATTCCTCTGCAGCGGCCAGCCCGCGCCGACCGAGCGAGACGTCGCTCGCAGGGCCGCCCTGTCTGAGCGCAACGAGTTAGGCGGCCCACGACGTCTCCCGAGGGCGAATCAGCGCGAGCTTGAGGCGGAACGAGGAATGGCCAAAGCGGAGCGACCCCTCCGGAATGAAACCGATCAATTTCCGAAGGCCAGTAAGGAGTGCGAACGCCCACCAAGCGCGCACCGCGCGCTTTGGTCGAAACTGTTGCCGCATGTCTCCCCTGACCCTGTCTCTCGTCCTTGCTTCCCAATCGATTCCCTTCTACATCGGCACCTACACCTCGCCGAACGGGAGCCAGGGCATCTACGAGGCTCGCCTCAACTTGCGAACCGGGGCGATTTCCAAGCCGGTGCTGGCGATCCGAACCGAGAACCCCAGCTACTTGGCCGTCCATCCCAACGGCCGGTACCTCTACTCGGTCGACGAGTCGGACCACGGCAGCGCGAACGCGTTCTTGATAGGCAGTGGCCACCGCCTGAAGCTGATCGACTCTCAAAAGGTCCGGGGCCAGGCGCCGACGTATGTGAGCGTCGACCCGCGCGGCAAATTCGTTCTCACCGCAAGCTATATCGGCGGAGTCCTCTCGTGCCTCCCGATCGGCCGGCATGGGGCGCTCCTTCCGGTCTCTTCGGAGATCGTGAACGCCGGGTCGGGTCCGAACAAGGAGCGTCAAGAAGGCTCCCACATGCACTTCGCTCTCACAGATTCACGGTCCCGCTACGCCTACTCATGCGATCTCGGCACCGACAAGGTCCAGCGCTACCGCCTGCGCCGCGTCCACCTGTCCCGGGTCGGCCGATTCGATGCGATGGCCCTCCCCGGTTCGGGCCCTCGGCACGGCGCCTTCGGCCGTCGAGGCCGGTTCCTCTACGTCTGCAACGAGATGGGCTGCACCGTCTGCACTTTCTCGGTCAATCGCCACAACGGAGCGCTCCGCCGACTCCAAACTCTCAGCACCCTCACGGCCAACCACCCTCTGCCTGGAGCGACAACAGCCGAAATTGCCCTCCACCCCACCGGCCGAACTCTCTACGTCTCAAACCGAGGAGACGACAGCGTCGCGGTCTTCCGAGTCCGTCACAACGGGCTGCTCAAGAGGATTCAGGTGAAGAAGCTCCCCGTTCAAACCCCGAGGGGTTTCGGCATCGATCCAACCGGTCGATGGCTCATCGCCTGCGGGCAGAGCGATGACCGTCTGGTAGCCGTTCAGATCGGTCGGCGAACCGGGAGGCTGGGCCATGTCGGTCCCACGATCGGAGCTCCCACTCCCGTTTGCATCGCATGGCCCCGTCGTTAAAGGCGCCTGTGGGACTCTTCTCCTCAGGCAGAAATGGCGAGACCCACGATCCCGCCGCCAACGATGAGCAGAGCGCTGTTGACCTTGAACCGCAGAAGAAGCGTAAGAGCCGCTACGCCAATCGCCGCTGACGCGAAGTCCCTGACTCCGTCGACCGCAAGATGGACGAGCACGACGGCCATCAAACCCAGAGCGGCGGCATTCACGCCGTCGAGGAAGCCCGAGGACACCGCGGATCCGCGAAGCTTCGGCAAGAACCTGCCGCCGATGGCCACAAAAAGAAAGGAGGGCAGAAAGATGCCCACCGTTGCCGCCACGGCGCCCCAAGGCCCCGCCAGGATATAGCCGATGAACGTCGCGGTGGTGAAGACCGGACCGGGAGTGAGCTGTCCAACGGCGACGGCGTCGAGCAGCTGCCCATGCGGCAGCCAACCCCAGCCCTTGACGATGTCGCGTTCAAGAAACGCCAGCAGCACATAGCCGCTGCCGTAAAGAACCGAGCCAAGCTTCAGAAAGTAGAGGAAGATGGCGTCCACCGTCGGCCGTTGGGGGCCATGCCGGAGCCCCTCCCAGACCAGGGGCAACGCAGCGACCGCTCCGACACAGAGCAGTAAAACGAGGACCGGCGCCGCCGATCGCAGGTTGCGCTCCTTTCTCCAAGCGTTGGCCCCCAAGAGCACGCCGGCGCCAAGGAGGGTCGCCACCTCGGACAGACCCAAAGCCGACGCAACAATGCTGCTCAGGAGCGCAAGGCGCTTCGGCCACGCGTCGACGACCTTGCTCACCAGCAGCCAAATGGCTTGAGCGACTACGGCCACCACGACGGGCTTCACGCCATACAGGAACGCCTGGGCACTGGGAAGAGCGCCGTATCGAACATACGCCCATGCGATTGCAGACACCATGAGCGCCGCCGGGACGATGAAGCAGGCGCCGGCCACAACCATGCCTGGAACGCCTGCACGCCTCATTCCAACGTGAATGGCCACCTCCGTTGAGTTCGGCCCAGGAACCAGGGCAGCCGCTCCAATCATGTCCACGAACTCCCCGTGGGTAATCCACGCTCTCCGGCGGACGAACTCCTCCTCCATCATCGCCATGTGAGCGGCGGGCCCGCCGAACGCCGTAAAGCCAAGCCGCAAAAAGGCGGCCGCCACTTCCAGGAGCGAACCCTTTTCGGCCTTTGCCTCCCTCATCTGCTCATCAAGCCGCCCTCCCGTGGCCCCACTCTACGGTACCAGCCCGGAATCGGCCGACGACCAATCTAAATCAGCTTGTCTAGGTTCCTCGAAGATACGGCCGGGACTGCACGATAGAGATCTTCCCCCCCATAATCACCCACTCGATATCCTGCGGCTTGCCACCGAAGACCGACTGGATCCGCCGTGCCGCGGTGGCCAAACCGTGCACCAACGAGTCCGTCAGCACCGACCTTCCAACCGGAACCGCGACCTCCTTCACCCCGCCGTGCTCATCGAAGGTCAGAAGTGAGTCGATCGTCGACCGAGTAAGAACCTGGACGGCCCCAGACTCGTAGTGCATGAGGAGCTGCTCAGGGATCTTGACGCCTTCCACAACCTTGATCCCAAGCCCCTTCGTGGCGCTGATATAGCAGCAGTCGGGGTCGCCGGCGTCGAACGGGTTGGCAGTGATCATGACTCCGGCGCTGTCGGCCTTGATGCCGCGCTGCAGGAGTACGGCCATGAACACCTTCTCGTGGTCGATGCCGGCCCGCTGCCGAGCCTCGAACGCTTCGAAGTTCCACAGCGAGCCCCACACGAACTTAACTGCCTGAAGGATCTGTTCGTCCGTCTTGGCGTTGGGGAAAGTGGAGTAGAGTCCAGCGCCGTTGAAGTTGGGCAGGTCCTCCGAATTGGTGGAGGAACGCACGAAGAGCCCCTGCCCCGAGAAGCGGGTGTGAGCCCTTCGAAGGATCTCGCCCGCGAGAGCGACATCCATCTTGCCTTCTGCAAACCGCTTCCTAAGCTCCGTCAGTCGCTGCTTCCGCACGGCAGGATCTGACTGGAAAAGCTGGTCGCCTAGTAGGTCCCGGATCGTTCGGTCCAAGCCGTTCGAAGCGACGAACAGCCGGTACGCCGCGAACGGGAGGCTGAAACCGTCGGGAACCTCCATGCCAGGGATCCGCGCATGGATCATCTCGCCCAGGTTTGCCGACTTCGCCCCGTAGGCCGTTGCCATGTAGGCCCTTTGATCGCCCAGGTCGGCAATTGCCGTGACGGAGAGGTCGGCCTTCGGCGTGAGCAGCTGCCTGCGCTCATTGGCCCGGTTCCGAAACGCCGATAGCTGGGCTGCCGTCGGCTTGCCGATCAGGTACTGGTCCGGCCTCGTGACAAGCTGGACGATCTGCCCGTTTCGGCTGAGCAACAGACGCCGGGCGCCCTTGATGTAGGCATCGGGAACGCCGAGCGACTTTGAGCGAAGGCTGATATGCGACAGCGGACTGGCCGGCTCGCTGGTGACGATGCCGGCGACGGGAGGGAGGTCGACTGGCGCGCTCGGAAGCACGACGATGTCTTCTGGTCCGACCAAGGTCTGGTCGTCGAGCTTCTCCAGCACGCGAAGCCGCCCAACCGCTGTGCCCAAGCTGACCGGCTGGTAGTCGCTCGGAGGCAAGATCTCCGTTGGCAGCAGCCTTGGAATTCCCTCGCTCACCTCCTCCTGCCGCAAGGAGTTGGGCTTGAAAGCAACCTTTTCGAAGAAGCTCTTGCCAATCGCGCTCGCCACCTCACGGATGCCCTTGCCCGAGATCTGGTCGCCCTCCCAAAACTCGAAGGTCCACCTCTTCACTGGCGTCTGAAACGAAACGGTCCCCATATAGAACCGCCGCTCAGGTCGCAGGTAGTTGTCGCTGAAGAACCGCTGCCCCGTCTCCAGCGAGAGATATGCCTTGTTGGCGAAGTCTCGGTGAGATTGGAACCGCTTGGTGTTGACGTAATAGATGCGGTCGCCATGCAGCCGGTCGATCACGAACATGACGTGAGGCAGGTCGTAAGGGTAAGAGGCGACCCGGGCGATGGAATCGAACTGCGAGCGGCTGGCAATGCGCGGCAAAGAATCGGGGGTCCTCTGCGCAAGCATGGTAAGAGTGGCGGCCAACAACATAGTCTTAAAGCTTCCAACGTGCTTCGATCGTTGAAAAGGTCCCAGACACCATCCATCGTAGCCTCGAAAATAATGCCGTGACCTTGTGCACATCGCAGAGTGGGTTATGCAGCGCTCCAATCTAAGTTGAAACCTGCCAGGCGAATAGCCGCTGAAATGACCCCACCAAGGTCCTGACCGGGGTGCTGCATCAGGCCTGTCCTTCAGCCGCTAGGGCCGACGCCCGTTCGATACCGCCCGCACCGGAGAGGATCGGATGCCGCAGGCGTTAAAACGCCGAAGGTTCGCTCCATAGCCTGGCAAGGGGATCCAGTCAAACCGAAGTCTTAACGATTGACCGGCGGAGGTTTCACCGGCCCGTGGATCAAAAGCCTGCGGGGACGGTTACCCAAACCTCGACCTGCCAGTTCTAAGGAAAATGCCACCAGGCTGGAACCCACGCCCACGCTTCCGAAACGCCTGCCCTTCTTGGGGGAAGTAAACTCTTAATACATCTAATGCTTTCACTGCTCGCGTGCACCCTCGTTACCACTCGTCAACTTCCTCCTCCCACCCCTTCCCCGCTCATTGGAGCGCGTTCGCTTGCCTTGAGCCCCGACGGGAAACGGATCGCGTTCAGCTACCAAGGCGACATTTGGGTCGCTCCCAGCTCGGGCGGACGGGCTGAACCTGTCACGACCAACGTCGAAATGGACGACAACCCCGTCTGGTCTCCGGACGGCCAGTACCTCGCCTTCGCAAGCACCCGGACGGGCAACTGGGACATCTTCATCGTTCCGGCCGACGGCGGCTCGACGCAGCAGCTCACCTATAACTCAGGCGCCGACGTTCCGAGCGACTGGTCTCCCGATGGCAAATACGTCGTCGAGCGCGCCAGCCGAGACTCTGCCTACAACGGGCTGTATGCGATCGACGTGCGGACGGGCCGGACTCACAAGCTGCTCCAGGACATGATGTCCGTCGGATCGCCGCACTATTCACCGGACGGCAAGTCGCTTCTCTACACCCGGTTCGGCTTCCCGTGGGTGAGGCCTCGTTACCAGGGCTCGGCTGCCTCCCAGATCTGGAAGGTGGATTTGGCGAACGGCGAGCGCCGGCCCATCCGCAACACTGGCTTTCAGCACCTGTGGCCCAACTACGCGGCGGACGGCTCCGTACTCGCCGTGACTGTCACTGAAAAGACGCCCAGCAGCAGCCCCGTCGGCCACCCCATACCCAAGATTGCGGCAAGCGACGACGCTGAACGGACGCCGAATGTCTACCAGATCGGCTCTTCGGCCAAGCGGCTCACCGACTTCGTCGGAGAGGGCGCGCGATTCCTCACGGTCGCCCACAACGCTCCAGTCGCTGCTTTCGAACGGGATGGCGACGTGTATCTGATGACGATCGGCCAGGCGCCTAAGAAGATCACGCTGACCGCGAGCACCGACGACAAGGTGAATCAGATCGAGCGGCTGGTGCTGAACAGCGGCGCTACCGACGCGGCGCTCAGCCCAAAGGGCGACAAGATCGCCTTCACCGTTCGCGGCAATATTTGGACGGTACTGACCAAAAAGACCAAAGGTCCCAACGCCGACGACGCGGAGCAGCTCACGAGTTGGGAAGGCGTCGATCAAGAGCCGGTGTGGGCGCCCGACAATAAGACGATCTACTTCTTGAGCGACCGGAAGGGGCCGTTGCTGGTGTTCAAGATGGATTCCGACACCAAAACCGTGACCCCGGTCAGCAGCGGGGGCGACGCGCAGGCAGTCCGAGTGACGCCGGATGGCGCGCGCATCAGCTACTGGCAAGACGGTCCCGCCGGCGGCCTCTATACGGTCCCGATCGCCGGCGGCGCTCCCACCTGCGTGCTCTCGCGGCCAGGTCAGTACCAGGGAGACGTCCAGGAGGACGCATACGATTGGTCGCCGGACGGCCGGTATATCGCCTATTCCGACGCGCTGCTCCGAAGCGGCTACTACTATTGGGACGACACAACCAACATCTGGCTGTTCGACACGCAGACCAACAAGGCGGTCGACATCACCAAGCTCAGCGCCAGCCACATCGTGCCGCGATTTACGGCCGACGGCAACTACCTTCTGATGCGCAGCAACCGCGACGGCGACGGCATCTACGCAATCCCGCTGCACCAAGAGGATGCCGCGCCTGGTGAGATCGAGATGAAGTTCGAAAAGCCGGCGGCGCCGGTGAAGGTTCATGTGGACCTCGACGGCATCGAGGACCGGCCGCGCAAAATCGTCTCGCAAGCGCCCGACGGCGATATTCAGCTCGACCCGACGAACGGCGACATTTACTTCAGCAGCGAGGGCGACGTCTGGCGTGCGAAATACGACGGCTCCGAGCCCAAGAAGATCACGAACGGCGGCGTGAGCGGTTTCCGCTTGAGCGCCGACGACACCAAGCTGCTCACAGTCACCCGTGGCGGCCTGCTGAACACCATCGACATTCGCAAGCCCGACACGCCCGCGACCACCGTCGCGTTCCGCGCCGATTGGCTGCACGACCTCCGAAAAGAGCACGCCGCCGCCTACGACCAGTTCTGGCGCGCCTACAACAAGGACTTTTACGATCCGAACTTCCATGGCCGCGACTGGGCGGAGTTGGGTAAGCGGTATCGAAAGTTCCTTCCGTCTGTGGGCACTCCCAATGAGATGGCGACCATCTTGAACATGCTCGTCGGCGAGCTGGAGTCGAGCCACAGCGAAGTGGGGCCCGCCCGCAGCACCGTCAAGAGCGAGACGAGCGCCCACCCGGGCTTCTTGTTCGACTACAGCTACCCTGGCCCGGGAATCAAGATTCTGGACGTCCCTAAAGGTGTGCCTGGCTCGTACGAGAAAACCAAGCTCTCGGCCGGCGAGGTCGTCTCCGAAATCAATGGCAAGCCGGTGGAAGTGGACGAAGCGCTCTGGCGAGACGTTTTGAACGATCAGGTGGGCCGCGATATCGACCTGACGGTGAAGGGCGCCGACGGCAAGACCCGCCATGTGAAATACAAGGCCCTCTCGAACGGCGAGTTCAACGGCATCGTCAACCGCAATCTGCTTGAGAAGAGGCGCAAGTACGTCGAAGACATCTCCCATGGCCAGGTCACTTACGTGCACATCGCCGGCATGGACGGCCGCTCCTTGGCCCGATTCAACCAGGAAGTCTGGGAGTATGCCCAAGGCAAGAAGGCAGTCATCGTGGACGTTCGCAACAACGGCGGAGGCAACACGTCGGACCAGATCATCGACATCCTGGAGCGCCAGCCCAACCTGATATACCAGCCCCGCGACGAGAAAGCCGTTCTCGGTCCCGGCCAAACTCTGGCCATGCCCATGGTGGTCATGATGGCGGAGACGAGCTATTCCAACGCCGAGATGTTCCCCGCGGCAATGAAGGCTCGCAAGCTGGCGACTCTGGTAGGCATGCCCACGCCGGGCTACGTAATCTACACGGGCGGCCTTCCGCTCGTTGATGGCACGAATGCCCGAATGCCCGGCACAGGAGTGTTCCAACTGGACGGAACCCCGCTCGAGGACCACGGCCAACAGCCCGACGTAAAAGTGGACATCACCCCCGAGGAGTTCTTCGCCGGAAAGGACCCCCAGCTCGACGCAGCCGTCGCGGCCCTGCTCAAACAGGTCAGGTAAGTTGGCAAGTTCTCAAGTTGGGAAGTTCTCAAGTCGGCGAGCGCCGCGCCTTGGCTCGCTGCCTTGCCAACTTGCCAACTTGCCTCCTTGCCAACTTGACTACTTGCCAACTTGACTACTTGCCAACTTGAGACTTCCGCCTTCCCACCCGACCCGCCCCCGTGCTAGTCTCAACCGTCCATGTCCGTACGCGCGTTTATGGCGGGCCGGAAGGCTCGTGGGAAGGTACTGTTCACGGCGGCCGACACTCGGGCGGAGGTTTTCGCCGTTCGCGGCGAGCAGATTGCTCAAGAGATCGGCGGCTTGGCGCTCCGGTCCTCCTTTCTCAGCCAAAACGCCGTCCTGAGTGCCCCTGCCCTCTTCTGGGTTCAAGGGGCCGAGATCCCAAAGGTTCGCTTCTACCATGGAACGACTCCCCAGATCCTCGACGTGGTGGACGTGGTGGCAGACGTGGGTCACCGTTCGCTGTTTTATGAGAAGTGCCGGGCTTTTCGATTCCTGGTGCTCACCACGAGGTCGATGAAGAACTACGCCGGACCCGTACCCGAACACGGATGGAAGAGCTGGGTGGTCCCCTTCCACCACGACAATGCTTCTCGCTACGAAATGCCCGAATCGCAGTTGGAGCGCCCACGGATGATCGGCTTCGTGGGAGACGCCAAGAAGCTGCAGAGCATCGAGGTGATTGAGAGCCACGTCCGCAAAATGGGTTTCGCCTTCATCGTCTTTCCCAAGGCCGACGACACCGCCTATGAGCAGATCGATGTCGGCATCCACTGGACTCATCCGGACGCCGCCCGCGACGAAACCGCGAACAACTCCATGCTCACCAACTATCTTTCGCGCGGAATCCCCTGCGTGATGCCCGACTACGAAAGCTACCGCGACGTGGAGGAGGCGCTGGAGGGTCCCTGCTGCCTTCGCGCCAAGACCCTCTCGGACTGGTTCGAAAAGCTGGCCGAGCTCATGAAGGACGAGGCCCTGCGAAGGTCCTTCGCAGCCAAAGCCGAAGCCGCTAGAATCCGCTACTCCCTCCACTCGACTGGGCTTCTCTACAAAGGGGTCATCGCCGAGGCGCGCTCAGAACCGGACTTCTATGGACAGGTCGGAGGGTGATCGCGCGGCTGTCACCACCTTGAACAGGCTGCCAAGAGTCCATAGGCCCCTCCCAACGTTTGAGCGGCGAACAGTGGCGCCAAGGGCCGATAAGGATTACTGCTGGAGAATTGCATTACTTGCAGTAGGATGAACCCTGGAAACTCTTACAGTATCCCAGGACTAGGTGTATCACATGCTGCGTATCTTTGCACTGTTCCTGGCAATCGGCACCACTAGCGGGTCAGCCCAGCCACCATTCGGTCCTCCAAGAAGACGAGCGACATTACCGCGCTCACTCTGATTCCGGCGAACTAAATTCCGATGGGGATGACCACCGACCTGCCTGACATCGTTGTGGACTGCTCGGGGTCCGTGACCGGTACCTGGACTTTCAAACTCATCGACTCGACGAATCCCTTGGTCTACTCACCCAGACGGCCACCAATCCGAACCACGAGCCGATGGTCAAGGGCTTCGAAACCTGCGGAGCCAACGGGCTCGTCAACGGGCGGAAATACACGCTGGAGATCACGTCGTCGAGTAGCAATGTGTACACGGAAGACGTGCGTGGGCCCTCAAGATCTCGAAGCGGGCAAACCAGGCCCTTTGGCTGGACAAGACGTCGATGAGCTTCACCCTGGGCCCTCGATTCGTCGGAGACTCGGGTACAAGTCGATCGCCATCTACGACAGCACCGGGACCGCCCTCATCTCGAACAAGACCTGCACAATGTCGATGGGCGACTGGGTGGCCAACTTCACGGGCGCGGACGGCATCGCTTCCAACACCGTCTACAAGGCAGCGATCACCGAAAGCGGAACGCTCATCGTAGTTGAGTTCGTGCGAACGCTGTCGAACCCGTAGTCTGGGCGAGACGAATGGCTTCGGCTCCTTCGCGCATTCGTCTCGATCCACTGAGGAGTCCGCCGAAGGAGCCGTCAGCTTCCTTGGGCTTCTCAGTTGCACACGTAGGCTAGCTTGCCGCCCGACAGCAGCTTCCCGTCGGCCGACATCGTGAGCACCATGATGACCTTGCCCTGATAGGTCAGCCGGACCGTGGACCCGGACTTACTCCAGTTGCCGATCTTGTCATGGATCCGAAACGTGTGGTCGACCCGAAAGTCGACGATGCCAAACTCCGAACCGTCGGCGCCGATGGCCTGCGTGACGAACCGCTCCAGCCCCTCCAGCCCACCAATCTTGTACTGAGTCTTGGCGTCGAGCAGCTCGGGAGGCGGATCGGGCGCGTGCCAGAGTCCGGCGATTCCGCGCTCCCCGTCGGCAAGTACGGAAGCAAGTCCGTCGTCACCTTCCGTGGTCATGTGAAGCTCGAAGGGCGTCAACATGCCTTTGACGGGATAGGCGATCTTCAGAACCCCGTTGCTCTTGTCGTAGGTCCCGGTGAAATCGATCATGGACTGGGCATAGGCAAGAGCGAACTTCGCGGCCGCCTGGGGATTCATGTCGGCCTTGATCTTCGCAACATCAGCATTCCCGAGTTCGTTTGCCATCACGGCATGGAAGGAGTAGTTGACTCCGTCCGACCGGAACGTGCCCTCCTGCACGAAGTAGGGCGTCACGAACATGTAGGTCTGAGCCTTGGGATACCGGATGATGTCCCAACACCCAAAACGGATCATGGGCATGTACTTTCCCATTTTCATCGCTTGCACATACGCCAGCTCCTCCCAAAACATAGAGCCCGAGACCGGCGTCTTGTGCGCCGCATGCCCGTGCGTCAAAACGGCAAGAAGGAGACAAGGTCCCATAAAGTCACTTCGTTGAAAAGTGGACGATAGAGCAAGGGACGTTTGTTCATCTTGGTGGCCAGAAGACACGAAGCTGCTGGTGGCGGCTGCATTCGTGCCAAGGTCAAACTAAGGCGATGGTGGGACGGATCCGCTCGTTCAAAGTCGAAGGCTATCGATCGGTCCGAGACCTGGAAGTCGACTTCGACGACGTGAATCTTATCACCGGGCCCA
The DNA here is from genome assembly GCA_035550555.1 of Fimbriimonas sp. Lineage (GTDB taxonomy): Bacteria > Armatimonadota > Fimbriimonadia > Fimbriimonadales > Fimbriimonadaceae > Fimbriimonas. Next base: position 11,802 of record DASZPA010000205.1, read on the forward strand.
ACGGGTGCGGTAAAAGCAACCTGTTCAACGCGTTCCGCCTTCTCAAATCTTCGATGCAGGGCAAATTGGCGGCCTACATCGCGGAAGAGGGCGGCATGGAATCGATCGTCTGGGCGGGTCCAAGATCTAAGGGACCTGTAAAGGTCCTCCTTTCCCTTGAGGCCGAGCCGTTCTCCTATCGTCTGGAATTCGGCCTGCGGCCCGGAAGTGAGCTGCCCCTGTTCCCTCTCGACCCCCAGATCAAGGCGGAGATCGTGAAACTTGCAGGACGAGTTCTGGTCGATCGAAAGTCCTCGGTCGCGCATATGCGGGGCGTCGACGGAGACAAGGAGCTCGTGGCCCAGCTCGTCGATTCCGAGTCGATCTTCGCACAGATCAGCGATCCGTCACGGTACCACGCGCTCTACTCGATGCGGGAGATGGTGGAGCGATGGATCTTCTACCACGAGTTCCGCACCGATCAGGATTCACCCCTTCGGCGGCCCGCGTTGGGTACCTATTCGCCGATGCTCGCGGAGGACGGCCACAACCTGGCGCCCGCTCTTCTGGTTCTTCGACAATGGGGAGAGTGGGAGCGGTTCGCGGAGATCTTTTCCTCGGCGTTTCCTGAGCAGGAGGTCTTCAGCGACGGGACCGAGGTCAAGATGTCGGTGCCCGGGATCGGCCGGCTCGTGAGCGTGAGAGAACTATCCGACGGTACTTTGAAATTTATCGCGCTCGCTGTGGCCTGCTTCGCGCACCGTCCCGCGCCCCTGATCGCCTTTAACGAGCCGGAGGCAAGCCTCAACCCGGCGATGATGGAGCCTCTCGCCGACCTCCTGACCCACGCCGCCCAGTACAGTCAGCTCTGGATCACCACTCACTCCGAAGCATTGACTCGAGCCCTCGAAGGACGACTGGGCTGCCACGCCGTCAGGCTCCGCAAGGAAGACGGCGAAACGCTGCTTGAGGGTCAACTCTCCTCAAGGAAAGGATGGCTCAGTCAGGAAGGATAATGTGACTCGGTCAACCTCGTCAACAGTCCTCACAAGCCTCCCAACTTGGCAGCGAAGCAAACACTCGACGCGACAGGAAACCGTCCTTCAAGTGATACTGGCTCCTCCCAATATCACCCAAGCTTGACCGATTGGGTCAGACCCTCGGCAAGTCATACCGACAAAAAGAAAAGGCCCTCATCTTTCGATGAGAGCCTTACTTGATATTTACCCGGGCAACGCGCTTATCTCGCGGGACCCTGCGGACCAACTACTTCCGCCGCTGAGGAGCTTAACTGCCGTGTTCGGAATGGGAACGGGTGTGGCCTCCTCGCTCTGGTCGCCCGGAAACTGTCTTGGGCATCGCCTCAGCCATCAAGGACCGAGGTTCCTCCCAAAATCGTTGAGCAATCGCATAGCGGTTGCTTGAGAAAGCGCACCAAGAAACTCCATAAGGCGAATCCTTCTTTTAAGCCCTCGACCGATTAGTATCGCTAACCTTAACACATTGCTGTGCGTACAGACGCGACCTATCAACCCGGTAGTCTTCCGGGGGTCTTACTCCTATGGATGGGAAATCTCATCTTGAGGTGTGTTTGGCGCTTAGATGCTTTCAGCGCTTATCACTTCCCGACGTGGCTACCCGGCGTATGCCCCTGGCGGGACAACCGGTACACCGGAGGTCGGTTCGCTCCGGTCCTCTCGTACTAAGAGCGACTCCTCTCAAATTTCCTGCGCGCGCAGTGGATAGGGACCGAACTGGCTCACGCCGTTCTGAACCCAGCTCGCGTGCCGCTTTAATCCGTGAACTCCGGAACCCTTGGGACCGTGTACAGCCCCAGGATGCGACGAGCCGACATCGAGGTGCCAAACCATGCCGTCGCTGTGAGCGCTCGGGCAAGATCAGCCTGTTATCCCCGGGGTAGCTTATATCCGATGAACCCTGGCGTGCCCACGCACCACCAGAGGGTCACTTAGCTCGACTTTCGTCCCTGCTCGACCTGTGTGTCTCGCAGTCAAGCGCACTGTATACCTATACGCTCAACGGCTGATTTCCAACCAGCCTGAGTGCACCTTTAGGCGCCTCCGTTACTTTTTCGGAGGCGACCGCCCCAGTCAAACTACCCGCCTGTGAGCGTCCCCCAAGTTCCCCGATCAGGGGAGGGGTTAGCGAACCAGATGTAGAAGGGTGGTGTTCCATTGGCGCCGAAGCTCCCACCTACGCTCTACATCTACAACCGATTCGCAATCACAAGGTGTAGTAAAGCTCCACGGGGTCTTTCCGTCCTACTGCGCGTAGCCCGCATCTTCACGGGCGCTACAATTTCACCGAGCTTCTCGTTGAGACAGTTCCCAAGTCGTTACGCCTTTCATGCGGGTCGGTATTTAGCCGACAAGGAATTTCGCTACCTTAGGACCGTTAGAGTTACGGCCGCCATTCACCAGGGCTTAACTTCAATGCTTTGGATTGCTCCTGACATCTCCGCGTAACCTACTGGCATTGGGCAGGCGTCAGCCCCTATACCTCGGCTTTCGCCTTAGCAGAGACCTGTGTTTTTGGTAAACAGTCGCCTGGGATGCTTCGCTGCGGCCCCCTCGCGGGGGCGCCCCTTATCCCGAAGTTACGGGGCCCATTTGCCTAGTTCCTTAACGAGAGTTCTCTCGAACGCCTTAGTCTCCTCGACTCACCTACCTGTGTCGGTTTGCAGTACGGTCGGAAACGTAGTTAGCTGTGGGGATTTTCTCGGCCCTTGTCAATCTGAGTTCACTTGCTCCGAAGAGCGCACTTCCCCGCCTTCAGCCTTTATGCCCCTCTCTCAAGAGGCCCAGCCTAGGGCTAGCCCGGAACAACCAACAGTCCGGGATCAGATGTTCAAAAGCGTCCTCCCATTGCCTACGTCCCGGGTCCGGAATTTCGACCGGATGTCCATCGGCTACGCCTTCTGGCCTCGCCTTAGGGACCGCCTAACCTCCGTATGACGAACATAGCCGGAGAAACCTTAGGTTTTCGGCGTACAGGATTCTTACCTGTATAATCGCTACTCATGCCTGCATTCTCACTCGTGCACGCTCCACCTGTGCTTCCGCTCAAGCTTCACTGCTGTGCACGACGCTCCCCTACCACTCCGATTACTCGGAGTCCGAAGCTTCGGGAATAGACTTTAGCCCCCTTACATTATCCGCGCAAGATCACATTCGGCCAGTAAGCTGTTACGCACTTTTTAAAGGGTGGCTGCTTCCAAGCCAACCTCCTGGCTGTTTACGCGATCTCACATCGTTTCACACTTAGTCTATGTTTAGGGCCCTTAGCTGTCGGTCTGGATTGTTTTCCTTTCGACGACGGATCTTATCACTCGCCGTCTTACTGCCTGGCTTATTCAATGGTATTCGGAGTTTGGTTGGGTTCGGTAAGCCGGTAAGCCCCCTAGCCCATTCAGTGCTCTACCCCCAATGAACAACGCCAAACGCTGCACCCAAATGCATTTCGGGGAGAACCAGCTATCTCTGCGTTCGATTGGCATTTCACCGGACTAACCACAGTTCATCCCGAGATTTTTCAACATCAATGAGTTCGGCCCTCCATGGTGTGTTACCACCACTTCGGCCTGACCATGGCTAGATCACGCAGTTTCGGGTCTGCCGATGCTGACTTGACGCCCTATTCGGACTCGGTTTCCCTCCGGCTCCGCGACTAAATCGCTTAACCTCGCCAACACCGACAACTCGCAGGCTCATTCTGCAAAAGGTACGCCATCACGCCTTTTAGGATCGCTCCTAACATTGCGCTCTGACTGTTTGTGGGTCGTACGGTTTCAGGTTCTATTTCACTCCGCTACCCGCGGTTCTTTTCACCTTTCCCTCACGGTACTGGATGCACTATCGGTGACAAGCTGTGTTTAGCCTTATGCAGTGGTCTGCACAGATTCGAACGGGGTTCCACGTGCTCCGTCCTACTCGGGTACCACCTGAAATTCGTAAGAAGTTTTCACGGACGGGGCTATCACCCTCTATGGCCGGACTTTCCAATCCTGTTTCGTTAACCTCTCTTGTCTTCTTTTCTTCCGACCTTAACTTCAACCCTAAGGCTGAATTTAAGGGACGGAAGTGGTAGCCCCACAACCCCGATTGGCAAGCCAATCGGTTTAGGCTCCTCCGCGTTCGCTCGCCGCTACTTACGGAATCTCTTCGATTTCTTTTCCACCGGTTACTTAGATGTTTCAGTTCACCGGGTTCCCTCTACATCTCCTATTTTTTCAGAGATGAGTGACCAGACATTTACTCTGGCCGGGTTTCCCCATTCGGGCATCTCAGGATCAAAGCTCTTGTGCAGCTCCCCTGAGCGTTTCGCCGCTTACGCGCCCTTCATCGGCAACTTGTCCCTAGGCATTCACCATACACCCTCATTAGCTTAAAATTTGAAAGACTCTCGCCTTATCGAGTGCTCGATGCGCTTTCTCAAAAAACCACTATGCGGCTGTCAAAGATCTGGTGCTTTGCCGGACACTAGGTCCAGCGGCAAGGAGAAATGATACCAGTGTTATCCGCGAGAGTCAAGGGGGTGGGAGGATTTCTGGAAGGAAAGTCGATTCTCATCCGATTCGGGTTGGGTCAGGCCAGGCTTTTGGCCATCCGCTCGCAAGCCATCGCTCCCCCGCTCGAAAGAACGTGCTCCGCGCGACCGAGTGCCTCGTAGCCGTTCGTTTCGTAAAACCGTACAGCGGTGAGGGACGCGTCGATCACTATTTCAGACGCTCCCAGTTCACGCAGTCGCGCTTCGGCCGCTGCCAGCAAAGCCGAACCAACTCCGATCCTCGCCGCATCGCCACGAACGTACACCGCCACGGTCGCAACATCGGAGTACCGAGCTGAGGAGAAGCCAATAACCGCCCCTCGATCATCCTCCGCCACAAAGAAAGACTCTCCATTTGCGCTTGCGGCCCTGTAAATCGAGGCGTCCCGAGGCGCTGCCCAAAGTTCGACGACCTCTTGCGAATAGCCGGATGGACCGATCGCCTTGATCGATGCGACATGCGCCTCCGCTATGCCCGGATAGTCGGCCTCTTTTGCCTCACGGATTTGCCATGCCATCCCTTATATTCTGTGTTGGGTGAAACTCCTGAGATGGCTGCCTTTGGCGATCGCTCCGCTCTCTTTCGGATGCGGACACCGAAGTACGCCGCCTCACTCCTTAGAGATCGGCATCTGGTACTGGCACAGCCCGTTCTCAATCTCGAAAGACGAGCGGAAGCTGCTCGACCACATGGGCGTCAGCACGCTATACGTGCGAGCCGCAACCTTCACCACCGACGGAGTCCGCGCATCGACCATGATGCCCGAGATGTGGAGCTCAAACTCCGGCGGGCTCCCCGTCGTCCTCGTCTTCAACTTCGATGGCGGCCTCGATTCCCACTTCGGCTCCCTAACCAACCCACCCTTGGCCGATCAGATCGCAGCGGGAATCGACAAAGAGTGGACGAGAGCCTCAAAGCAGGTCGCCGTCGCAGGCGTCCAAATGGACATCGACTGCCCCACACGGCTTCTCCCCAAATATGCCGACCTCCTGCAGCAGATCCGCTCCAAACTGAGCCGACGCCTCAAAGGCAAGTCCTTCTCAGCAACGGCCCTGCAAACCTGGCTCACATCTCCAAGCGGCTACCAAAGGGTCGCGGACGCCTGCGATTTCCTCTGTCCGCAGTTCTACGAAGGCCGGATCGGCAAAACGATCGACGCCGTACAGCCCGTCGCCGACCTAGGCGCCCTTACCAAGGGACTCCAAAAGGCCGACCAAGCTGGCAAACCGTTCTACGTAGGGATCGCCACCTACGGACACTCCCTCATTTACAACCCCCGGGGCCAACTCCAAGGCATGTACCACGGAATCGGCCCTGAGGACGCCCTTCGCCATCCGTCTCTAAAGATGGAATATGAGCGGCCGATCACTGGCGGCCAAGAGGAGCTGTTGATGCTCAAGGCGGTCAAGCCAGACCAGAACGGCCGAGGCTTGGGCTCCCACATCGCCTATGTGATCCCAACGGCCGATTCGCTTAAGACCCAGATCGAAACGCTTAAGGCCAACCTGCCCGCCAACTGCCAAGGCTTGATCCTTTATCGCTACCCAGGAGAAAACGATGAGTTCGCACTCCCCTTACGCACCGTCGCCGACGTCCTCCAAGGAAAGCAACCTGCGCTAGACATAAAAATTAAGTTGAACCAACGTTCCGAGCCCTGGTCGATGATCGGGACGGGCAAGCACGGCAAATCCGCGCCTCAATCGTTCCAAGTAAGACTAGGCTCCCACGGCTCGTCCCCAACGAGAGCCACCCAGGGCGCGGTGCAGCTCTTGATGCGGTTCGACAAAGAGGGGCTCGATGCGGTCGCGCAAGGCGACTTCGACTCGGTCACGGTCGGCCGAGAAGACCAAGGAAACTTCCAGCCTTGCGCGCTCGCCCACGCAAACGCCGTCCTGTTCCAAAGGTCTCTGCTGCTCCCTGGCCAAAAGCTGTCAACGGGCGAAGTCTCGACGCCAATCGACGGCCCCAACCTCCTCAGGGTGCAGTGGAAAGCTCGCGCCCCGAGCGGCGTGAGCGACGTCTCGGGAATGCTTGACTCCAAAGATCTCCGGCTTCAAGGCGGAGGCAGCCGATGAAACGACCTGAACGCATTCTCCTCCTGTGCGCCGGCGGCGTCGCCGTCGCTTCCCCGCTGGCACTCAGTCACGTCTGGCTCGTTTACAACGGAGTCCATTTCAAGGGACCGAAAGTCGACTTCGGCGCGCCGCCTTCTCGCTACGCTCTCTGGGCCTCCTACGGTGGCATGGACACCTATCCGGCGTGGCGGCCTGGCACCACCTATCTCATGGAGGGCATAGACGAAACCGGCGCGGCGAGCCAAAGGCGGCAGAACAAGATCCAAGCTGTTTACAAGAAGGCGATCGGCCGCGAGCAAGAAGGGGACTTCCAAGGCGCTCTCCGGATTTGGAAGTCCGCCTTTCATCGAGGCATCGGAGATCCATGGATCAGCCGAGAGCGGATCGCGCTGTTGAAGGAGGTGGCGAGCCGCGGGAACGTTCAAGGCCTGAGCAGCTTTCTCGACGCAACTTCGCCCGTAGTCGATCAAAGGCCGCTCCCGCCGTTAAGTCAGGTGGACGTCGCGATCAAGCCGTACGTCCTCTACGAATCCGCCTCGAGAGACGCAGACGGCGTTGCTTCTGCTGGGCAGCTGATGGCAGTGGCTTCCGCCTATCC
>DASZPA010000206.1:0-20240 GCA_035550555.1 Fimbriimonas sp.
TGGCCAGTCAAGTCGAAATCGCGAGGAGAGTCAAGGTCCTCAAGGAGTGGCAGCATGCCACCGGCTGGCGATGAGCTTCTGGCGCAATGGCGCGAGGTTGGCGAGTGGTGGGACCTGAAGCCTCAGCGCCTCGTGCGGCGCTTCATCGACGAGAAGGGCAACTGCAAAGAAGAGTCGAAGGATCTGCCCGCTCTTTCTTTGGTCTCCCCGGAAATCACCCAGTCCGCACAGGCGATCGCGCATTCCATTCGGGTGCGAGACGATACGGTTGCCCGTGCCTGCGGGTACGCACCGGAGCCTCCTTCGTTGGAAGAGGTCAAAAGTCAGCCATACGCAGTCCTCCATTGCCTAAGCGGCTACTCGTTCGGTCGGAGCGCCATGATCGCGGCGGCAATTCCGGCATTTGCCAAGGCGGGAGAGGCTAGAGCCGCTCTTCTGGCCGACAGCCTGTCGCTGAGCGGAGCGGCGGAGTTCACGACGATCTGTCTCCAAGCCGGTCTTCATCCGCTGATCGGCGCCACGTTGGAAATGGCCGACGGCGGAGAGCTGGTCCTCGTCGCGCGAAATCCAGTCGGCTTTCGGTCACTGTCGCGACTGGTCACCGATTGCCATTTGGAGGAGCCACGGCTATTTCCTCTCTGCAACTGGGAGCGGCTTGAGCGACATACGGACGGACTCCTTTGCCTGACGGGAGGCGACGAGGGACCGATCAACCGCGCGTTGATGAGCCGAGACACCGTTCATGCCTCCCGAATGATCGACCGATTGATCGGCCTTTACGGCAGGGACAACGTGTTCGTAGAGATCGAACGGACCGATCTTCCCTGGCAGATCTCGGTCAATCGGCAGCTTTTGGATCTTTCGGAAAAAAAGTGCCTGCTACCCGTCGCTGGAGGTCAGCTAACCCACGCCTATCCCGGACAGTTTGCCGCGCAAGACATGCTCGTCTGCATCGAATCTCTGTGTCTGATTGAAGAGGTGGTCGGGCGCAAGCCCCGCCGCGACGCCTCCCAGCCGCCCATACGGCTCCCACCCAGACGCGCGCTCAACGCCGAACGGTATTTGCGCCCCTACCAAGAGCAGCTCGGCCGCTATGCAGACCGGCCAGATCTGGTCGAGAACACCATGCGCGTCGCGGAGCGCTGCGACCGATATGTGCTGCCGGGCCGGACCGAGCTGCCTACCTTCTGCGAGAATGAGCCCCAAAGACTCCAGCAGTTGGTGTGGGAGGGCTCCAAGCGGTGCTATCCCCAACTGACGAGGCGGCAGGAGAACCGCATCAAGAAAGAGCTCAAGATCATCACCCAGAACAAGTATTCGGGCCATTTCTTGATCGCTGCCGATATGTGCCGATGGGCAACAGAGCAGGGGATCGTCCACAGCGGGAGAGGATCGGTCGTCGATTCGATGGTCGCCTACTGCCTGGGCATGTCGCGCATCGATGCCTATGAGCACAACCTCCACTTCGACCGGTTTTTGCCAGTCGACGGAAGCAAGCGGCCCGACATCGACATCGACTTTGAGGCGCACCGGCGCGACGACGTTCGGAACTATCTGATTCAGAAGTACGGCGACAAGCATGTGGCGACCGTCGCGGCGATAGGCGCTTACTGCACGCGAGGCATTATTCGGGAGGTGGGCAAGGTGATGGGCATCCCAGAAGAGAGCCTTGCCTATTTGGCCAAAAGGCTCCATGGCAGCGTTTCGCCCCACCGCCTCGAGCGTGAGATCAGCCTCAAACCGGAGCTTCGTGGGAGCGATATCCCTATGGAGCGGTTCCGTTGGGTCTTTCAGTTGGCAAATGACCTCATGGACATTCCGAGAGGTATGCGATCCCACTCTTCGGGGGTCGTGATCTCCAAGGACCCTATCGCAGACACGGCGCCCGTTATGTTTTCAGGCGTCGAGGGGGTGAAGATCATCCAGTGGGACAAGCGGAGCGCCAAGAAGTGCTTCGACAAGTTCGACGTGCTGTGCCTGCGCGGCAACGACGTGCTCTCAACAACCCAGAAACAGATCCGGGTCCATCGGCCGGGCTTCGACGTTCGCGACCTGCCGCTGGACGACCAAGAAACGTACCGGACGATGCGTTCCGGTGAGCTCATCGGTATTCCCCAGTCGGCTTCGCCGGCCATGCGGCAGGCACACATTCGACTGAGGACGGAGAACTTTAAGGACGCCGGAATCGTGCAGGCCGCGATCCGGCCGGGAGTCGGCGGCGCCGTCAAGATCAATGAATACATCGCTCGCCGTCGGGGCAAACCGTTCACCTTCATTCATGACAAGCTGGAAGAGATCCTAGGCGAGACCCATGGCATCGTCGTTTTCCAAGAGCAGATAGACAGGCTGCTGCAGACCTTCGGCGGTTACTCGCCGGGCGAGGCCGAGGAGATTCGCGAAGCAATCCATAAGCGGCGGCACGAAGGATACGTCAAAGAGATCCAGTCGGCGGTCCTCGAGAAGATCAAGGGCCAAGGCTTCAATGACGAAGTCGCCAAAGAGGTCTATGAGCTGGTGGCCGTTTTTCAGGGCTATGGGTTCGCGCAGGGACACGCTCTGGCCTTCGCCGAGATCTCAATCCGCTCAATCTGGTGTCAGCAGAACTATCCCGCCGAATATTTCGCCGCGATCCTCGATGCTCAGCCGGCCGGCTACTACGGACCCGCGACACTCGTCAACGAAGCGAGAAGAAGAGGCGTCAAGGTACTTCCTCCCGACGTCAATCTGAGCGAGCTCACCTTCCGTGTCGAAGACGTCCAGTCTCTGCAAGACCCCAAGATCGTGATGCCGAATGCCGGTATCCGTGTCTCACTCAAGCAGATCGGCGGACTTTCCAAAGTGACGGTCGAACGGATCGTCACCCAACGCGAGCACGCTCCTTATCTTTCCTTGGCGGATTTTGCCGCACGAGTAAAACCCCATCGCGACGAACTGGAGCTTTTGGTCCTGTGTGGAGCTTTTGACAGGATCGAGCGCAATCGACGCCGGCTTTTGTGGGGGATACCCGAGGCGCTTCGGTATGCGGAGCTGGTCGCTTCCACCAAAGGCGCCTTACCGGTTTGCTTGAAGGACCCGCCACTTGCTGGAGGAATTGAGGGCTTCAGCGAGCTTGAAGAGGCGCTCTACGAGCGAAAGATCTTGGATTTGGACGTCGAAAAGCATTTGATGGCTTTCGAGCGCCCGAGGATTCTTGCCAAGGGAGGGCTCACCGCTATCGAAGCAGGCAGACTGCAGAACAACACCAAAGCGTTCGCAGTGGGCAACCCGATCCGGCTGCGCTTTCCTCCTACCGCGAGCGGAAAGCGTGTGCTGTTTTTTGACCTGGAAGACGAGTCCGGCCTCCTCAATGTGACCTGCTTTGATGAGACCTACCAGCGCGATGGGCACACTGTGATCTGCTCGCCGTATATCACGGTGCGCGGCGTGGCTCAGGAGCGAGACGATCACATCGCTTTCCTGGCGGAGCGGATTTATCCGTACAAGCCAGTCATCGAGTCGCATAAACCTTCTCATGAGCCGCTTCCGCTTGTCATCGGCGACTTCCTGATGACCTAGGGATTAGTATGCTGAGAAGCCATGAGCCTGTTTCCTTTGATTCTCTCCTGCGTGCTGACGAACGCTCAAGAGCCGATCACCCTGGACGTCGACGCCACGGATGCTCCCCGGGACGTCATCCGTTCTCACGAATCCATTCCCGTCAAGCCTGGCGCAATGACGCTCGTCTTCCCCAAGTGGATTCCTGGCCACCATAGCCCCTCGGGACCCATCACCCAACTCGTCGATCTCCACTTCTCCTGCGACGGCCAGGAAGTTCCCTGGCGGCGAGACGACGTCGACATGTTCGCTTTTCACGTCGACGTTCCAGCGGGCCAACACACGTTGGACGCCACCATGGCCACCGTGGCGCCGACGGGCACAGGCGCCACACCCGCGATCGCCTGGATCAACTTCAACCAGGTCCTTCTCTATCCCGCCAACACACGCAGCGACGACGTTCCCTTTCATGCGACTGTAAAGCTGCCCGATGGATGGAGCTTCGCGACGGCCCTCCACACGCGCGGATCCTCCCCCGACTTCGAAACGGTCTCTCTGACCCGTCTCGTCGATTCGCCCGTCCTTTGCGGCGCTCACCTCAAGAAGCAGATGCTCCCTACCGGCGAAGGGCCAACCCATGAGATCGACATGGCCGGAGATGACGACGAAGCGGTCCAAATGCCCGAAAAGACCGTCCAGCAGTACGCCTCCCTTGTAGCCGAAGCGCGGGCTCTCTTCGGCGCGACTCACTACCGCGAGTACCACTGGCTGGTGCCGGTCAGCGATACCATGCATGGCCGAGGCCTAGAGCATAACGAATGCAGCGAAGACGGCGCCTCGCGAAATGTCTTTGTCGGCGACGCCGGCCGAGTAGGTCTTGCGGGCCTGCTTGCCCATGAATACACCCATTCCTGGTGCGGCAAGTACCGCCGCCCCGCCGGACTGGCCACACCCAACTATCAAGAGCCCATGAAGGGAGAGCTGCTCTATGTGTATGAAGGCATGACCCAGTATTGGGGCGACGTTCTGCCGGCTCGCGCGGGACTCTGGACCAAGGAGGAGTTCCTCGGCGAGCTGGCAAACACGGCCGCTTCGATGGAGTACCAATCCGGACGCACCTGGCGAAGCGTGCAAGACACCGCCGTGGCCTCTCAAATCTCCCGTGGAATTCGGGACGGATGGGCTGCCGAGCATCGCGGGCAGGACTACTACTTCGAAGGCGTGCTCATCTGGCTCGAGGCCGACGCAACCATACGCCGCCTCAGCGGCGGGATGAAGTCCCTCGACGACTTCTGCAAGGCGTTCTTTGGCCCTCCCTCAACCGGTCCTGAGATTCGGCCCTATACGTTCGACGACCTTGTGAAGACCCTCAATTCGGTGCAGCCCTATGACTGGCGCACGTTTCTCCGAACTCGCCTCGACTCAACGGGACCTCACGCACCCTTGGGAGGAATTGAGGCGAGCGGTTGGAAACTGGAGTTCACCGACGTTCCCTCCGGCCGGCGTGGACGAGCAGCAGGTCCGGACGGCAACTACCGATACTCCCTCGGAATGTCTATCCAGGCTGACGGCACCATCGGCGAGCTGGTCTCACGAATGCCGGCCGATCAAGCCGGCCTCGTTCCGGGACAGAAGGCGATCGGCATCAACGGCAAAGTCTTCACGCTTGGCCGCATGGACTCGGCGCTAAAGACTCGTCAGCCGATCGACCTAACGGTGGTTGTGGGCGACGACTTGAAATCGATTCACATCGACTATAGCGAAGGACTCAAGTATCCGCACATCGTTCGAGACGAATCGAAACCGGACCTGCTGAGCTCCATCATCGAGTCGAAGGCACGGAAGCCTTAGAGACGAAATGGATTCCCGAAGCCGTTGAGACGGCCAAGCTCCCGTCTTCCAGAGCGGTCAAAGCTGTCGTCTCTTCGCCGTCTGTCGGCAGCTTCTCCCAATCGGACCCGTGCCGAACCCACGCTCCATCCATTGCTCCGACAACGAGCCGGCCGCTCCAAAGGCACAGCCGAGTGATTCTCTTCGTCGGACAATCCAAGCTTCGGACTTCGTCGCCGTTCAGGGCAAAGAGCCCTTCGGTGGCCGTGCCGACCATCAAACCTCTCGGGGGATCTAAACACAAGGCGGTCACCCAAGGGTCGGTCAGCCCGTTGCCAGGATTCCAGCGCCGCACCTTGCCGGCTCCGTATCGGAACAGGCCGGACGCTTGAGTGGCGACCCATCGCGTGCTTCCTCTACCGGCTATCGCGACAACGACGTCGCTGTCGAGTTCCGGGGGATACACCTCCGACACCTCCTTGCCCCGCTCGATCCAGCCTCCGTTGCCGCCGAAAAGGAGTGTATCGTCGACGCTGCCAATGCAAGCCGACCAAGGACGTTGAGCCGAACCGTACCAGACGTCGGGAAAGAGCTTGTCCTCGTCTGGCGCCAGCTTGTCCACTGCCCCGCTGCCGTAGACGACCCAAGCCTCTTGTCCCACCGAAAAGAGCTGCCGCACCGGCTCCTTGGAGACCTGATCCCAGTGGCCAGGCGTCCCCATATAAAGACCGCCCAAGCCGCCGACGAGAAACCTTTTGCCGATCTGTGCCAATCCATTGGGCCGCTGAACGGGGAGATCGCTAGGCAGCGAAACGCGGGACCACGAGCCTTCCACCTTCTCGTAGAGTCCGTCGGACGTGCCGGCAAACGCATCCAAATAACAGTAGACGTGCGTAGAAAGGCCCGCCAGCTCGACGGACTTGGGACTCAGACCAGTTGCTCCATCCGGCTTCCAGCATCCATTAACCAAGGCAAAGGACCGCGTGTCGGCCAACGCAACGGTCAAGGGCGACGTCGAGGTGATCGCTCGTAAGGCAGAAGGCGATTCGACCGGCTTCCACTGCTCTCCTTCGCGGCGGAGGAGCCCACCATTGGTGGCGGCATAGACGGTGTCTCCTGCCCGGGCAAGGTCGAACACTTCTTCGTAGCTGCGCCAGGCGCCGGAAGCCACATTCGGCGCCTGACTGAGAATCAGCGCGGCAATGAGCAAACGATCTCTCCTTTATTGCTTGCTTGATCCTTGAGGACGATCGTAAACGACCGTTCGCGAGGCGCTTCTCCACGATAAAGGCCAGGGGCGACCTCGTTGAGCAGCCACTTCGTTCCGTCCTGACAGAACGCGGCGACTTCGGAGAGGCCCTTCTCCGAACGGACCTCCAAGAGCAGCTTTCCGCCGTCGGTCACGAACTTGTAGGTCCCCGTTGGAGCCGTGCGATCGACCCGATAGGTCCACGACCGAGTGACGATAGAGCCATCAGGCATGTGCGCCACGACTTGAACCGGATAAGCGCCTTCAGGCACAGCCGCAGGTATCTCGAAATTGCCTGCCCACTCGCCGTTCTCGAAGGTCAGGTCGAGAACGCGTCCATCGGGAAGCAGCGCCTGTACTTTCCTGGCGCCAGGGATCTGAATCCGGATCTCGGGGTCGCCTCCGCCGCTCGACTGCCAGTTCTGGTTGCGGTTCTGGCTCCAATCGCGCTTCTCTCGAGCTCTTTCCAGTTCCCGGCGCCGCTGTTCGGCCGACTCGCGCTGCCAGTGTTTTTCCTTTTCCCTGAACAGCTTCATCTCGCTCGATGGGACGGCCAACAGCGCGGTCAGCTTGCTTGGAACTCCGTACTTGAGGCTGAACCGCAGCACGTCGCGCCCATGGCGCCACGTCGAATTGGCGAGCACCTGCTGAGCCCAGAGGCGTGCCGTGTCGGTACCGGCGCCGATCTTCTCAGGGAGGACCGTGACGCGCTGCCCGTGGTAACGAACGGCGATCTTCTTATTCCGCCGCAGCCATCCCATGAACGCGATCGTGTGGTCGTCCAGATCCACCACCTTGGCCTGCCGGAGAACGGCGAACGTCGGCGACCTTCCGCTGTCTTCCTTGGCGACATGCATCAGACCCGACACATAGACACGGCCATCTTTGAACCTTTGCGCTACAGCGCGGACGGGCTCCTCCGGCAACGGAACCGTGTAGTCGTCCCCCTCCTTTCGGGCCTCTTCGGACATGGTGCTCCTGACGTTCCAGTCGAGAGCTCCGAGCCCTGACTGACGATCGAAATAGCCGGCGGAGACGGGGACCTCTGGCTTGGGCAATCGGAGGACATCCTTGGAAGGCTGGAGGAATCCCACCGTATAGAGCCGAATTCTCAGGTCGAAACCGACCTTCAACGGATAGATCTGGCAGTGGTAAGACGTGGGCGACTCCTGGTCCATGATGCCGGGGTCGCGGTCGCGGCTGGTGATCGCCGTATAGATGAACCAAGCCTTCGCCTTGTCCATGAGCTGCCCGCGAACATACTCGTCGCCATAGTAGTAGGCAAAGCCGCTCAGAGCGGCCGCCTCGGGCAAGCTGAAGTTCAGGCAGGCTTCGGTCTGCGTCTTGTACGGGTTGTCATACGTGAGCAGCGTGCTCGTCCTCACGATGGGGCCGATAACCGTGCTTTCGACGTGGACGCCTTTGAGCTTGAATGGGCCGAGGTCGTCCCTCTTGTAGACGTCCTCGACATGCTGCGAGTAACCCAGGCAGGCCGCAGCCGCCATCATGGCCAGGGCTGACGTCCGCATCATCGAAGACCTCCAGCTTGGGCGAACTCGAATTCGCCTTTGTTGCCTGCCTGGTCCTTCAGCACGATCTTGAGCTTCTGCGAGAATCCATCTGGCAACTCGACTCGATAGACACCGGGCTCTTCTTCCTTCAGGACCCACTCCTCGCCGTCCGGGGCGTAAGCGGCTACCTGATTGAGATGCTTTTCGGATCGGACCTCGAGAGCCTGATGTCCATCTCGATGGATCAGTTTGGCGACGCCCTTCGGAGCAGTCCGATCCACGTCGTAGCTCCAAGACTTCGTCACCTTCGAGCCATCGGGCATCTCGGCCACGACTCGGACCGCGTATCTTCCCTGCGGAACCGCCGCGGGAATCTCGAAGTTGCCTCCCCAAGTGTCTCCGTCCTGCATCAAGTCGAGCACGCGGCCGTCGGGAAGGAACGCCCGGACCCTCCTGGCTCCGGGAACGGAGACGCGAATCTCCGGATCGCCTCCACTGCTCGCCTGCCAGTTCTGATTGCGGTTGCTAGCCCAGTTTCTCCTTCTTCTTGCCGCCTCGAGCTGCCGCTTTCTGGCTTCAGCCTGCGTCTGCTCCCAGATCTTCTCTTTCTCGCGGAACAGCTTCATCTCGGCGCTGGGGACCGCGAGCAGCGCTGTGGCTTTACTTGGAACGCCGTAAAAGAGGCTGAACTTGAGGACGTCCGCCGAACGGCGCCAAGCCGATTGAGCCAGCATCTGTTGGGCCCAAAGCTTGGCCGCGTCGTTGCCCGATGGGATCTGCTCTGCCTCAAACGGCACGCGCTCGTCGCCCATTCGTGCTACGAGCCTCTTGTTGTGAGGCAACCAGCCCATGAAAGCGTACATTTGGTTGCCGAGCGAAACCGTCTTCGCTTCGTTCAAGCCTTCGAGCTTCGGCTCTCCGTCGTGCCCTTGCAGCAGTCCAGAGACATACAGCTTTCCATCTTTGAACCGCTGGGCGATGGCACGCACCGGGGTTGAAAGCTGCGGAAGCCGATAGTCGTCTCCGATCGCTTGGGCCGGCTTCGAATAGACCGTTCGAACGCTCCAGTTGAGCTTCGCCAGGGCGTAATTGCCATCGTGATAGCCCGCGGTCGCCGGCACTTGGGGCTTTGGAATTCGCAAGCCGTCCGGCGCCGGCTCCAGAAAGGCAACAGTGTAGAGCCGAATACGGAGGTCGGAGCCGATTTTGATGGGATAGATCTGGCAGTGGTAGGTGGTGGGCGTCTGTTGATCCATGATTCCGGGATCGCGTCCCCGGCTGGTGATGGCCGTATAGATAAACCAGGCCTTGTTCTTGTCCATCAGCTCGCCCTTCACGTACTCGTCGCCGTAGTAGTAAGCGAACCCGCTTAGAGCCGCCGCGTCCGGAAGGCCGAAGTTAAGGCACGCCTCGGTCATGGTCGTGTAAGGGTTGTCATAGGTGAGCAGCATGCTCGTCCGCACAATCGGGCCCACCACCGTGCTCTCCACATCGACGCTTTTCAGCTTGAAGTTGACCCTTGTGTCCCGGTCGTACATCCCCTCGAAAGCCCTGTTGTAGACCTCCCGTACCGTCTGTGAATAGCCAAGACTCGCTGCCGCCGTCACTGCGGCCAGAGCTATCAATCGCATCATTCAAACCTCCGAACTCTAGCGACGGCTGTCTCGTGCGGCGGTTACGACTATTTCTTAAAAAAGACTAAGAAAAATCCAAGAAACCTTTAAGCTAAAGAGGTTTTGAACCCAAGGAATAAACTTGCAGGATGGCAGATCCCATCGACCCCGGCGTGAGAATTGGCCATGTGCATCTCAAGGTGGCGGACTTGGAACGAGCTCTCGACTTCTATTGCGGCGGCCTCGGCTTCGACCTGACGCAGCGGTACGGCCCCTCGGCGGCGTTCCTCTCCGCAGGCGGATATCACCACCACATAGGACTGAACACATGGGAAAGCAAAGGCGGCAATCCCCCACCGGCAGGCGCCACGGGCCTGTTTCATCTGGCGATCCTTTATCCCACGCGTGCCAAACTTGCCGACGCCCTCCGGCGCCTCATCGCCGCCGGCATTCCACTCGACGGCGCCAGCGACCACGGCGTGAGCGAGGCATTGTATCTGCGCGATCCGGACGAGAACGGGGTCGAGCTGTATTGGGACCGGCCTGAAAGCGAGTGGCCGAGAGATGACGAAGGAGGCATCGCGATGTTCACGCGGGCTCTCGATCTGGAGAGTCTTCTGC
This sequence comes from Fimbriimonas sp., assembly GCA_035550555.1. Lineage (GTDB taxonomy): Bacteria > Armatimonadota > Fimbriimonadia > Fimbriimonadales > Fimbriimonadaceae > Fimbriimonas. Next base: position 10,359 of record DASZPA010000206.1, read on the forward strand.
GCGAATAGCCTTTTCATGGAAGAGGATTCAACCGAGAATCCAGGAGAAGGCTCTCTGCATGCAGGTACTTGTAACAGGCAATCTCGGATACATCGGCACGGTTCTGACCCCGCTTCTTGCGCAACACGGCCATAACGTTGTCGGGCTGGATACCGGGTTCTTCGAGGAGTGTCTGCTTGTACCCCTCCCTTCAACCGGGGTGTCGAAGCAGATCTACAAGGACACTCGGGACGTGACAGTCTCCGACTTGGAGGGCTGCGATGCCGTCGTTCATCTGGCGGCTATCTCAAACGATCCTATGGGCGAGCTGTCACCCGAAATCACGCTTGCGATCAATTACGGCGCGTCGGTCGGCGTGGCGGAGCTGGCCAAACGCGCCGGCGTTCAAAGGTTCGTGTTCGCATCGTCTTGCAGCATCTATGGGCAAAGCGATCAAGCGGCGCTCACCGAAGAGTGTCCATTCAACCCGCAGACTTCCTACGCTTTAAGCAAAGTCAAGGCTGAAGCGGCTATCAGCGATCTGGCTTCAGATAGGTTCTCGCCGATTTACATGCGCAATGCCACCGTCTATGGCTACTCGCCCCGCCTGCGGTTCGATTTGGCGATCAACAACCTCACTGGCTACGGCTACACGACCGGCCATGTGCGGCTGAACAGCGACGGCAAGGCTTGGCGGCCCTTCATTCACGTTCACGACCTCTGCCAAGCAGCTCTGCAACTGCTCGAGGCTCCGGCCGAGAGCGTCCACAATCAAGCGTTCAACATCGGCAGCAACGACCAGAACTTCCAGATTCGAGATGTGGCCGAGCAGATCGCGGCTGCCGTACCGGGTTGGCAGGTCTCGTTCGGGGAGAACTTGACGGCCGACACTCGCAATTACAACGTGAGCTTTGACAAGCTCGGTAGGCTTCTGCCGGATTTCAGGCCAACTTACGACGTCCCGAAAGCTGTGGCCGAGCTAATTAAGGCGTTCGATATGGCCGGCCTGGATACCGAAGCGCTCCAGAGCAAGGAGTTCACCCGCCTTAAGCAGATCCAGTACCTGTTGGCGAAGGGCGAAGTAGGAGCCGACCTTCGCCGGTCTCGATTGGCACAGTCGGCTTAGGCCGCCATCCGTTCGAAGGCGTCCTCGAGCTCGAGGGTGAATGCCGCCGCATCGCAGAGCGGCGACATCGTAAACCTCTCACGAAGGCCGGATCGTATCTCCGAGAGCCTTGAAAGGTCTTGGACAAACACCACTGCCTTCTGGACGAACTCTTCGGGCGTTCTGGCGACGCATTCTTCCAAGCCGAGAGGTTCAAGGATGCTTTCGCCGAAATGGCCGACCGTGCGCCTGGCAGAGAGGGTGATCGTCGGCACACCCATCCAAAGCGCCTCATAGATGGTAGTGCTGCCGTTAAATGGGAACGTGTCCAGCAGGACATCGATGTCTCCCAGCTTTTCCATGTATTCCAGGCGCGTCGTGGTCGACATCATGGTTATTCGGCATCGATGGATCCCGTGGGATTCGAACATTGCAAGGAACCGTTCGCGGGTCATCGGCGACTGAAGCGCTTGGCGGTTCATGATGAGCCGAGAACGAGGTACTTCTCTGAGCACCTGGGCCCAAATGCGGACAACCTCTGGCGTCACCTTGGCGAGGTAAGCGCAAGACCCGAACGTGACAAAGCCGTTTTGCAGCGCAGGCAAAGGCCGGATCGGAATTGGCTCATCCTGCACCTCAAAGGCGAAGGCTTCCCCTTTGAGATGCATCGGCCTTTCGATCCAAAGACACTCCTCATCGGGTGGGACGAGCGCGGGGTTGCAGATGAAGTAGTCCATCTGGGGCATTCCCATGGTTGCGTAGTAGCCCAGCCACTGTGCCTGAACCCGCGCAGGCTTTCGCGCGAATATTCCGAGGCGGTTTGCCTCCGTGAAGCCAGCCAAATCGATCAGAATGTCGATTTCATCCTGCTCTATGAGTTCACACGCGCTATCGTCATCCAGTTCCGAGATACTTCTCCAGTGGTCGCCAAGCTCTCTGAGCTTGTCGGTCATCCAATCGCGTTGCGGATTGTTCGAGTAGAGGAAGATTTCGAAGCGGCTCCTGTCGTGATGCCTTAGCAGTGGCGCCAGGGTGTACGCGTGAGACCGATCCCAAAAGTCGGCCGATAGGTAGCCGATCCTTAAACGGCCGGGTTTCCTCACGCCGGGCCGATGCCTGATCAGGCTGGCCGGCGCGTACGCTGCTGCCCATTTGACGGCGCGCGAGGTGCTCTCCTCCGGCGTTACACGGTCGCCATACTGATGGCACCATTGCACATGGCCGTGAAGCAGGATGTTGGCGGGGCCAAGACTGACAGCCTTTTCGAACCACTCGATCGCTTCATCCACTCGCCCGGCGAGCTGAAGATGAAGGCCGATGTGAGCGTGGATTTGAAGTTGGATCGTTTCTTCCGACGCGCCGGGGAAGCGACGGAACATCGACTCGCGAAGGCACACCAACCCCGCGTGTTCCTGCCCGAACTCCATATAGGCAAGACCAAGCCTCAAATAGAGGCGCGACGCAGCGGACTCAGTCAAGGCTGGATCGAGATTTCCCGCCGTTTGGAAGGCAATCAAGGCGGCATCGAACTGGCCGAGCAGAGCCAGTGGGGGGACCATGTCCAACCACGTTTGAGCGACTCCAGGTTCCAACTTCACCGCTGCGCTCAAGTGTTCGAGAGACTTTTGATGGAAGCCGTGATGGACTAGATTGGCGCCGAGACTTGCATGAGCGCAGGCGAGGTCAGGATTGAGATGGACGGCCCGCGAGAATGCCTCGATCGATTCGCCGATCTTTCCTTGTGCACGGAGTGAGATTCCCAGGTTGTTGAAAGCGTCGGACGAATCCGGCGCCACAACGACTGCTCTGCGGAAAAGCGATTCTGCCTTTGAGAAGTCTCGTTCTTGAAAGGCCGTAATGGCTTCCACCTGCAGAGCGATGGCATCCTTCAAACGGCAAACCTCCTCCACATATCCCAGTAGGCATCTTCCAACGTGGAGGCGCACTGGTTTGCATTGCAGAGGTAGGAACCCAAGAGATCCTCGCGCAGGCTGACCCTCATCCGAGTCAAGGCCTCGAAATCGCCTGCCAGCCGGCTTGCGATCTCAACGTACTCCTCGTCGGACTTAGCCACCCAATCGAGATGGCCACACGGGCCGAGGATGCTCTCCGCGAAGTGGCCGACCATCCGATCCCAGCTTCGGGCGACTGTCGGGACGCCCATCGCGAGCGCCTCGTAAATCGTGGTCGAACCGTTAAAAGGGAAGGTGTCCAGAACGATGTCGACTTCGTCGTAAAGCGCCAGGTACTCGTCTCTATTGCCTGTCACCACAAATCGAATCCGCTCCGCGGCGACGCCTTGATTTCCAAGCAGTTGAAGGAATCGCTGTCGAACCGCATCGCAGTTGAACGCCTTTCGCGAAAGGAGGAACTGCGAATCGGGAACGGACTTTAAGACGTCCGCCCAGGCTTTCAGCGTTTGACCCGAGACCTTTCCCAGATTGTGGAAGGAGCCGAAGGTGATGAAGCCGTTCTTGACGCAAGGCGGCACAAGAGATCGCCCATCGCCGAAGGTCACGTTGAAGCTGAATGCGCCGTCTCGCAGCTGATAGACCGATTCGGTGTAGTACCGCGCTTCATCGTCTGGGATCTGGGCGGGGTCTCGCATGATGTAATCGATCTGCTGAAGTCCCGTCGTGCCGAAATAGCCCATGTAGGTTGCCTGAATGGGGGCCGGCTTGAGCGCAAAGACTCCTAGACGATTGCCTGCGGTGTGCCCTGATAGGTCGACTAGGACGTGGATTCCATCCTGTCGGATAAGATCAGCCGTCTCGGAGTCGGAGAGACCTGCGATTTGATGGTAGCGATCGGTGTGGGCTCTGATCCTTTCGGTTATGTCGTCGCCACCGACTAGGTTGCCGTAGCAAGAGACCTCGACCCTCGAGCGGTCGTGGCTCTTTACCAGCTTCTCCATGACGTAGCCGCTGGGATGGCGGCAAAAGTCGGCGGTTACGTAGCCGATCCGAAGCCGCTCGGGCTGGATCCAAACGCGGTTGTCCGGCGGGGCTTGCGGCTGGCTTTGACCCCATATTGCGGCCGCAGAGTAGAGATCTTGCGTCGTCAGGTCGGCGCTGTACTGAAGAGCCATCAGCAGATTGCTCCAAGAGCCGACGTGCTTTGGATCGATCTCGACAACCCGCCGAAAGCACTCGACCGCTTCTCGGTTCATGCCGCACTCGGCGTACTGGGAGCCGAGGTTCACATAGGCGTTGGCAAGCCTCGGATTAATGCGAAGCGCCGCTTGCCCAGCGTTGATGGCTTCGTCCATGCGGCCAAGCGCCGCCAAGGCCCCACTCAGGTTTGCATAGGCGTCGGCCAAGCTCGGATTGAGCCGGACCGCTCGCTGAAGTGCCTCGACAGCTTCTTGAGATCTGCCAAGCTTTGACAGGACGTGTCCAAGGTTGTTGAAGCCGTCGGCATTGTTCGGCTCGCGCTCGACCACGCTCGAGAACCACTCCACAGCAGCCGGGAAGTCGCAAAGCATGAACGAAGCCATGCCGAGAAGTTGGCGAGGCAGAATATCGGAAGGATTTTCCTCTAGGCACTGCAGAGCTTCCTTTAGCGCCTCCTCTGGCTGGTCAGCGTGTAGCAGCTGGACAGCCCTGGCAGCAGCGGCTGGCACGGTCAATCCTCCAGCGCTGGTATGAGCATGTTCTCCATGAACTCATCTCTCGGCAGGAACGGCCATAGGTCTTCCAGTGCGGAGGATGCCATCGTTCCATCTTCCCGTTGGCGCGAGGCGATCGCCGGAGCCCGTACCTCCTCTGGCGAAATCAACACCTCACAGATGAGGGGGCCGTCTTGCTCCAACATGCATGGCATCTCGTCCCACATCTCCTGATGGTTGCGGATCTGAGCCGTGGGGATGCCGTAAACCTCTGCAAGCTTTCGAACGTCCGGCAGGTAGAGGCCGCTTGTGGAATCCGCGCCGATGAGCCCGCCGAAATGGCGGTTCTGCGAGAGCCGGATCGAAGCGAAGCCCTGGTTGTTGAGGATGAACATCTTGATCGGCAGCTTGTGGGTAGCCACAGTCTGAAGCTCTTGAGCGTTGAGCTGAAAGCTGCCGTCGCCCTCGATGAGCACGGTCCGCTTCTTGCCGTTCGCGAAACACGCGCCGATCGCTTGGGGCAATCCCAGACCCATCGAGCCCGTGCCGCGGTTGTGAAAGATCCGCTGGCCGTTCTTGACCTGCAAACAAAGGAAAACCAGCTCGATGGCCGCGCCGGAGCTGCCCACGATCGCCGTGTCTCCCTCGTCCATCAGGTGGGAGATGGCTTCGGTGAAGGCGTATGTGCTCACGCTCTCCTTTTGCGTGCGATGCTCTTGCGTCACGACCGGATACCTGGCCTTCCACTGCCGGCATCTCTCGATCCAGGCGGTGCGCTCCGGCTGCACATTGATCTGTGCCTCCAGCTCTCGTAAGAAATCGCCCGCATCGAACGGTGCGCCCACCGCAATCTCCATATCGAGCTTCTCAATCTCGGCAGGGTCGATATCGACGATCACCTTTTTCGCTGCTCGGGCAAAGTTGCGGTGCGAGTAGCCGACGAAAGCCATGTCCAATCGAGCTCCAATGGAGAGCAGGAAATCGGAGTTCTGAAGCGCGAAATTGGCGCCTCGGGGAGCAATGGCTCCGGGACGGCCGACGTGCAGCGGATGGTCCTGCGCAATCAAGTCGAGACCGGGACAGGTCGTCAGGACCGGGATCCCCAGTTTTGCGATAACGCGATGAAATTCGGTGATTGCCTTCGAGACGCGAATGCCGTTGCCGACCAAGAAGATCGGCCGTTCCGAGGAGTTCAGGAGCTTAAGTGTCCTAGATACAGCCTCGCGAAGGCAAAGCGTCGAATGCTCGTTGACGGGCGGCGAAAAGCCCAGGAGGGCCTTTTCGTCAATTTCCGCCGCTTGAACATCCAGAGGGATGTCGACCCAGACAGGACCTGGCCGGCCGTTCTTCGCCAGATAGAGAGCCTTCTCTAGCACGAACTTGATATCGTTCGGGTCCATAACCGTAACAGCGAACTTCGTTATGGGTTTAACGATGGAGACGATGTCGATTTCTTGGACGCCCAGCTGTCTTAAGCCGGAAGAGCCAATGAGATCGCTTCTCTTGACCTGTCCGGAGATGAACAGGCACGGAGTGGAATCAAGCCATGCGCAGGCAACACCGGTGACAGCGTTGGTGCCGCCCGGGCCGGTCGTGACAAGTGCAACGCCCAGATTTTCCGTCACGCGACAGTACGCCTCTGCTGCGATGGCAGAAGCCTGCTCATGCAGGTTGCAGACGAACTCGAGTCCCTCTGTCCGTCGGAGCGAGTCGTTCAAGTGCATTGCCCCACCGCCCGGCAGCATGAAGACGTGCTTGACGCCGGCGTCGGCGACAAACTTCATGACGTAGTCGGATAGTTTCATGCGGCTTGGCGCGCGGTGGTGTCCATCAGGACCGCGGCGCCCACCCTCCGAAGCTTTTCCAGAATCGGGATTTCAGACGGAAGCAACCGCTTCACGCCGTCACCGAGCGCGACTTCTATGGAGCGGATCTCTTGAATCATCGTGCGGAGCTCTGAGCCCTCGATCGAAGCTGCCTGATCAGAGCCCCAAAGACCCCGATCCAGAGTGATGTGACGCTCGACGATGCAGGCTCCCAACGCGATAGAACAGACCGACGGGAAGATGCCGATCTCGTGTCCGGAATAGCCGATGGGCACACGATACTCCTCGCTCATCACTGGAATGGTCCTTAGATTCAGCTCTTCCGGACGGGAGGGATACGTGCTGCAGGTGTGCATAAGCACCAAGTTGCCGCGGCCGATCACCGAGATCGCGTGATCGATCTGCATCGGCGTGCTCATTCCCGTAGAGAGGATGATCGGCTTACCCTTAGACCGTGTATGCCGCAAGAGGTTGTCATCCGTCAAAGAAGCGGAGGCGATCTTGTAGCAAGGCGGGTTGAACTTGTCGATGAAGTCGACCGAAGCCTCGTCCCAGCAGGAGGCAAACCACATAATTCCGTTGCGCCGGCAGTACTCGTCGATCTCCAGGTAGTCGCTCAAGTCAAACTCCAGGCCGCGCTTCAGAGCGCCGTTGGTTTCGCCAAAGGGGTTCTTGCGCGGTTTCGCCAGTTCCTCAGGCGTATAGACCACGTCAACAGTCCTCTTTTGGAACTTGACCGCGTCGCAACCGCTGCTCGCCGCCATGTCGATGAGGCGCTTTGCCAACTCGACGGAACCGTTGTGATTGATTCCGATTTCCGCTATGACGAAACACGGCCGGCCATCGCCGACGTACGTGTCTCCGATCTTGATTTCTGCCATGTGATTTCTTCCTGACGCTCGTCCCGATGGGTGGCGCGAAGGTGGTAGTGATAGGTGCGTCGAATCGCGTCGCCGAGCGACACGGTTTGGCGAAGGCCCAGTTCGGTACGGGCTAAAAGCGTCGAGGGAACGTAGCGTTGGATGTTTTTCGCTGCTTTCCCGACTCGAACGGATGCGTCGGGTACACAAAACTCTTTGATACAGTGGGCCAGTTCGGCGATTGAGATCGCCTCTTCTGATCCGACGTTGTAGGCCCGTCGACTTTGACCTCGGAACAGGATCGTCCACATCCAGGTGGCGAGGTCTGATGCGTACAGGTACGACCGGAGCGGGGTTCCGTCTCCGTTCACCTGGATAGGGCCTCCTTCCAACGCATCTCGAATGAAGTTTCCTGCGGCAAAGTGGGCATCGATAGGCAGATATGGCCCGATGAAGGCAAAGCCTCTTGCGATCGTCACGTCAAACCCGTGCTTCGCGGCATATGAAAGGCAGAGCTCCTCGGCCGTTCGCTTGCCTTCTCCATAGGCGGTCGAAGGCTCGCCTTCGAACCATTCGGGGATTTGATCGACTGACGCGGGCTGGGGACCGTAAACCGCTCCAGAGCTCGTGAACAGAAACCTTTTTGCCCCACACTTCGCTGCAAACTTCAGCATCCGCCTCGTTCCGATGACGGCCACATCTACCGTGTCATTCGCATCAGCCGGCGCCGTCGAGTCGGTTGCGGCATGGATCACATGCGTAAATTGGCCACTCGGGAAGCGAAACGACCGGACGTCGCCTTGGATAAAGTGAACAGCAGGGTGCGTCGCCAAATGAGGGGCTTTGGCAAGGAACTTCGAAAAGTCTCGACCCAGAACGGTCACTTCGGCGCCGAGCTCAAGCCGATCGTTAGCCCAAAGGAATGTCTCCAGAAGCCAGCAGCCGAAGTATCCTGTACCACCCGAGATGAACAACCGCCCCCCACGCAGCTCGTGCCACAGAGGGGCCGTCTGCCTGAGCACCGAATCGAGATCTTTGGCGAGCGGGTTAAGCATAGACGGGCGCACGGCAAAGGTCGTGGAGACTCTCGACGGCGAAGTCGAGGTGGGCATGTGTCAAGCCTGGATACACGCCGATCCAGAAAACGTTGTTCATCACGAAGTCGGTGTTTCGCAGGTCCCCCACAACGCGGTAATGAGCGTCGCGGTAGGCGGGCTGACGAGTTAGATTTCCGGCGAAGAGAAGCCGAGTCGCGATCTTTCGCTTGTTCAGCTCGATCGTGATCTCGTCACGTGTTAAGGGGGCGCTCTTTCGAACGGCGATCGGAAAGCCAAACCAGCTCGGATCGGAGTTCGGTGTCGCCTCTGGAAGAATCAGAAACTCTTCGAGAGGCTTGAGGTTTTGATGCAGGTAAGCAAAATTGTGCTTGCGTGTCTCGATAAAGCCGGGCAGCTTCTTGAGCTGAGAAACCCCGATGGCTGCCTGCATATCGGTGGCTTTCAGGTTGTATCCGATGTGGGAGTACGTGTATTTGTGGTCGTAGCCGCGAGGGAGTCCACCAAACTGCCATTCGAACCTCTTGCTGCAAGTGTTGTCGCAGCCAGGCTCGCACCAGCAGTCTCGCCCCCAATCTCGGATCGACTCAACGATTCGCCTCATGCCGGCGGTGTTGCAAAGCACGGCGCCGCCTTCCCCGAGAGTGATGTGGTGGGCAGGGTAGAAGCTGCAGGTTGCCAGCTCCCCGAACGTGCCAACCTGTTTTCCGTCGTACTTGGAGCCGACGGCATCGCAGGTGTCCTCGATCAACCACAGGTCGTGGCGACGGGCCAAATCGGTTACGACTTCCAAATTGAAGGGGTTGCCGAGCGTGTGGGCTAGAAAAATCGCTTTTGTCCTAGGAGTTACAGCCGCTTCTAGGAGAGTGACATCAATGTTGTAGGTCGGTATATCGACGTCAAGGAAGACTGGAACCAAGCCGTTTTGGATGATCGGATTGACAGTCGTTGGAAAGCCGGCTGCAACCGTTAGGACCTCGTCTCCGGGCTTTAGTTGTCGATCTCCGAGCTGAGGGGAAGTCAGACTTGTCATAGCGACCAGATTCGCACTGGAGCCAGAGTTGACCAACAGAGCCGATCGAACACCCATAGCGATGGCGAACTCTTTTTCGAAGCTGCGAGCGAATCGGCCGGCTGTTAGCCACATATCCATTGATGCGTCGAGCAGATGGACTAGATCTTCGTCGTCGAGGACCTTTCCGGTCACATGAACGGCATCGACTCCCGGTCGGAATTCTTTGGGAGGGTTCGAGGCCGAGAAGAACTCGCGCCCTAGCGCTTGGATCTCGCTTCTCAATTCGTCGGCGGTCTTCATACGGCAATCCTCAGCGGTGCGCGGTTCCAAACCATCCAGGGCGGATTTCCGCTCTTCCAAAGCTCTTCCAGGTAGTTCTTTTCACGGAGGGTGTCCATTGCCTGCCAAAAGCCGTCATGCCTGTACGCCATGAGC
>DASZPA010000207.1:0-8373 GCA_035550555.1 Fimbriimonas sp.
GAACGAGATTCGCTGGGCCGACTGTTTTGCGGCCCACGTCCGGTGTCTTTCGGACATCACGATGCCCGAGGAGTCGAAGGGCGTGCGATTGGCAACGCTCGAAGAGCTGCCCGCGCTTTATCACCTTTGGAACCCGCTTACGCAGATGGTCTTCGAGCACTCGTTCGAAGTCGTCTGCCGCAAGCGGGCCTGCTGAACCCCAGTTTTAGTGCCGGTGGACGTGCTTGGGGTTGATAATTTTGACGTGTCCCTTGGTGACGATCTTCTTGGGGTGCCTGGGTCCCGCGGCGAACGCGGCGACGGAGACGACGAAAACGGCCAGAACGATGAAGCTCCTCATGGCGTGAGTTTAGCCCGACGAGGCGGGAGAAGTGGCCTGTTTTCAAGTTGGCAAGTTTTCAAGTTGGCAAGTCTTCAAGTTGGCAAGTTTTCAAGTTGGCAAGTTTTCAAGTTGGCAAGTTCTCAAGTTGGGCAAGGGGGTTTGGGGTCGGCTCTAGGGCTTGATCACTTGTCCGCTTCGTCGCTTGCCAACTTCTCGCTCATGATCCCCGCTTCCATCAATTCCGACTTCTCATCGCCCAGTGCTGCGGAAGGGATGGCTACGAAGTTGCCGATTCCGAAGATGAGCAGGACGTAGCCGTGGCGTTCTTCTACTTTTCGGATCGAGGAGAGGGCTAGCTTCATGCCTCTTCCATCGGCTCCGTGGAAATACAGGATTCCGTCCCGGGCTTCCAGGCTCACGCCTTGGGAGAAGAATGTTCCCGCCTTCCAGCCGCCAAGCACGGCTCGGGCAGGGATGGTGAGGGGCCACATGATTCCGAATATGCCGATTACCTGCATGAGGCCGGCGCCGAGGTAGAGCGCGAGCGCTCCGAACAGCGGGGGAACGAGAATGAACCACCAGAACATTCGGACGTAGACCTCGGCCGACAGGCGGGCCAAGATCGTCCGGGGGATTCGAAAGGCGGGAGTGGTTAAGGTCAAGGGTTGAATAGCTTTACCCGGTGGGGCCGTGGCGGGACACGGGGGCGCGAGGGTAGGCGTGGGGCCATCCTTTCTCCTCGCGCTTCGCGCATCGGCCTTCGGAGGTTTGGCCTTTTTTCCGCTCCGCTGGGGGTACTCCTCGCTCCGCTTCAAGCTCGCGCTCGATCGCCCTTCGGGAGACGTCGCGGGCCGCCTAACTCACTTCGTTCAGACAAGGCGTCCCCACGGGCGACGTCTCGCTTGGGCGGCGCGAGCTAGCCGCTTCGGAGGAGTACGGGTCGTTCTTCTTCTACTCGCGCTTCGCGCATCGGCCTTCGGGGTTTTGGGTTGGCAACTGCTTTTGACGCTCCGCTAGGGTATTCCTCACTCCCTCCTTCGCTTCGGCGGACAAGACGCTTTTGGTTCACGCTCAGCAGTTGGATTGGCTGAGTTTTGGCTTCTGAGGTTCGGACTGGCCCCTAGATTCCCCGAGCGTGTGTGTTCCGCCTTTGCGGCCGGATCAATGTGTGTCCACGACCAGATGAACGTCGTCGAGCAGGTCTGACGAGTCTGCTTGGGAGGGGGTGGAGAAGACGATGGTTGCGGTGTCCGTATCCGGTGTAAAGGAGCTGGTCTGTTGAATCCACCAGTTTCCGTCGTCGGGGGGCGCTGTGGGCCCGAAGACGGTGTTCCCGTCAACCGTAACGGTCAGCGGCACTCCCGCGTTTCCGCCAACGTTGCCATTGCGCCTGGCCATCCAGAACGTGATGTGATAGCTCTCGCCAGGCACCAGTCCGGTGAGAGTCTGCGACATGGAGGCGCCGCACTGAATGAAGGCGTACTGGTTTCCGCTGTGAGCCGCCGTGCCCCACGAGCCGGAGCCGTTGGCCACGCCCCATGTGTTTACACCCTGGGTAAAGTCTCCCGTCCAAATGAATCCGGTCGGTCCGTCGCCCTCCCATGTGTTGGCGTTGAGCTGAGGAGTCTCGAATCCCGGGTTGGCGAAGTCGGTTTGGGCGACGACCTCGAAGGCGGTCGGTGGGCTGGTCACGCCGTCGACTGAAGCGGTGAGCATGGCGGCGCCCACTTGGAGGCCGGTTGCCGAGCCGTCCGGTGTAAGGGTTAGGTTGGAGCCTCCGGATGCCACAGCAAAGCTGAACGAGCCGGGAGACACGACCATAATGTTGTTTTGGGCGTCGAGGGCGTTTGCAGTTACTTGGACGGTCTGACTGACGTGCGTCGATTGATTTGCCACGACCTTGACCGAAGTCACTACACCGGTAAACGCGATGTCCCCCAGGGGAAACCCGTTGGTATCGGTGAAAGTGTGACTTTCCTGGAAGATCACGTTAGCGGAGGCCGTGCCCACGACGAAACCGCCCAAGTCGGCCGATGAGTAGAAGGTGACGGTCAGGGTGTAGGGCCCGAACGGGGTCTTGGCCGGTGAGGCGTAAGTTTCGGCGTGTGCCGCGAGGTTCGATGATCGGTCGCCGATGATGTTCACGTCCGGAGTTTCAACTCCGGTGCTGTGGAGGAGGATCGAGACGGACAAAGCGGACGAGGGACCCGTGAGATTGCGCGTTCGGAGCGGCCAGTTGACAGCCATCGAGGGGATCGCGCTGGTTGCCGGCTTCTGGGCGCCTCCACCGCCCCCGCAGCCGAAGAGTAATAAACCGACGAGAAGAAGGAGAAGGAGTCTTGGCTTCATGCAGAGTCCCGCGCTACAGACCGGATTATGACGCGGGACGAATGTCGTCTTTAGAGTGGCATTGAAGCAGCTCCTTGCTGCGACAGGTGTACTCTGCGGTCTCTTGATGGCCGGGAGGCCGAGGCGAGGTTTCGCAGTACACGCGATTATCGAGGTCTAGTCGTCTGCCCAGGTCCGAACCTTCGTCTCAAGGTAGGGAGCGACGTCGGCGCAGCGCATGTTCTGGGTTCCGCCTCTCAAGAGGCTTGTAGTAACGGGAATCTGCATGTCCGGATCGGCACACCATTTGGATAGGTCCGCCGAGTTCTTGGGGAACAGATACTTGACTCCCGGGCCGACCGGAAGGAGGCGATAGTAGCCCATGTGCCATTGGATCATCTTGGCGTGGCCGTCGGCGAAGTTCATGTTCAAGCGGCCCTGATGGACCAGATCACCGTTCCTCGTTCCGGTGAAGGAGGTGAGAATGGTGTTGGCCGATACCGTGTACCAGGTGCGATCGTGCGAGTCGCCGAATCCGAAGGTGTCCGCGGGAGCCACCACGCTGCTTTCAGAGCGGCCGGGCGCGCCCTCGCTTGAGGGTCCCACGAAGTAGGCGGCGGTCAGGCCCCCTTCATCGACTCCATCTTGGAACTCCTGGATGGGACCCCAGTTGTATCCGTAGCCGATGCATCGGCTGGGATCGGGATTCGAGGGGTCGCCCGTGCAGCCCGTATCGGACCGGTCGGGACAGTAGAACACGTCCTTGTTCTTGGTGTAAGGCATGATCAGATTCCACGAATCGTAATAAGTGGCCGTCGCATAGTCCTCGTAAACGGATGGCATCATCCCGTCGGAGTCCGTTGTGTACATGGCCAAAGCAAGTCCCTGCTGGTGGGTGTTGCTGAGGCAGGCAGCGCGCTTTGCGCTCTCTTTGGCTTGGGCAAACACAGGGAAAAGAATCGCGGCCAGGATGGCGATGATCGCAATCACCACCAACAGCTCGATCAATGTAAAGCCGATGCGGTTCTTCATCATTTCAGTTACTATCGAATAGATTCGCGGCGTTCCGGGCCCATTGCAAGAAATGGAGTGGGCGAGTTGACCCAGTTCGGGTGCGAATGTCCCAAGAAGCCGCGTAAAAGTTGAAATGGAGCGAACTGAGGTCGAGAAGGCTTGGCGGGAGTATGGCGAGGGAATGCGCCGCAACCGTCTGCTGCTGGGCCTTTCGATTCGCGACGTGGCCGAGAAGGCCGGCATCAGCAAGAACACCATCGCACGACTCGAGTCGGGCAAGCCGATCCAGAAGAGCAGCGTGCGGAGCATCTGCCAGGTGTATAACTGTGCCCCGACCGACCCGACTTCGCGGAGGCCCGCGCAGCACGAGGGTAAGAACTATCGACACTTCACCAACGGCGAAGCCGTGTGGTATGCGTTGCGGGTCGATGAGAACGGGAAGGTCGAGCAGATTCCTGGAAAGGATGCAAGAGAACAGGAGGAGAGGCAGCGGCTAGGTCGATACCAGCTTGCCGAGTTCTTCAGCCTGCCTCTTCGGTGCCGTCGCGAAGGCTCTCGGATGATCCCCTTCATAGTTGAGCTGTACGGCAAGACAGATGCTACGGAAGATATTTCCGGTGAGCGGTTTGTGTACGGCCTTCGAGGGAAGACTCGTGTCTGTATTGGCGAAGAATGCTTTGAGTTGGATGAAGGGGAGGCGGCGATGATCGACGCGACTCACCTGCATTGGATGGAACCTGCGGAGCCGGTCGAGCCAGGAGAGCCAGGTCCTCAAGTGCTTCAGGTTGTGTTGCCATAGGTGACTGACAGCTTCAAGTGCCTCTCGGGATGCGCGGCGATGTCGGGATAGGCCTCAGCGAGTTCTTCGAACGGGATCGGCTCGTCAATGATCTTCTCGCCTTTAAGCTTGCCCTCTTTGATCAGCGACCACACCGTCTCGCGGATTCGGTCTTCATTCCAGCGTGGGTGGTCGGGATTGGGATCGGAGCACGCTCGAGTGAAGACGATCTTTTGACGGTTCATGTGCGCTTCGCCTCCGAGGTCGAGGCCGGCAGGGAACGGAGCTGGGAAGGCGCCGTACGCGATCGTGCCCCCGTAGGCAACGCTCCTGAAGCAGGATTGGAGGGCTCGGACCGAACCGGAGAAGTCGATCGCGACGTCGACGCCACGCATGCCGGTTCCTTCTCGGATGGCCAACCCGACGTCTTGGCTGGAATCGATTGGAGTTGCTCCATAGTGAAAGGCGACTAAACGCCGGGCTTCGATAGGATCGACTGCAAATACGTTGGTGGCTCCTGCGGCAATGGCGAGCTGCACAGTCGCGAGGCCAATCGCACCCAGGCCGAAGACGGCGACGTTGTCGCCAATCCGTACTCCTCCGTCGCGAAGCGCGCCGAGCGCGAACTCTCCCGGGTCTTGCATCGCGGCGTCTTTCCAGTCGATTCGTTCAAGGTTCCTTAGAGCCGATCTTGGCTTGACGTCGGAAGCTTGAAAGGCTCCCCACCATGCAATTTCCTCGCCCTCTTCGGTAGTACCGAACTGCATGTTTCCCAGAGGCACCGGGTAGTTCCATAGGACACCTTCTGAGCGATGCATTCGCGTCTCACGGTCCCAGCCGCCGCGCTCGTTGGCGTAGCCTTTGACGAACGCCATCATCGTGCCGTGCTTTTCGACTCCGAAGCGCGGTCGAACCCTGACTTCGCCATCCGCGGGCTTTCGATCCGGCAATTCCTGCCAACCGATTTTGCCGGGAGAGAAGCAGACGAGACGTTTTGCCATTTCGGACTCAACTTACCTGGACCCCCGCTATAATAAACGCGTTCAACAAGCGAGATTCCTATGATTCCCCTGCTTGCAGCCCTCGTTTTTCAGCAGTCCGGAAGCTGGAGCTTCAACTACCCTGACGACTCCAAGCCTGGTTCCTTGATCGACCTTCGGTATCTCAACGAGAAGACCGCCGGGGAGACCGGATATGTGCGCGTCAGTGCCGATGGGCGCGGGTTCGTGAAGGGGGATGGGAAGCCCATTCGCTTCTGGCCGGTCTGCTCCTACGGTTGGCGGCTGAAACCAGAGGAGATGGACGCCAATGCCCGGTTTTTGGCGAAGATGGGCGTGAACATGGTGAGGCTCCACACGAGCATCTCACCGAAAGGAAAGGGCAAAACGCTGACCGATTACGATCCCGAGGAGATCGATCGCATTCAGCGGTACGTAGCTGCTTGTAAGAAGCAAGGGATCTACGTGACGCTATCGCCTTACTGGGCGAACGGCGGCCATTCGGGGGCGGAGTCGAGCTGGGGCCTTGGGTATGGCGACGGCGAGGACATCTGGGGCCTGCTGATCTTCGACGACCGACTCAAGGAGGCTTACAAAGGCTGGTGCCGGCACCTGTATCTGGACAAAAACCCGTACACGGGGATTCCCCTGGCGAGGGATCCGACCCTTGCGATCGCCCAGGTTCAGAACGAGGACAGCCTTTTGTTCTGGACCTTTCAGGTGATCAAGGCACCCGAGAAGAAGCTGCTCGCCGTGAAGTTCGGGAAGTGGCTGACCGCGAAATACGGCTCGCTGGATGCCGCGAAGAGTAAGTGGGAAGGGGCCGATCAAAAAGGTGACGACTGGGGTGGGGGCGCTCCCGCGCTGCTGGACACTTGGGTCTTGACCCAGCCACAGACGGGTGGAATGAAGACCCGGACCGACGATCAGACCGCGTTTTTGGTCGATACTCAGCGCAGCTTTTACGCCGAGATGAACTCGTTCTACAAGAACGAGCTTGGCTACAAGGGGCTCACGAACGCAAGCAACTGGATCACGGCCGACCCGGTCAGGCAGAACGATTTGGAGCGGTACACCTATTTGCCAACCGACGTGATGGCGGTGAACCGCTACTACAACGGCGGCGTTCATCACGGTCCAAATGAGGGTTGGAGGATTGACGAGGGCGACTTCTTTACCGACATCTCGGTGCTTCTCGATCCCCGCCGCTTGCCGATCAACATCAAGCAGGTTGTGGGGCATCCGAGCATTGTCACAGAGAGCGGCTGGGTCAATCCGATGGGATACAAAGCCGAGGGTCCCTTGCTTTGCGCGGCGTACGAGTGCCTGACCGGGGTGGCCGGTCTGTATTGGTTCGAGCTCGACGGCAAGAACTACGATGCAAATCCTGTCTTCGACTTCGTGACAACGCCTGATGGGAACCATCCCTTATCGAAGTGGGAGGACTCGATCCCGGCGACCCTGGGTCAATTTCCGGCTGCCGCATTGCTCTACCGGATGGGCTATGTTCGCCAAGGAACGCCGGTAATTCACGAGGAGCGGACTCGCGAGCAGCTCAATCAGCGCGAAGTGCCGGTGATCTCGGAGGACCCTTCGTTTGATCCGAACCACAATGGGCGCGACGCGCGGGCGGCGACGAGCCAGGCCAAGGGCGCCGACCCACTGGCTTATCTGGTGGGGCCGGTCGACGTGAAGTACGACGGCGACCCTTCGAAGACGTCCGTGAAGGATCTCGCTTCCTATATCGACCGTAGGGCCGACACCGTCAACAGCGATACCGGCGAGCTCTCATGGGATTATGGCAAGGGTCTGGTGCGGCTCAACGCGCCACGGGCGCAGGGCGTGGTCGGGTTTCTCGCGAAGTCTGGCGGGACATTTTCGCTCAAGGACATCACCGTTCTGTCTCAGAATGATTACGCGGCCATCACCGTGGTCCCGCTAGACGACAAGCCGATCGCTTCGTCCCACAAGCTGTTGGTTCAGGTCGGCACGGTTGCCAGACCGACAGGTTGGGCTCAGGAGCCCGCAACGGGGAAGGGCGAGGACGACAAGGGCACGATGCAAGGCTGGAAGGTGGTCAATACTGGGAAGATGCCGTGGCAGATCCGCGACGCGGAAGTAGAGGTTTCGGTGAGGAATCTTAGCTTGACGAAGGCTACTTTGCTGGACCCCGCCGGCTATCCGGCGGGCGCGGTTCCTGTGACGAAAAGCAAGCAAGGTCTGTCGGTTCGGCTTCCGCCGAACACGATGTATCTGGTTTTGGAGTAGCGGAAGCGCGACCAGATCGCGTCGTCCGCATGCATACTATCTTCGTCAACAAGACGAACGAGAAGGACAGCCCTTGAGGTGAGAGGAATGTTCCTTTGGGAGTCTGCGGATGTGTCCGCATCTGTTCGCCACCGGAGGTCGAGCCTCTCGGATGAATACTTCCTTGGCAGGCGCGCCTTCGGCGCAAATTAAGACGCGGACACGTCCGCAGACTCCCAAGATGGATTTGAGGCCTTGGCCCATGAGGTCGCAAGGGTCAGCGGGATGGGTTTGCAGACTCCACGTTACATACGAGCATACGGTCCCGTCGTTTGGCGGATCACCAGCTTGGGTGGAAGTTTGATAGTTTCTATCGGGAAAGTTGGATCTTCGACTCGGTTGAGGACTATCGCGGTGGCTCGGCGGCTGATCTCGTCGAGCGGATTGCGAACCGTCGTCAGGTGGAACTGAGTTTCGGTCGCCGCGTCGATGTCGTCCACGCCGACGACCGAAACGTCCCCTGGAACTGAGATTCCTTGCTCACGCATGGCTGTGATCAAATCGCAAGCAAGACCGTCATGCCAGGCCATGATGGCGGTGGGGCGGTCGGAACCCCTGGATTGCCAGCGGTGAACATAGAAATCGATGGTGCTTTGCCATCGATCTCGCTCATGCTCAACGTCATT
>DASZPA010000208.1:0-1714 GCA_035550555.1 Fimbriimonas sp.
GGGCTACCGTGGTGATTTCACCGCCGGAAGGGGTCCACCTGAGCAGCCAGTCGAAACCGACGATGGAGAGTCTTTCCGGAACTGCCATCCCAACGTGTTTGGCGGCTTGGAACAGGATGAGCGCGATTCGATCGTTGACGGCGAACAGCGCCGTCGGCCCATCGGTCCGACTTGCGATATCGGTCAGGAGTCGTTCCGCTTCCAAAAGGAGACTCTCAGGTTCGTCGCCTGGAAGTTCGATGATCGGACCTGCGTTCTGCGCGATCTCAGCTTCTGAGAGAGCTATTCTGTATCCTTCCACGCGATCGTTAACGCTCGAGGCGTGATCGGATCCCAAGACCATGGAGATGCGCCGGTGACCTAGGTCGATCAGGTGGCGGACGGCATTTCTCGCGGCTCGACGGTTATTGCATGCGACGAGGTCGGCTTCCACCTGATAGGGCGGCTCGCGATCGATGAAGACGAGCGGAAACTTGGACTCGACGAGCGACCGATAGACCGGAACGCACCCAAGGTTGCCCGAATCCCAAACGATGGCGCCGGCCACTCGCGGGTTGTCGGCAAGCGCCGAAAGGAACCCAACCTCCGCAGTCTCGACCACCTCGCGTTCGTAGGAGGGCGGGCAGCCGATTAGCAGGCGGTAGTTTTCCTGGCCCAGCACGGAGCGAATGCCTTGAAGCATCATCATGCCGCCGTCGTCCTGCCGGTCGGACAGCATCCAAACAGCGATCTGATCTGCCTGTTTGGTCTCGTTCGCGGAACGGTTTGGTAGGTTTGGCGAGATAACGGGGCGGTGATTTGGGCGCCGAAAGAGCATTCCGGCCCTCTCCAGCTCCATAAGGGCCTTCTGGATCGTCGCGCGGCTGCAGTCGAACTCCTTGGCCAGCGCCCGCTCACTCCCTAGCCGGGAGCCGGGCCGCAGCACGCCGGCCGAGATACGATTTTGAATCTCCCGAACCACTTGATGCGAGCTGCTCATCTTCTTCGATACCGCCGTGAGCCCGGCAACAGTGCCGTTGTCGTCCATCGTATCACAGGTTTGGTTCAAAAGCCAGTAGATTTCCGACCATTTTGCGACGATTGGCAGGTCTGGACCAGTTTGGTCGGTCCAAACTTGGTTTGTGGGTTGTTCGGTTGTTGGGACGTACGGTCGACGCAATTCGGATCTAAGAGTTTGGATGCGGTCTGTTCATATGGAAGTCATGTAGCCGCTTTATAGTGGTTGCATGCTTGCCAATGGCCTAGGTTCTTCCCTTGGTGTCGCCTCGTGATTGCCCTTGGCCCAACTCCGACCTTGGTTTTTCGCCATGTGGCGGTGGTCGACGTTCGGAGCGGAACGATTCTTCGGGACCGAACGGTAGCAGTTCGGGGTGACAAGATTCTTGCTGTTCTGTCTGGCAGCGCATCGTTGCATGGAACGAAAGTGGTCGAGGCTCGGGGAAAGTACATGATTCCCGGCTTGTGGGACTGCCACATGCACAACGATTCAGTGAATAACACACGCGAATTCTTCTTTCCGCTGTACATCGCCAACGGCGTGACGGGGGTTAGGAATATGTGCGGCGACGTCTTTCCGCGCGACGACGTGAAGGATGGTGTTCCGATCGAGGCCCTACGGCGGCTTCAGAAAGAGGTTTCGGAGGGCAAAGCGGTCGGGCCAAGGATGGTGTTGGGCAGCGTGATCGTGGACGGTACCTCGACGAATTACAAGGGG
>DASZPA010000209.1:0-2552 GCA_035550555.1 Fimbriimonas sp.
GAGGGGAGATGCGATCGAGTCGATGGCGATCACACAGAAGATCCGTTGCTACAATCCGGCGGATTTCCGGCTCTTGCTGGAGGGTACGGGGCTTCGGGTCGAACGGATCGAGGTCGGAGGGGAAGAGGTGTCGGGTGAGGCGACCTCGGGGAGCCCGATTTGGAAAGCTTGGAGCTATTTGGCGGTTCTAAAGCTGTAGTATTTGAGTTTCATGCCCACGCCGAAAGCCATCGTTAGAAAAGCCTATTCAAAGCTTGCGGAACAGGCTGGCTTCGGCCGCGTGGAGTACGCCTACCGCACGGGCGTGAAGTTTAAGACTTGGTGCCGCACCTGCGGCAACATTCATCAGTTTGCCGAACTTGTGACTCACCCTGACTTTGGAATGTGCCTGAGCCTGAGTGCCCTTTCTCTAGATCTATTCGAGGCTGTCGGCGGGAAGGATCACGGCCCTTGGGACTGCCAGCTCAATTGGAGCATGCCGGGTCGCGAGCCCGGGAGTTGGATCGTGGAGACTCCCGAGCAGTCGCAAGAATGCGTCGAGCAACTGACTCGAATTTTCGCGGAAGAGGCCCTTCCCTTGATGGATTATCTCAACTCGACGGAACGAATCATCGAATATATGAGCAAGCCTGGCTATTCGATCAAATCTCGTGAGATGGACAGTTGGATTGTGAAGGTCTATCGTGGTGAAGCGACAGTTGGAGATAGGCCAGTGCCCTGCATTAGTCAAGACGAAATCGATCTGTTACGAAACATGGAAGGCGTCAAGCGTATCGAGATGGTTGATCCAGACTGTGGGCCTGAGCTAAAAATACTTCGATTCTATCCAGACAAAGAGGAAGAGTAGTGGCAATTGATAAGAGCGAATTTGTTCGTTGTTCGGAACTCACCAAGGAGAACACCGACGACGACTTGGAAGGCATTCAGGCCCTGTGCGCGGAGGCTGAGAGGTTCATTGCGTCGTTCAAGTGGTGCAAGAGCGTCCTTCGCACTTACTTCTGCTTTGGATTTCGATATGCGGGCGTTTTCTTTATCGAGATCGAGCCACTCGGAGAGGCGGATTCGGAAATGTGGGTGATCGTCGGCGATATTCCTCCCGCCTATATCGACACCTCAACTCCGACTGCCGATGAGGCGCTAGAGGATTACTGCTGGTGGATGCACGAATGGATTGGCGCAGTGCGCGAAGGCAAGCCGGTGGATGAGATGATGCCCGTTCTGACCCGCGAAACGTATTTAGAAATCGCTCCGTCGCTTGAGCTGGCGGACATGCTGGAGGGCCGCGTTCGGTTCATTGAGGAGAACCTTCTCGAAGAAGAGCCCGAATCTAGTTAGGACCGCTGCCTGGCGCTGACGGGGCCGGATTGACCGGCTGCCTGCCGGAACGCTTGGCCAAGGTCTCTTTCAAGCGCCGCTCGCCCTCGCCGGGTGGGAGCTTCTTGTAGCTTTCGGAGACCTGGGACTGGTCGCCCGGACCGCATGCGCAAAGCGTGACGATGGACGCCGCCAAGAGCAGCGTCCATCGGGTGGATCGAAGTCGTTCGACGAGCATTACCAGTTGGTGGCGACGTTGTCGAAGTCGTACGTGTAGGGCTGCACGTTCTTCAGCTTGACGGCTGTTGAGAACTTGGTGTGGCCATCGAAGAAGCCGTTGGTGTTGCCCGGCACGCCGTACCGGTATGGCTCGACGAGGGGAAAGCCAGCCGAACCCCAGTCGCAGCCTGGGACGTTGTAGAAGTCGGTCCACTTCAGGGACATGTTCGGATCGGAGGGCTGTGTGATGGTGGAGAGTCCGCCATCGGTGGTGTAGCCGATCTGGTACCCGTTGCCAACCCATTCGGGAAGGCCGGCCGCCTCCATGAGGATGATCTGCTCGGCCGGATGGGTGAGTACCGAGAGGTTGATGCCCGAGCCCAGGAAGTTGTTGAGGTTGCTGAAGTTGTTGTCGCTCCAACCGCTCTCGTTCATCATGAAGCCCATCGAGTAGCCGCCGGTGAGCGCCGGATCGTAACCGAACGGGTCGCCGGTGCCGTAGATCTGCTTGCTCACATACACTTCGGAGCCCGCGCCCGGGTCTCGCCAGAGGTCTTTGCTCTTGATGTAGGGGTTGATGAACGGGTGGAACGTGTGGTCTCCATTGAAAGCCGCGCCGGGTCCGTTCCAGGCGGGATATCCGGAATAGGGCCACTCGCAGATGAGCTTGTCGTCGCTGTCGTTGCCATACATGATCAGCGCGAGGATCTGCTGCTTAACATTGGAGATGCTCGCGGTCTTCTTTGCCGCGGCTTTTGCCTGCGCGAAAACGGGGAAGAGAATGGCTGCCAGAATCGCGATGATCGCAATCACCACGAGGAGTTCGATCAGGGTGAAGCCCCTTCGGGAGGTATTCATTGCTTGGATGGTCTCCTTTGACTGAGTCGAGCCGTCGGAACCGGTTCGTCCAAGTTGTAGTCTAAGCCAGTTTCTTGAAGGGGACCGGCGGGAGCGGTCAGTAAAATACTTTACTGAGGGTCCGCGCTCCGCTCCGTACTCCTCGCGCTTCGCGCATCGGC
>DASZPA010000210.1:0-3447 GCA_035550555.1 Fimbriimonas sp.
CATTACCCTGGTTAGCCGACCAAGACTGACCGTCTCCTAACACGCGAACGATGTTCATGCGGTTCTGAGTCAGGGTGCCGGTCTTGTCGACACACAGTACGGTGGCTGCCCCCAAAGCCTCGATCGAAGACACTCGTCGCGTGAGCACGTTTCTCTTTGCAAGCCTCAATGCTCCCAAGGCAAGGAACACCGTCAGGACCAGCGGAAACTCTTCCGGAATCGCAGACATGGCGGTCGTGATTCCCGCCAGGACCCCGGAAATCCAGCTGCCGTGGGCAAACCCGTAAATCAGGGAAACCACGACGCAGGTCACCGTCGCCGCAGCCGCAAAGATGCGAACCAGGCGCCGAGTAGACCGTTGGAGGTCGGTGGAGTCTTCGGTGATGGTCGCGAGGGAGGCTCCAATCTGGCCGAGCATCGTCCCTCCACCTGTCTTGGTCACCAACGCCGAACCTTCGCCGGTCACAACGAGAGTGCCTGACATCACCTCTTCCCCGCTCTGTTTGGCGACAGGGACCGACTCGCCCGTCAAGAGCGACTCATCCAAAGAGAGGTTGGCCGAGCTGACGATCCTGCCGTCCGCTGCGACGCGGTCGCCCTCCTTGAGTAGGATCAGATCGTCAGGAACGACCTCGGCGCCCGCGATGCGAACCGGCAATCCATCGCGAACGACGGTAGCGCGCGGGCTCGAGAGATCTCTCAACGCCTCCACCGCACGCTCTGATCGCCGCTCTTGGACAACCGTGATGACCACGATGACGATCGCGGAGACGGCCAGCATGAGTGCCTCCAGCCGGTCTCCCACGGTCAAGTAGATCGCTACGGCGCCAACCAGCAGGATCAGCATGGGCTCGCGCATAACCGAGATCAACACGGCCAGCCAACCTCCAGCCTTACTGCGGGGCAGCTCATTCCGTCCTAGAGTCGCTAGGCGTTCCGCAGCTACCGCTGTGCTTAGACCCTGGATAGTATTATTCGCCACCAAACCATGTTGCCCTATTAGTAACTATCAAAGGACGAGTCTTCCAGTTTGGTTGACGCTCGATTGAACCTAATTTTCCTCGGATCGACCCTCGCTGTCCCCAGAAATCGGGACGTAACAAAGACGACTGCGCACAACGCTTCTTAACCGATACAGTAATGCGACAGGCAAGCTAATGAGAACCGTTATTGGCGTCGACGTTGAAGGCACTTATGTTCATGCACTGCAGTTATGCAAGCGACTTTGTCTGCCCAATCCAGAATGGATCCTCGCCCACGCAGTGCCACCTGTTTCATCCTTGGCAGGAGGCTTCGCATCGATGGTCCTGCCGATCGCCGAGGTCTCAGCGAATCTTCGCCAATCCGGCGAGCAAGCTTTGGAAGACGCGAAGAACTTACTGAGCGACGAGCGAATCACCGAGGTGATTGGGCAAAGCATGCCGATTCCGTATCTCACGCGGATCGCCGAAGATAAGCATGCTCCCCTGATAGCTGTTGGCTCCGGCCAGTACGACGAAAGCTTGCCGTGGAAACTGGGAAGCGTGGCCCGAGCTTTGAGCTACAGCTCTCAACAGTCGCTCTTGATTGCCAAAGAGCCGGCGATTTCGACCGGCCCACTCTACGCAATCTTCGCCACGGACCACTCCGACTACGCGAAAGCGGCGCTGCGCAAGCTTATCGAATGGGCTCCGCAAGGCCTCATGCGGATCGATGTGCTCACCGTTTACGACTTCAACGATGCGACCCTGAATCGACTGCAGCGCGAATCACACTTTGATTTCGATGCGGAGAACCTTGTCCGTGAAAAGGCCATGGAAGAGACACGCGCCGCTGCCGCAGAACTGAAGGCGATCTGTCCGGACACGAACGCCTTAGTGCGCAAGGGTCCAGTGAACGAGTGCATTCGTGATGAAATGGCTTCGACCGGCGCCGAACTTCTGATCATGGGAGCCCAAGGGCACGGCTTCTATGAGCGGCTCTTCATCGGAAGCGTTTCCCTGTACCAAACGCTTGCCACTCCCCACTCAGTCTTGCTCATCCGCAGGTAAGGGTCGGCCGTCCGTGGCCGATTGAGGGCTCTCCCTCCCTGGTGGGATGAAAGCCGCCTAAACCTTTCGCCACTTATCGCGGCCAGGACCCACGTCGCGCACCCGCTCCACGTGGATCGCGGCATCCGGGTTCAACTGTCTCGCCTTTTCGACCCCGTCCTCCTGGGTCGCTGTTACCGCCCTCGGCCGCTTCGTGTTGGCGGTCAGGACGTTATATCGGCCATCTGGCCGTTGCTCCACAAAGAATTGATTGCTCTTCATCGTGACTCTCCTTCTGTAAAGCGCGACACGCGCTTCGATCCAGAGCCTAAGACGAGAGTTTTTCACCGGGTGATCCCGTATTTATAACAGGTACGACCCGAGTGTTCGGACAGCCCTGACAACTGGGCCAAGGCCGACCCGCATAAGTCCGCGGCTAGATCGAGTCAGAAGTCTGGAACACTTCTCCCTCGCTCGCGGCCCCGTCGGTGACGTCCGCCAGAGAGCCGTTATCCAGGATCTTCGTGATCTTGATTTTCGTCTTCCCGTCCAGAGAAGTAAGCTCGTCGCCCACGGCGATATCGGAAGAGGCGCCGATATCCAGCAGAACGGACTTGCCGTCCCCGATCACCTTTTTGATGGTTGCTACCGTGCCGGAGCTGGAGCTCTTGACGTCTGTCACCTTGCCGTCGATGAAGAAGGGATCGACCGCCTTGTGCAGAGCGTCGTAGAAGGAGCGGTCCATTCGATGCGAGATCGAGGTTCCGACGCTGCCGGAGCTCACGGCCTTCTCGCTGGATTGCCAGACCAGTTTCCCGCTGGACGCGTCGAAGACGGTCGCGGTCAGGTTGGTCCGCCCTCCCGTGTGATCGCCGATGCCATAGAAGTGGCCCAGCGACGTATAGCCCGTGAACTCGTGTACCGTGCAGTAGACGACATAATCCACACCCAGCTTCTTCGCGAGGGTCTTAAGTGTGGACTTGCGGGGGACGATCTTCTCGCCCTGTCCGAACACGTCGGTCTCCGCCTCCTTCACGTCCTTGTAGTCCACGATCTGAACTTCCCACTTTAGGCTGTGTCCATGGCCGGAGTCCTTCGCCAGCTCCGGCATCATCCGGTCGGCGGCTTCCAAAACCGTCGCGGACTGGCCCCGGCCAGAAACCGCGGTCGTCTGGTCGATGGGCGTTAAGATGGCGAGCTTGCCTTTCGGCTGGTCAGAAAAACATAACAACGGCATCGCGGCCGCAAGAACCAAGAGGACCTTCTTCATTTTTCAAGCAGACATCTTACAACAGGTCCCATGGTGCGAAATCGGATTCGTGTCTCTTTTTGGGTAATGCGAACGCAGGTTCGCGGCGATGTCCCCAGATCGAAGCGGGAAGGTTGCCCGCCCGAAAACTATGCTGGGCCAATGCGCCCATAATGGGAAAACGCCGGC
>DASZPA010000211.1:0-5413 GCA_035550555.1 Fimbriimonas sp.
CCGGGACCACTACAACACCTTTAGACCCCATCTGGGGCTTGGAGGCTTGACCCCCTTGAACTTCAGAGAAGGTTTGCAAGCAAACAAAGAAAAGGAGACGGCGCTAGCACTCAACCCTGGTTAAGAATTGGGGACTGGTCACGATGATTCTCTCGATCGCCAGGTCTTCTAAAGGAGTCGAAGCTGCTCCCCGCAAGGACCGTCGCATGAAGTCGTAGTCGTCTTTGACCTGGATTTCAAGATCGTCGGCATTCCCAAAGAGGCCCGAGACGAGAGCCATGGTTACCAGGCGAGAGATGAAGAGGTCGCCAATCCCATTGGAAGGCTGGCCTGTCTTGATCGCTTTGACCGACGCCTTCAAGTTATCAGACAATGCTCGTCACTTTTCTCCTTCGCCATGGGCCTCGGTTTTGCCGGTGATAGCCGCTTTCCTCTATGACGCTTGAGATCGCCTGACCGACGCTTTCGCAATACTCGATGAGTTGAAGCTCGTCCGCTATTTCTTCCTCATCACCTGCGGTCTGCTGCTGCTTGTTTAGCTTTGCCTGCTCGCGGTCGAGCTGATCCATTTTGTGGATGATGAGAGCCATTTGACCGCAGCCTGCATATTCGCTGACGACACGGTCTCCGATCCTTCGTTTTCGGTAGTAAGCAAAGCCATTGCCCCTTCGTTCTAAGCCCATTTGTCCCCTGTTCTATTGTGCTACGTGATTACTCTCGCATCACTTCGTGAAGACGCCAGCGAGCCAGGGAAGGGCGTTTACCGACCTTTCAAAACTGTTGCTGCAGGCTTCTTCTTTTTTCTGTTGCGTTTTGTTGCGGTTTGCCGCGACTCGGGCTCCTCGATTTCTAGCCCGTGTTCAGCTGCGAGTTGCTTAACATGGATTGCCATTGCTTCGCCGCCGCATTTGTAAAGCTTCTTGCCAGTTACGCCATCGTCCGACACTTTCCGGCCGCTCTTTCGCTCGCGTACCTTCTTTGCCGCCCTAACGATGGGAGCTGCCGCCGCCTCTGGGCCGTTGACAGCGAGGAGGATCTTTAGTTTGGATTCAAGGCCCCGATAACCCCAGAACCGTCCAACGTTCTTGAATTCCTCTGGGACCCATGCCTGATAGTCAGGTTTTGACAAGTAGCCGGCCAAGCTTTCTGGCTTTCGAACGGTTTCGAGCTTGAGAAGATTTCGGGTTGCCGGTACGCCCAAGATCGATACCCACTTCACACGCATGGAAGTCTCGTTCGCCGCGTGTTTGAGTAGCAAATGGAAATGTGGCCTGCAACTGATCGTAAATTCCAGCCGCCAAAAAATTGAGTTGCCTCGTCTCACAAGCCAAGTTAGAAGACGGTCGAGGCATCGCTTGACTTCCTTCCCGTCGGTGGGTGCAACAGACCCAAAGTTAACCGTCGCCATGAAGGGCCATTCGCCGCTGTTACTGACATGTAAGAACGCGTCGAAGCGGCTTTTGTTACTTAGCCTCGTGATGGCTCCTCTTTTGGCTTCTTGCTGGGCTTTCGTGCGAGGCCTGCGGATCGCCTCGGGGCCGAAGTTTCTGAAAACTCGGATGTCCCTGGGATAAACCACCACCCTCGTTAACCTCCCCATCGCGTGATGAGATATGGACCTACATAGTAGTCAAGGAGGACCGGCACTTAGACAGCTCCTTTTACGGCTTGCTTGGAAAGGTATTCGAGGACAGAAGCGGGCAGAATGCGCACTGCTCGCTTGCTGATCCTAACGTGTTGAATATGGCCAGCTTTCAGCAGTCGGTGTGCGGTCGTGCGGCTGATTTGGAGGCGTTGACACAGTTCGGCGATTGTTAGAACCGAAGAAGTGGTCTCTATTGAACTCATAGGTCTTCAGTAGACAACAGGACCCAAAGAGACACTAAGCTATTCGCGGACTTTTCGCGGACAAATGAAGATTCTCTCGGAGGTGATGCTGGCTTGGGTGCCATCGCGGGGCAAGGTCGACTTGCTTTGGGAATATGAGTACAACTCGCTCGATCACGACGACACGGCTCTGCATAACTTTGAAATTGAAGAGATGTCCCCTTGGATTAGGCATAGCAAGGTGAACTTATGGGACGAGGCAGGTGAGGATTGCGCTGAGTCTAAGTCGACCTACCATCGCTTTGTAGAATCTTTTGGGGACCTGTGGAACAAGCCGGACGAAGCAATCGCCAAGTTCGCCCAAAGATGGGGGATGCTCGGTTACTACACCGATCTGTACGTCACGCAGGTCCTCCGAGACAAGAAGAGTGGCAGGGAGACCGAGCAGTTCCTAGAGCCAACCTCGATGTGGAGGTCAGAGTCAGCTGTAAGTCGCTTTCTCCTTACAATAGGGGCTTTGACGGAGGTTCCAAGCGGTAAACCAGCGGAAGGAGTTGTCGACGCATCGGTTGAATACCGAAGCGCAGACACAAACGAGACTTGGCAAGCGTACTGCTCACGACTCGTCAGCTTGACCCGAGTTCTTGCCCAGCACATCAACCATTCCTATTCAAATCACACGACAGAAATCCGAGATTGGCCTTGGATATTTGAGGCGGCATTGCACGGCCAACACGACCTTGCTTACCTGGAATTCAAAGCTGGTCGAGCACAGGACTTCCTGCGATCTACATTGGCGGACTTTGCCCAAGAGCTGCTAAATTCGCGGTATTTGGGACTGCAATTCGACGTAGATCGAACCGAGGGGAGCAGTAGGACTAGGATTGGACTCGTCGCTACTACTTTGCTGGGCAGCATCTATGCAGCGGTTCTGAATGAGGTTCTTCTCGATGAAGACGAGCCGATCAATCGCACTTGCGCAAGGCCGAACTGTGGACGGATGCTTCCAACCGAGACACCTAAGGGAAGAAAGACCTCCGAACGCCGTCGATTCTGTTCGGATGCCTGTCAGAAGTTCATGCGGCGAAAGCAGTTGAGAATTGAAGCCGAGTGGACCGCATGAGGCATCAACGAGCAGCGATTCGTACACGAATTCGTACACAAAGATGCGAAATAATAAGCTTGACGGGAGAAATAACGGCCGATTAGGTTCAAATCGGTGGTGGACCGTGTAGGGCTCGAACCTACGACCCGCTGATTAAGAGTCAGCTGCTCTACCAACTGAGCTAACGATCCACGCGTCGAATGAAGATACCTCAACGGGTGCGGTGTCGCGTGGAGTGGGTGGGGTTGGGTGGGACGGCTGTCTGGAGGCTCCGGCTCGCTTGGGCTGTGGGGACGGGGCGGCGGCTCAGTGGAAGGTTTTGCCCCGGGGGTTGATGATTTTTGGGAGGGAGCTTTTCGTGGGGGGTGCGGACGGCTGGCTGTTGAGGGCGTTGATCTTTTGCTCGAGGGCGGCCCAGTTGGGACTGGGTGGCGCGGTGCTGAGCTTGGTCATTTCGAAGGGAGCGTCGCCTACCGGCGATTGGGGCGGGAGGTGAAGGCGGGGGCAGAGGATCTTTTCGCCATTGCCTTGAAGCTGCAGGTCGGCGGTGACGGGGGTGGAGTCGATGGCGCCGGCGGTGGGCGTTTGCGGGTCGCCCAATACGAAGGCCTTCTTGGCGATGGCAAGCTGAAGGGTCTGACCTGAAATGGTCCATGAGCCGGTCATGTAAACGTCGGTGCTGGGCTTGGTCGAGGCGACCGGCTGCTCCCTGCTTTCGAAGTGCCCGTCGGGCAGGAGCCAAAGGGTGGCCAATTGGCCCGACCAGGAGCCGACCCACTTTTTGGAGCTATCGCAGGAGACCAAAGGTAGGGCGAGCAGGGGCAGGAGAAGGCATGTGAGTCGCATCTCTTCGTCTTTAGTGTGTCATGAATGCCCGTCCGATCAAGGTTTCGCAGGTTCAGCGGGCTCTTGGGGGCTGGTCCATTCAAAGAACCCCGGAAAACCGGTGACGTGCAGGCAGAGCAGACGGCCCGCGGCGATCCGCTTTTCAACCGGACCTTGCGAGGCATCGGTGACCAGCCTTGCCGCTTCGGGATCGACCTCTCGAAGTCGCGCAAGGAGGTCCTTTCCTCTTGGCAGCCAACCCGGCTCGAGTGCCACGCGGTACTGTGCGAGGGCCACCACGGCTTCGCCGAGGAGCAGAAGGGCTCCTTCCGGATCGCGCCATGGTGAGGGAGCCTTGCGACGGCGCGGGAGATTCCGCAAGCGTTTGTTTGGCTCTCTCCACGAGGCTTGCGCAGAGGCCCTGGGGATCGAAGACGACGACTCCAGTGGCGAACATGTGGGCCGTCATCGGGCGGCGATCCGCCGACTCCTCCGAGAAGTAGCGTTCGATCCGATAGGGCGGATTGACGAAAATCTCACAAGGGACTCCGTGAAAGCGCAGCTGGACCCGCTCGCGGAATGGCGCCGAGTGGAGGACGTGAAGGTCCAAGTCGCTCTGTGGATCGGGGTGACCTCGGATGATCGTGCCCGCGACGACCATCCCGACCGTGTCGTAGGTGGCCAGGATGTGGTCGACGCAGGCGCGAAGGGCCTGGTCATAGGGCGGCGGGAGATTGGGAAGGCGAACGTCCGCGGGGGCCACGCGGCATTATCCCATCCGCGCGGGAGGCCCTTGGGGCGATGGACCTCGGTGGTCGGAGTTCCGTTGGTTTGGGGCAAGGGGAGGTTAAGTCGTGAGCCGCTCGCGGGCAGGAATCAACGGCCTTTTGGGGGATGATCACGGCGTTTTCGACCTCAGTGGGAGTTGTGTGGGCGTTTTGCCGGGATCCGCTCGCGGAAGACTGCCAAGACATGAGTCCGACTCCGGCGGAACCCTCTCTTGGCTTTTCCGTCTTGGCGGGAGAGAGGATCTGCGTGCGGGCAGGCGCCTCGATCGGCAGAGGCCTACTGAGATCCCATAGCCGATTTGGGGATTCCGGCTCTTGCGGATGGGGGATGTTGGTGGAGGGTAACCGGATGCCGCCGAGTCGTGATTGCGAGTTTGTCGGGCTCAACGTTCTGCAACGGCCTTCGGCGTTGTTGGGCCTATGGTCTCTTCCCCCGGGTCGAGCGCCGGAGCGCACGACCCAGGGCTGCGTTCTTGAACCGCGTTGCGGTTTGAGGGGACGTTGGCTTGCCGCGCAAGGCCGGCGGTGTGGGTAAGCGCGAATCACACGGCGTCTTCAGGACCTCTGCAACGGCCTTCGGCGTTGTTGGGTTTGTGGATTTCTTACCCCGGGTCGAGCGCCGGAGCGCACGACCCGGGGCTCCGTTCTTGAACCGCGTTGCGGTTGAGAGGACCTTGCCTTGCCGCGCAAGGCTGGCGGTGTGGGTATGGGCAAGCGCAAATCACGACCGGCGGCTCCGTTCTTGAACCGCGTTGCGGTTTGAGGGGACGGTGCCTTGGCGCGCAAGGCCGGCGGTGTGGGTAAGGGCAAGCGCAAATCAAGACCGGCGGCTCCGTTCTTGAACCGCGTTGTGGTTTGAGGGGACGTT
>DASZPA010000212.1:0-5817 GCA_035550555.1 Fimbriimonas sp.
GAGTTCCCGGCAGAGCAAACAGACCCACCAGTCGATTACGACCAGCTTTCTGAAGACCTTCGGAAGTCGATCTGGGACCAAGCCTACGCGGCGATCACCAAGATGTTGAGCACCATGCAGACCGAGCACGGCCGCGCATCAGTCCGTCATTAGCTCGGACGCCTACACGTTCTCAGAAAGCAGCTGCGAGACGTCGCGGTTCTCGTGCATGAACTGCTCATAGCTGAGGTTGAACTTGGGCCAGGGACGAAAGCCTTCGATGGCCCTGCCAATCACCCAACCGTCGAGAACGAGCGCTTCGAGTGTCTCAATGACCATCCGCGGAACGTTCTCCGCATCCTCGCGGCTCATATTCGCAGGATCGGAGCGAAACTTTTCAACGGCGCCGATGATCTGCCCAGCCGATCTTTCTTGACTTAGCCCGTGCGCGAGGAAGCCACAGATCCCTAGCATGGGCAGTTGCTTGTCGCCGCGAACGTAACAGGGGCTTCGATGGATTTTGCCCTCGTGGTAGTTGGCGATCCATGCCTCCTTGGCGCCCACCAGATCGAGCCGGAAGTGCGTGTACCCAAAGATCTTGTAGTCGACATCCTCCTCCAGAAACGAGGCGGTGATGTTTTTGGTGATGAAGAAGGCGAAGCCGGCGACGTCCGTCTGAGAGGTGTTGTCGATGAATCCGCCAGTGCCGAGCCATCGCCAAGCCTCCTCGGAGGTCATGTTGAGACCGGCATCTTGCGAGATCTCGCGGGCGTAGTCTTTCAAATCGCTGAACTGCCCGTTCTGGCTGTACCAGAAGTCCGCGAAGCGAATGTGCTGAGTAATTCCCCGCCGGGTGCTGGTGTCGTACTGCTCTTTCAACCACTTTGCATCGATCTCGCCGCGGTCGAGCTCGAGGATGCTGTAGGCCACATCTCTCGCGTTCTTGTGCGCCAGCGACATGCCAGCCGACAGGATTGGATCCGCAAAACCCGCCGCCTCTCCCGCGATGAACCAGTTTTTGCCGGCTACGCGTTCGGCTAAGAAGGACCAATCCTTGGTGGAACGAAGGGTGTCCTCCTGCGTCGCGTTACGGAGGAGATGGGTGACAATCTTGTCGTTCGACAGGGCCTCTTTATAGAGTTGTGCCGGCCTTACGCCCCGCTCCTTGTAGTAGCGTGCGGGGACGACCAAGCCCACGCTTGTGCGCCCATTTCCTAAGGGGATGAACCAGAGCCATCCATAGCCCAGGCTGAGTATCTGAATTCTTGTGCCTTCAATGCCGAGGGTCACTGGCCATTCTGCGTCTTGCCAATAATCCCAAATGGCGATGTTCTTGAGTAAGGTTGGCTCTTCGACATTGATACCGAGGGTCTTACGCAGGCACCCGGCGTAGCCTGAGCAATCGACATAGTGCCTGGCTTCGACCAAGATTTCTTCGGCATCGGCCCCGGTCCCGCGAATCCGAAGGCCGGTCACTCGGTCTCCCTCATGGAGCACCTCGAGAACCTCGGTCTCCTGCCGCACGTCGCAGCCAACGGATGCGGTGTGATTGAGCAGAATCTCGTCGTAGATGGCACGGTCTACTTGAAAGGCGGTCTCAAGCCGTTGCCCGACATACGACGACGGCCGTTGTACCGGATCGAACTGTCCGTCACGAATGAACTCGAAATCCCAAAGCTGGTCGGACTTGCCCCACCGGTACGTCGCACCGATCTTGATTGGGAATCCCGCAGCCTCGACCTGGTCCCAAACCTCCATCTCCTCCAGCACGCGGGAGATGAAAGGGAGCTGGCTTTCCCCAACATGATCCCGTGGAAACTTCTCCCTCTCCAGGATCAGGACATTCAGATAGGGGTTGTATTTCTTGAGGAGCGTGCCGACCGTAGAGCCGGCCGGTCCTCCGCCGATGATCGCGACGTCGACTTGAACAGAACTTGACATGAAACCAGATAGGCAAGGGCGGCAACAGAAAGCCGCCGCCCTTAGCCTACGTTATTTTCCTCCGGCCGAGCCGCCTTTAGTGGCAGCCGTTCCTGGAGTGCCGGTTGAGTCCTTGACCCCACCCATCGGGGCTCGATGAGCTCCTGCGGCCTGGTTATACGCACTCGTTGCAGGCACTCGGACCTGGCTTGACATGCTTTCCGCGGTAGGCCCGCACCCTAAAAGGAGAACGGACGCCACCGACAGAACAATAAAGAGACGGCTGAACTTCACAATCATGATCTCAGGATCAGTTTATCGGCCAGCCCTGTAGGTAGAAGCCCCAGAACTTACTGACGTTGGGATTGGAATAGAAGAACGCGTTGGTGGAGTCCACTTGCGAACCTTGTGGGTAGTAGCAGATGCTTCCAGTGGGATCGGCAAGGAACTTGTCTTGTTTGATCGACTTCGAATGTCCATCTCCAAAGGCAGTAGGCAGGCTGTTTCCATGCAAGACGAATGCTCCATAGATTGGCGACCAGCCGCTTGCTACCGTTGAGTCCGTAAAGCTGCCCACACACGAGAACGCCCATGGATCGAGGTCAATCATGGGACTGCCATCGGCGTTATCGGCTAAACCTGTGTCATGACCGACGACCGGGAAAAAGACCCCGAGTTCCGCTGGAGCTTCGACGGAGGTCTCCGAACGAGGCTCGATCATGCCGCAACCACCGTTCCAGACGTTCAATGCGATCGCACTCGGCAGGATCGTCTCTTCTTTGGTCCAGTTGCCCCACGTCCCAGTGATGATGCCTTCGCCGGACCACTGGTCTGGTGTCGTTCCGAAGTTCGGATCGGGCGTGGTAAGCGTCTTCAAGGATCCTGGCTTCGGATCCAGTGCAGACCAATAGACGTCCGTATTTTTGACATACGGGTAGGTCATCTGCAAGATACTCACCCACCAATCGGGCGGTCCAACCCATGGGCCGCCACAGCCTAAGTTGTATTGAACGGTCGTCGGCCAAAGGTCGTCGTAGTCGTTCGCGTACATGGCCAAGCCCAAGGCAATCTGCTTGGTGTTGGAGACGTCGACCGTAACTTTGGCGGCTCGCTTCGCTTGAGCGAAGACAGGGAATAGGATTGCAGCAAGGATCGCGATGATCGCGATGACAACGAGAAGCTCGATGAGCGTAAAAGCTCGTCGCTTCGAAAATGATTTCATGTTGGAAAGCTCCTCACTTAAAATCAGCCACGCCGAAGATGATCGTCTCACGGCGAACTGTTTAATATCATATCATCTAGTTTGAAAGAATGATTGACCGATAAAGTTTTTCCAATGAATATTCATCAATGAGGCAGAATCCCAGCAAAAGATACAGACTACTGTCTGCTGATTTTCCGCAAGAAATAGACAATCTAAATAATTCGATGTCAAATCGTCTATTCTATAATGAGAACCAGATGAGTGATCGCAGCGCTGCGGTCTTGTGTCGATAACCATGATGAGGCCAAGCACAGATCCACGAGTCCAAGCATACGTCCGTCTTGTGCGGTCCGCAGAGGCGCTCCATACACAGGTGAGCCGGGGGCTGATGGTGGAGGGCATCTCCGCGAGCCAGTTCAGCGCGATGAAAGTGCTGCGTATCCATGGCAAGCTCGCTCAGCGAGACATCGCCAAGCACATCCTCAAGTCGTTCGGCAATATCACGAACCTGGTCGACAACCTCGAGGCCATGGAGCTCGTCTCCCGCGATCGCGACTCCGAAGACCGCCGTATCGTCTATGTCAGCCTCACTCCGAAAGGCGAGGCGCTCTTCGACGACCTCTACCCCGAGCACCTCAAGCGCATCTGCGACGCGATGGAGAAGCTATCGGAGACGGAGTCGAAGCAGCTTTTGGGTCTTCTGGAGAAGCTGCATCCGGCAATGGACACCTCCAGCTGCACCGCTTCGCCGGCCGAAGCCGCAGAATCCATCCTCCCGTAGGGCGATGTTGCAGCGACCTTGTCGCGTAAACCCTTGTGAAATTCCCTGCGGTAACAAGGGAAACCGGGGCGAAGTCGTATGTCCCGAGTGAGTCCCGACCTACTGGCCCTGATCAACTCTTTGAATTGCGTGGGAGCTAACAACAATGATCTTCAATCGCAATGCGGTTTAAGAACTAGCCGCGTGTAGCCGGACGCGGATCAAACCGTTCCACCCGTTGCCAGCTTTGACAATTTCTGCAACACCTTCGGCGCTTGGATCCTTATGCCCCCGTGCACCGGGGCGCACAACCCGCGACAAGTTCTTAACCCGCCATGTGGTTTGGAGATCGTCGTGGTTAGCTTCCACGCAAATCCATGGGAAGGACTAGCAGGACCCATGTCGGGCGCCACAGGTCACTTTGCAAAAACGACCCTCGCGCCCGACGTCGACGGACCTGCATGGCCTTCCGTCGCTTGGATTCGAACCGTGACCGTGCTCTTGCCCTTTGTCAGATCCTGGGGCAACTCGTAGGACACGTCGAAGAACCTGTTCGGTGTATGGCTGGGCAGCGAGCCCTTTGCCAATTCTGTTCCATCCACTGAAACGGCGAAATCGGGGTTCAACCTGTCGTTGCCCCAGTAGGTCATGAGGAGCGTGTTCGGCTTGTCCGGGCTCACCTTCACCTTGAATGTGAACCAGCCGCCGTTGAGGGGAGTTCGGAAAGAGCGGCCGTTCACGTCGCGTACGTCGTTCTTCTCCGACTGCAGGTCGTGATCGCGCTCGGGCTGCATCTGGCCGATGACGAAGAAGTCGACTGTCCGTGCCTCGAGGTCCTTTCGGCGAGCCTCTTCTTCGCGGTACTGCGCTTCCTGCTTATCCCACTCGGCATCAGTGAACTTGTCGAAGTAGACGCCGTATCGGTCGTGATGCAGCGTGTAGAACGGCAGGAGCTTCAAGGGAGTCGGCCGGGCTTCGGAGTCGATCGTGAACGTGTCAGCCTCGCCGGCAACCGGCTTCACCCATTCGGTAACGGGCTCGTCGTGCGTGACCAGGACAGGTGTTCGAGGTTCGGGGCCCCGCGCCTTGCCGAGATCGGCGGCTAAAACGATAGGGCCGTACAAAAACGCGACGCGCTTCGCATCGTCGGGAGTCGCCTCCTCGTGAACCGCCATCGGAAGCGTGAAGGTGATCTTGTCGCCCTTCTTCCATGACCGGTTGACCGAAGTGTAAGAGCTCGGCTCCCCCGAGGTCGCGACGGTCTGTCCGTTCACCTGGATGTCGAACGGCTGAGCGGCCCAACTCGGGTGCCGCAGTTTCAGCTCGAACGGCCTGCCGGCCTTCTCGACCGTGATGGAGACGTTGCCAGTCTTTGGGAAGTCGGTCTCCTGCTTCAGCTCGGCGCCGTTCTCCTTCCAGGTGAGCTCGCTTGGCATGAACAGGTTCACCCACAGCACGTTGTTGCCCGAGTGGAAGTAGGCCGTGTCGCCGTGCTTGGTGTGGTTCTCCATTCCGGTGCCGTGGCAGCAGGTGAAGTTGTCGAATGCGTCGCTGTACTCCCGGTGGGTGCCCGTGCCTAAGGGCATAAAGTAGGTGACGCCACCCGTATCCGGATCTTGCGAGCCCAGGATGTGGTTGTAGTAGGCCCGCTCATAAAAGTCCATGTACTTGGCCTGCGGGTCCCACTCGAACAGGTGCCGGGTCAGCTTGAGCATGTTGTACGTGTTGCATGTCTCGCAGGTGTTGCTGGAGAGCCGGTGCGCCAGCTGGTCGGGCGGCCCTAGATATTCGCCGTTGCTGTTCCCGCCGATCACGTAGGTATGGTGGTTGACCACGGTCTCCCAGAAGAACTCGGCTGCGTTGTGGTCCTTTTGATCGCCTGTGAGCTCGTAAAGGCGCGCCAGCCCGATCAGCTTGGGAATCTGTGTGTTGGAGTGCTTGCCGGCCAAGTGGT
>DASZPA010000213.1:0-10616 GCA_035550555.1 Fimbriimonas sp.
TTCACC
Source organism: Fimbriimonas sp. (assembly GCA_035550555.1). Taxonomy (GTDB): domain Bacteria; phylum Armatimonadota; class Fimbriimonadia; order Fimbriimonadales; family Fimbriimonadaceae; genus Fimbriimonas. The sequence continues at coordinate 7 of DASZPA010000213.1, forward strand.
GCGCGTCAATGGACCGAGCATCGCCTGAATCCCGGCCAGCGCCAGGAAGGTTGGATCAACGACCTGAACGGCCTGATTCATTACAAAGGCCAGTGGCACCTGTTCGCGCAGAGATGGGCCAAGTGCTGGCTCCACGCCGTGAGCACCGACCTTGTCCACTGGACGGAGTTGGAGCCGGCGTTCTGGGAAGAGAGCGACGGGAGCGGCGTGCAGTCGGGCACCTGCGTGGTCGACTTCGACAACACGTCTGGTCTTTCTCACGACAAGGCCCACCCGCCAATGGTCGCATTCTGGTCGCGGTTCGACAACCAGAGCCAGTGCATCTCGTACAGCCTCGACGATGGCAAGACTTGGACCCGTTACGAGCACAACCCGACGTTCATTCACCCCGAACGTGACCCGAAGGTGTTCTGGTATGAGCCCGGAAAGCACTGGGTGATGGTTATGTACGGCGGGGAGCAGTACCACGTCCTCACATCCACCGATCTTCTCCACTGGAACGACGAGCACAACCCCATCCCTCACAGCTTCGAGTGCCCCGATATCTTCGAGCTTCCCCTCGACGGTGACGCCACCAAGATGAAGTGGGTGCTGATCCAGGGCAACGGCAACTACTCGATCGGCTCGTTTGACGGTCACAAGTACACCGAGGAGGGTGAGCGCCACCGCATCGACCTGGGTCCCAACTTCTATGCCACCCAGTCGTGGGAGAACGCACGCCAAAAGGACCGCCGCCGAATCCAAGCCGCTTGGATGCAAGGCTCCGACTTCCCCGACATGCCGTTCAACCAGCAGATCAGCTTCCCCTGCGAGCTGACCTTGCATTCCACTCCGGCGGGTCCGCGAATCTTCCGAAAGCCAGTTCACGAGCTTTCGTCGATTCAAGGGGAGCCGAAAGTCTGGAAGGACGTAAGCCTGGAGCGCGGTCAGATCTTCCCGCTAGTCGAGTCTGGGGACCTCTACCGGCTCGTCGCCGACGTCTCGATCCCTGAGGGCGCCTCGCTGGAGATCAATTTGCGTGGCGATAAGGTTGTTTTGGATTCCAAGAGACTGCAATCTGGTCCGGCTCGCGGCGAAGTCCAGGGTTCCATTCACCGCATAGAAATCTTGTTGGATCGGGCGTCGATCGAGGCGTTTGCGAATGATGGCGAACTCTCGTCCACACGCTTCTTCCTTCCCCACTTTGAGGGGGTATCGCTGCACGCTGTCGGAGGACCAGTGAAGGTCGAGAAGCTCACCCTCTGGCCACTGAGGTCGATCTGGAATCCGGCTTAGCAGACCAAGATCCGTAGCCGCGACATGATTCGTGGTTGCGCGGAGCATTTTGGCAGGCGTCGGATTCAAATGAATCAGGCTCGGTAGTACTACGCTGCGCGCCACCACGTAGCGGGTCGAAGCTACACCAACGCCACCAGCTGCCGGATCGCCCCGAGATGAAACGCGACGTGCGGCAGGGTCGAGATCGGGCCGATGACTCCCATCTCGTGAACCCAGTTCTCGTTCGTTCGGAACCACTCGGCGAACGCGAGGTAGCGCCTCTCCAGCTCTTCTTGCATCGCTCTCCACTCCTCGGCGCTGAACTCATTTCGACTCCATGTGTCCGTCCAACTCCCAGCCGGAAGGGCTTCGCCGTGGCAGGTGTTTGCCAGGGACATGAGAAAGATCAAGTGCCGGACGTGCGCGCCGATACTGGCTCGCCCAGGAATCGGACAGACCGAAGCCCTCTCGGAGCTCAACTCGCGGATCGTCGGCAGGATCGCCTCGTGCCCCTCGACGAACCAAGTCGAGCCAGAGGGCCCTACTCCCTCAAACCCTTCGCGAAGGAGCTCGGCGATCGCTTCATTAAAGCTGTCCTTGTTCACCTACCACTCCTCGATGCGCCACTTTTGCCAGACGTTCGCCTCTTCCCACTCGTCAGGTATCTCCTGACCGGCAAGTCGCAGCGCAAGGAAGATCAACCCGACGTGCCACCCCTCATGCCAGATCAGGTGTTGTAGGCAGAGCACCGGATGGTCATAGCCGCCCTTCTGCTGAACTCCTTCCTCCAGCGCCTTTTGGATCACTTCTCGAACGGCAATGGTGCTTTCATCAAGGGCCTGCCGAATCATCTCCAGGTCTTCGACCGGATCCTCCCAACCTCGCCGATACAGCTCCGGAAGCTGAGCAACTCGCTCAGGGTCGAGAGCGGCAAGGTGGTAAGCACGCGTCTTGTGCAGGTGGGCCAGCTGGCGGGAAAGCGGCCACCCGTCCTCTGACGGTTTGAAATGTTTGTTGGTCTCATTCACCCGACCCGCAAGAGCCGCAACGATTCCGCACTGGCGATCCCAAGATTCGAATAAAGCATCGGTGGCATTCACAGACACAATTCTACTAAAAGTTCTTCGGTATGTCTACAAGAGGGCTCGCTTCTTTCACGCCTGGCACCTATAATTCTCCCGTGATCTTGGAGTTCATCGGTGAAGCGATCTGGTGGCGGGGACCGGCGCCGTTCGTGTTCGTCCCGGTTCCCGAAGACCTGTCCGCCGACATCAAGGCAGTCTCGTCTCGAGTCACCTACGGATGGGGCTGCATCCCGGCCAAGGTCCTCGTGGGCGAGACCGAATACACGACGTCCCTCTTCCCCAGGGCCGGCGTGTACCTGGTGCCGGTCAAGGTCTTGGTTCAGAAGGCGGAGGACGTCAAAGTGGGCGACATGGTCGGCGTGCGGATTACGCTCGATTTGGACGGCCGCGCGCCTGGTAGCATGCGGGGATGCTGACTCGGCGTGAGTTGGTCACGACCCTCGGCCAAGCCTTCTTGGCCCCACATCTCGGCCCACTTATGACAAGTTTCTCAGGCGCACCGGCCAAGTCGACTCGGTGTGTCAACGTCGTGAACTTCATTCGCGGCTTCGAGCCGCGCTTCAAGACCGACCTGCTGCTGCCCGTTCAAAAGCAGATGGAGCTGATCAAGGAGCACAAGCTGCCCGCCACCTGGCTCCTCCAGTTCGACGCCCTGGTTTCGGGCCCGTTCGTCTCGTTCCTGAAGGACAACATGGCGGGGGGCCACGAGGTCGGCACCTGGTTCGAAATGAACGAGATGCACTGCAAGGCTGCAGGCGTCGAATGGCGTGGACGCCCCGGTTATGAGTGGGATCACCTCCCCTTCGTCGCCTTCTCGATCGGCTACACGAAAGACGAGCGGATCAAGCTCGCCGACACCGCCATGCACGAGTTCAAGAAAGTGTGGGGGCACTATCCGCGGTCGGTCGCGAGTTGGAACCTCGACTCGTGGACCATGGCTCACCTTACAGAGACTTACGGCATCGACGCCTACGCCGTATGCCGCGACCAGATTGCCACGGACGGCTTCACCATCTGGGGCGCGCCCATCGCCGGCTACTACCCCTCCAGCCTGAACTGCTGGAGCCCGGCCCTGGAGGAGCATCACCAGATCGGAACACCCGTGTTCCGAATGCTGGGCCAAGACCCAGTTTACTACTACGGCCGGGAGTGGAAGATGCCGGACGGCAAAATGGCAAGCTTCCCCGACACCATGGAGCCAGTCTGGCCTTCCGGACAGAGCCATACGTTCGTCGACCGGTTCCTCGCGATGATCGAGCAGGCGCCCACGCTCCGATTCGCCTATCTTCAAATGGGTCAAGAGAACAGCTTCCCATGGACCGACCAAGCCGCTGCATACCCCTATCAAATGGCGGCGTTGGCCGAGATGCGGGACCGCGGCAAGGTGCATGTGGAGACGATGGGCGAATCGGGCCGCCGCTTCAAGAAGACGTTCAAGGTGACGCCCGCACAATCCCAAGTCCAACTCAGCGACCCCTTCGGGATCGACCCTCCGTCCGAATCGATCTGGTACCAGAGCCGCTTCTACCGCGCGAATCTGCACATCAAGGAGGGCCTTCCTTATCTCCGCGACCTAACCGTGTATCGGGACGACCTAAAGCAACCGTTCCTGGAAAGTCCCACCAGGGATTCCTTCGTCGAGCAGCGCATGCCGGCAGTGCTGGATGGCTACCACTGGGCGGGCCCTCGAACGGGTGGGTTCTTCATGGTAGACGGTCAGGAGGTACGAGTCGCGGGAAAGATCGAGGTCTCGGAGGAACGTGAGAGTCTCATCACTCGGCTTCCACTTGCTTCAGGTCGTCTCTTGACAGTCGCGTTTAATGCGGAAACGTTGTCCGCCTCTATTTCTGCCGGGTCGCTGGCTCTCTCTTTTCAGTGGGATCCAAGCAAGTCAGCCTTCCGCGGCTTCCAGGGGACGCGCATCGAATATCGCCGGGAAGACGCCGACTATGCGATTGAGGTTTTGGTCGGGAAGGTTTCGAAGCAGGTAGGCGGCTATGAAATCAACCAGGGTCCCAATGAGATCCGGGTCCGCCTCGCGCAGAGGTGATCCACTCTACTTGGCTGTGTTGCCCATCGGCACGTTGGCCAGCATTCTCAGAGTCGGCCGTATACTGTTGATGTCACTCTCAACGTCGTGATCGAGCACGAAGACGATTGGTTTGTAGCCGAAGTACCAGCGCTTCCCGGATGTATTTCACAGGGGAGATCCCGAGAGGAGGCTCTCGCCAATGTCAAAGAGGCGATCGAGGGATGGCTGTTGGTCGAGCGGGACAAACACCGCCTTCCGGCGCGAGCAGAAGTTGTGCCCTTGACAATCTAGGCATGCCGAAGCTGCCACAAGTCAGCGGCAGCGAGGCTCGCCGCGACTTCGATCGAGCGGACTGGGTTTTCGTTCGACAGCACGGGAGTCACATGATTCTAACGAGACAAGATTCTGTCGCAGACCTGTCTCATCCGAACCACCGTGAGCTAGCACCAGGAACTTTTCGATCGTTACTTCGCAATGCTGACCTGTCCATCGAAGCTTCCCTCAAGCTTGTTGCAGTAGGATCAAGACCCTTTTGAAATCTCGTCGAAGAAACTTCGGACTTTAGCATCAATGTGCTCACGCACCGCAAACCGCACAGCGGAAGCGTAAGCCATCAGCTCCTGCGCGGCTTTCTCCAGGCCCTCCCAAAAGCCGGCGCCGGGATCTCCCTCCTCCCAGTGCCACTGACGAACTTCAATGATCTCCTTCCGAGCCCAGAACTCGACACGCGCCACCAATCGGTCGCCATATAAGACGGGCAGAACGTAGTAGCCCCACCGCCGCTTCGCCTCGGGCATGTAGATCTCCCATGCGTAATCGAAGCCGAAGAGCTGCGCCGTCATCTTGCGGTCCCAAAGGAACGGATCGAGTGGAGCGACGAACACCACCCGCGGCTCGGGAGGTCCTTGCTCGAGCTGCTGGAGGAATCCGTGCGTGGAGTTCGCTTTCATCCCCTCCACTTCCACCGGAACGATGGCTCCTTGCTTTAGAAGCTCTGGGATCAAGTGCTTCTTCTCGTAAAACAGCGTTCCGTAAGACCAGATCTCGGCCGTCGCGTTGGGACGGAGGATTCCCATGGTTTGGTGCCGCTCGAGCACCAGTTGGCGCCTCGCATCGGAGTCTTCCACCACCGGCTGCTTGAAGAATTGCCTGGGGACTACCCGTTCGGTGAGGTCGTAGATGTGCTGACCGCCCTTTCGGCCAGCCGTCATGATCAATCCCGAATGCCAGAGCCCTCGCAGGATGCGCTTGGTGAGGTTCTGCGAGTGCCACGTGCCCTTGGGTTCGTCACTCTTCTTTTGGTACGAGAGCTCCTTGGGCATGAGCGGCCCGCGCTCGGCGATCTCCCGATACACGAGATCGGCCTCCTCTTTGAGGTCTTGAAAGACTCTCTTCTCGAACGACTGGCGGTGGACCTTGTGAAAGATGCGCCGAAGCGGCCAACCCTCGAAGGGCACCAGCGACGCCTGCTTGTCCCACCCGTCGTAAATCTTTCGGTCGCGATATGCGAGAGCCTCCCAATCGCCGATCTTGTATCCAGAAGTGTGGGCGTGGAGAACCAAGTCGTGATTGCAGCCGATCGGACTGATTGGATCGAACTGGACGCTCTTCAGCCGTGCAAAGACATCGAAAGGAGTCTGGCTAAAAGCGAAATGATGTCGGACCAGGGCTCGGCGTGCGTCAGCCTTGGAAAGTTGCACCGCTCCGGACATGGACGAGGAGGCTACCTAAACAGCCCCAGGTGATAGGCCTCGTGATTTGCCAGGCGTGCCGTCAGGCCGCCGATTGTATCGGGCTTTCGATTCCACTTGCCGCCACGTGTCCAATCGGCCGTGTCTCGCCACTGAAGCCAACGAGCGCGATCCTCCATGTACTTCGAGTAGTTCGCCTCCCATGGCAAATTGGCGTACCCAGCCTGATCGAACTTCCTCCACGGATGGAGGACCGTGACATTTGGATTGTTCCTTACCAGAAACTCATCGACAACGATCATCCACTGCTCCTGGCATGCCCTCAGATGCGCCAGTGTCCGATGCCGCGACTGCTGGCAACGAAGCGCCAAAGGATTCGGCCCCTCGGGCGCCCAAGTGGAAACGATGCCGCGAGACTCCCTCAGAGACTCGAACAAGGCATCCCACTCGCTTCGCTCCATAAGATGAATTCAATTATGGTGAAAGTAGAATTGCAGACCGTGACTTACGACGAAGCAATGGCCCAGCTAGAAGCTTTGGGCACCGAGAAGGTGCGCCAGATCAACGCAAAACGAGGAGCCGGCGAGAACCAGTTCGGAGTCAAGAACGGCGACATTCGCGAGCTCGCCAAGAAGATCGGGACCGATCCAGAGCTGGCCTCCAAGCTGTGGAAGAGCGGGAACATCGACGCCATGTCCCTGGCGACCTTCCTTGTTAAGCCAAAAGCGCTGTCCGTCGAGGAGCTGGACCAGATGCTCGGCGATACCCACTGCGCCCAACTGGCCGATTGGCTCTCGACCAACATCGTCAAGCCTCACCCCTTAAAAGAAGCCCAGCGGGAAAGGTGGATGAACTCCGACCACGATGTAACCGCCCGGCTGGGATGGAGCCTCACCACTGAACGAGTCATCAAGGACCCGGCGGGCTTGGATCTGCCCGCTCTCCTCGACCGAATCGAAGCCGAGATGAGTTCCGCGCCGTCGCTGGTGCAATGGACCATGAACTACTGCCTCGCCGAAATCGGAATCCACTTTCCCGTGCATCGGGCGAGGGCGATCTCCATCGGTGAAAGGATTGGAGCCTTCCGCGACTACCCGGTCTCAAAAGGCTGCACGTCTCCCTACGCTCCGATCTGGATCAACGAAATGGTGAGCCGTCAGGCGAGTTAGGACTCGGCAACGAGGCCTTCGCTTCGATCGGTCACACGGAAGTCCGGGTCCAACAAGATAGCCGCAAGCTTTGGCGCCACTCGGCCGACTACCAAGGTGCGCTCACCATTTCCAAACTGAGGCGGTCGTCGGCCATAGCTGTCAAATCGCAGGCAGATCCTTCCCTGAGTCGCCGCTAGTAGCTCATCTGCCTCAGTGTCGGAGAGGACGGGGACATTGAAGACGTTGCGGCTGCACTGAGGGCAAAAGCGGACCTTTTCACTTCCGGACATTTCCTCCCAAGCCATGGTACAGATCTCGAAGCTCCTCTCTTCTTCGGAAGGATTGATTGTCACTGGCTCATTATAGGGGGCATTCCTCATCGCTTGGGCAGCCTGCCAACCGGGAAGCTATGATCATGGGATGGCCAATTTGGATTTGCTTCTCAAGGCGTTGGATACGTGTATTTGGGAGATGGGTGAGGGATTTAAGGGGCTCTCCGACTCCGACGTCTGGAAGAGACCGGCGCCAAAGCTGCTCGGCATAGGGGAGCTTGCGGCTCATGTGGCTTACTGGGAGGCGATCTCGTTTCTTGGCGAAGGCTTTGAAAGCCCGCTGACCTCGACCGCGGCTCGCTACTACACCTCCAACATCCAAGAAGCCTACGAGCTGCCAATGGGCGCCGAAGCGGTCTACGAGGAGGTGAAGCGAGTTCACGAGGCTTGCACGGAATCCTTTCAAGCAAACCCACACGACTCGGAAGAGCCGAACCCGCATCGGGAAGGTTGGACATGGGGGTTCGCGCTCGAGTATCAGGTGTTCCACATCGCTTACCACACCGGTCAGATCTACTCAGCCCGACATTTCATGGGCCACGAAACGGTGGACAACTAAAGGCTTCGCACCCACCATTCGGACGCGATTTCAAACCCCTCCATGCCGAGGAACTCGCGCTTATCGCTGAGTAGGTGAGGGCAAATGACGACGGCCTGCACGGCGCCAGCAGCCTTCGCCCGCAAAGTCAGCTCTTGGACCAGTCTCTTACCCAGACCGTCCCACCGCTCTCCACCCGCAATGGCAAAATCGTCAATGAGCAACGTGAGGCCGCCAGGAGAGTAAACCGGAGGAGCGCCGACGAGCGAACCTATCGCAAAGCCTGCCAACTCGCTCTTTGACTGGGCCACCAACGCGATGACGTTCTCTTGGGCGATCTGATGGGTGAAGAAACCAGCCTGTTTTTCGGACGCCTTTGCCGCTTCACGCCACATCACCGGCTGAAACGATGAGAGTTCCCGTCGATGTTCCTCGGCGAGTCGAATCATGCTCGGGATATCGTCGGAAGTGGCAACTCGGATAGCAGCCTCGCTCATGGCGAGGCAATTTACCTAGAAATCAACTTCGCCGGAACGTGTTGCGGCCAAAGAAGCCTTGCGGTGCAGCAGCATTCTAGGTGATCCGGTAATCCTCTAAGAACGAGTAACATGTGTCTATTCACCCGTAGCTGACCCATCCAGTTGGTCAAAGGTAAAGACTGCTTGCCGCTTCACCCATAGATTTTGCGATTGGCGAAGCTCTTTCACTCGCCTTCGCACTCCTGAGTCTGTTCCCATGACTTCCGCCACGGCCGCTCCCTCCGTCGGACGTGGATCGTTTGGTCCTCTCTGCGAACTGGCGATCCTTCGGAAGCCCGCTAACCAAACAAGACATCCAAGCTGACGTATCGGATCTTGCGAAGCCAAATCCGCTTTCCAAGTGGCAGCTGATCTTTTGGACGTATCGGGACCGATAGAAGGCGGTTGCCAGCCGTCACCTGCCAGAAAGTGTCCATCTCCATCCTGCAGGCGAATGAGTGTGGCGCCTGACTCGGAAAAAGCGAAGGTCTCCTGAATGCCTGATTCGGGATCGAACGCTGGAATAGGCTTCTTGCCCCTTTGATCTGTGAACGGTCCTGCGGAAACCACGCCGATGGTCAACAACGGTTGCGAAAAGGCTGAATCTGTGAACAGTTTCTGGTTGGAGAAGAACTTTCGGTAACCCGTCGGCACGATATCCTGGCGAACGAGATTCCAATGGACGTCGAAGGAATCGGCCTCAAGGCCGCTGACGTCCGGGATGCTGTATCCAGGATAGATTTGCAGACAGAGCCATTTGATCTTACCAACGCGGTACGGCTTTACCCATGCGGGATTAAGTCCAAAAGATGGTTCCTTTGGTGCCGCCTTGCCAACGAGCTCCTTCAGTCTTTGCTTGAAGATGCGTTGCGATGGTTTGTCCAATTTGGTGAGATCGCGGTTCAGGTATTCGGATAGGCCCTGATTGTCACGCAGTCTCATTGCCGCGGCAGACATGATCGGTATGGCTGCAGCGCCTGCTAGGAGCGGTAGGCGGTGAAAGCGCTTGCTGTAGGATGAATACCGTCGTATGGCAACCAAAAGTAGATTGCTCATCCGTTCGGTTGTACCGTTTCCCATGCGGCTGGCTATCGTTCGGTGGCGCGATGGGAAAAGATTCCTAGCCGAGCATTCAGCATTTCAACTTAAACAGGCCTCGGAAGCTACCTTTCCGCATGTTATCGCCGAGCACCGCTCGCCGCTACGCCGGCCGGGAACGACCTATGAGGAAGCACTCCAGCGCGGCAAGGAGACGAACGTGAAGCTCGCGGCGGACCTCATTGATGGCAGCGTCCTCGCACCCGGACAAATCTTCTCCTACCACCACGTTGTCGGCGCTCCGACCATCAAGCGCGGCTTTGTCGAAGGAGCCGAGCTTCACGACGACGAGCTGAAGCCTGGCATCGGCGGCGGAGCGTGCCAGGTCTCCAACCTGCTCTACGCGATCGCCCTGCTCTCTGGATTGGAGATCACCGAGAGACACAGGCATGGGTTTGACCTGTTCCCCGACTCCGAGCGAACCATCCCATTCGGCTGCGGAGCGACGGTCTTCTTTCCGGCCAAAGACCTCCGGTTCCAAAACAGTCTTGACCAACCAATCCTCGTCCAGCTCACGGTGGAAGACGGATTCCTAGTGGGCCGCACTCGAACCGCGATACCGGTCGAGAGCCGCTGGGAGCTGTTCGAGAAAGAAGGCTCGATCCAGAAGCAGGGAGATCGATGGATGCGACGCAACGTGGTCGCGCGTCGAAGGATCATGGTTGGGATGGAAGCCGAGGTCGAAATCGTCGCTGAGAACGTGGCGACATGTCTCTACGATCCGGATGCGCCACGATGAGAGCGCCCGTCAAGGCAGCGATTCAGGGCGTTTTTGGAAGGCTCCCCGGTGGCCAAGCTCTCTACCGTCACCTTACACGCCACGTCATGGGCACGCAAAGCTCGCATGTGGACAAGCTCTCGCACGCATGGCCCGATTACGTCGGTTTCTGGGAGCGGAATGGCCTCTG
>DASZPA010000214.1:0-17832 GCA_035550555.1 Fimbriimonas sp.
CGCATCGCTTGCGGGTCGGATTCCGTCGCAATCAACCTAGACATTGTAGACGCCAATGGGCCGTTTGATCGCTTCGGTCAGCGCGACTTTGGCAGAATAAACGCGTGCTCGAGACGCCGCTCTACGGCAAGTTCGTCGGAGAAAACCGGCGGCTGGTTTTCGGTCCGACCGGACCTTACCAGGCTCTCGTGCGCGCCTGCGTCGTCATCGGAATTGTTGGAGCGGTATTGGGACTCGTTACCGAGCCGCTGGGCATCCAGCTTCCCTTCTATCCAGCCTGGTGGTTCTTTACGGGTCTTGCGGTGACCGGCGCGGGTGTGTTGGCGGCGTTTTCCCTGCAGATCGTCGTGTTCGATCTCAAGGAGCGAACCTACCGAAGGCGTCAAGGGCCTGGGACCTTTCCGAAGACGAGCCGCGGCAAGTTCTCGGACCTGGATGCAATCGTCCTCATTGCGGAACCCAACTCGCGCTTGATGGCCGGCGGGGTCACTTACCACCTGGTGCTCCATTGGAAAGGTATGCGTGAGCCGCTGATGGTCCTCCAGCAGGAGACCCGCCCCGTCGGCAGCGGTCTATCGCTGCGAGACGGAGCCAGCCATTTGATCCCCGTCGGCATGCGATATGCCCAGGCACTGGGAGTGCCCTTCTACGACAACTCCCACTTCCCTTCGGCCAACCCAGTGCCGGTGTGGCGTTAGGCCGCTCCTGGTAGATTCAAGCGGTGCTTGACCAGCTTCGGGAACACCTGCAAAAGACGGGGCTGATTCCCACAGGCTCGCGGGTTTTGGTCGGCTATAGCGGAGGCGCCGACAGCACCTGCCTGCTGCAGCTCCTTCACCTTCTTGACGTCGACATCGTTGCCGCACACCTTCACCATTCCCAGCGCGATGAGGCGGACGCGGAGTTGGAGGCTTGCGAAGCGTTCGCTCGCTCGCTCGGAGTCGAATTCATCTCCGGCAAGGCGGATATTCCCGCGATGAGCGCCGACCTGCGCATCGGCCTCGAAGAAGCGGGAAGAGAAGCGCGATACGCGTTCTTCGAACGCGCCGCGGCCCACTTCTCATGCAGCCTGATCGCCACTGCCCACACCCGGACCGACCACGTCGAGACCATCCTGCACCACTTGGTCAGGGGTACGGGTATGGCCGGCCTTTCGGGCATCCCGGAGCGCCGCGGCGATATTGTGAGACCGCTTCTGGCGTTCGAACGAGAGGAGACTCGCGAATACTGTCGCGAGAACGGCCTCTGGTTCCACGACGATCCCTCCAACGAGGATCTGAGCTTTGCGCGCGCCCGAATTCGGCATCGCGTGCTGCCGGAGCTGCGGTCCATCAACCCTGGGGCCGTGGAGGCGGTGGCTCGGATGGCGGCGATCGTCTCAGCCGAAGACCGCTATCTGAACGGTGCGGCCGCGGCCGCCCTTGAAACCGCGGAGAAGCCGGGCAACACGGAACTTGCGTTCTTGACGAAAGATTGCGAGGTTCAGTTAGATCGAAGGATCGTAGCGTCGCTTCCCGAAGTCTTATTCCGTAGAGCGATGAGGTTGGCGGTGGAGTACCTGGGAGGTCAATTGGACAGCCATCAAACGCAGTCCCTCGTGCACGGCTTCTCCACAACCGACAAAGGCTCTGTCACGGCCATTGGCGGAACCGTGGTGATCGAGTGGACCGATGATCGAATGACACTTCGCGAGGTGAAGACGCCTGCACCGTTCAGACACTCCCTGGAGCTGCCGGGAGAGGTGGAGAGCGAGGAGATGAACTGGAGGCTCGTCGCGTTCGAGGGTACGCCCTCCGCGAGAACTCTATCGCGTGCCTCGTTGGACGCGGAGCTCGACTCGGCCGCTATTCAGGGCAACCTCTATTTCCGAAGCGTCAAAGCCTCGGATGAGATGCAGCCGCTTGGCTTCGCCCACAGAAGGAAGCTGAGCGACCTGCTTTCGGAAGCGCGCCTGAGCCTATCGGCAAGGGGCCGCCTTCCATTGGTATGCGACTTGCTGGGTCCCCTTTGGGCCCCAGGCGTGTGCCTTTCGGAAAGAGTTAAGAAAGTCGAAACGACGCGAAGGGTGACAGTTTTGCGATTTGAACCTATAACATCGCTACCGGGCCATAATGTAGAAACGCATCGAATTGGCCGAGCGTAGCGTATGTAAGATTCCACGCAGCCGGAGAAACATTGAACAGCAAGCCTGCGAAAACACTTTTCCTATTCATCGTCGTAGCCGCGGCGATGATCTTTTTGATGCAGCAATTGGTGGCACAAAGCCCGATGTTCGGCCCACCGCCAAAGAAGCTCACGCTGAGCCAGTTGGAAGACTATGTAACTGCTCATCAGGTCATGAACCTTGACTGGCAGCAAACCAACATCACCGGCAAGTTTCGAGACCCTGATAACAGCAACAAGGAAACCAACTTCGAAACCCTCGGTCCAGATGTCAGCTCTTCCGGCTCTCAACCTTTCCAAAGTATTCTAAAGGAGAACAAGGTCAAGTGGGGCATCAGCCCCCCGCCGATCAGCAATACGCTACTCGGCATTCTGTCGATGATCACTTTCCCGTTAATGATCATCGCCTTGATCTACTTCTTAGTGCTCAGGCCGGCGCAAATGGGCGGAAACCAGGCACTCAGCTTTGGCAGAAGTAAGGCGAAAAGAGTTGGGGAAAGCGGCCCAAAGATCACCTTTGACGACGTAGCCGGCATCGAAGAAGCCAAGCAAGAGCTTTTCGAGATCGTCGACTTCCTAAAGAACACCAAGAAGTATGCGGCGCTGGGAGCGAAGATCCCCAAGGGCATTCTCTTAACCGGCCCCCCAGGCGTTGGCAAGACCTACCTCGCCCGAGCGATTGCCGGTGAGGCAGGAGTCCCGTTCTTCCACATCAGCGGTTCGGACTTCGTCGAAATGTTCGTCGGCGTCGGCGCGGCCCGAGTCCGAGACCTCTTTGAAACCGCCAAGGCGCATCGGCCGTCGCTGATCTTCGTCGACGAAATCGACGCCGTCGGCCGGCAGCGCGGCGCGGGACTTGGAGGAGGTCACGACGAGCGAGAACAAACGCTGAACCAACTTCTGGTGGAGATGGATGGCTTCGATCCCAACTCGGGCGTCATTCTGATCGCCGCCACCAACCGGCCCGACGTTTTGGACCCGGCCTTGCTGCGGCCCGGGCGATTCGACCGGCAGATCGTCGTCGACGCTCCGGATGCCGTGGGACGGCTCGCCATCCTCAAGGTCCACGCCAAAGGCAAGCCACTGGATAGCGAGATCAACCTCGAAATCCTGGCCAAGAGGACCTCGGGCTTCACCGGCGCGGACTTGGCGAACATGCTCAACGAGGGCGCCCTTCTGGCGGCGCGGCGGGGCCACAGCAAGGTGAGCCAGGGCGATCTGGAAGAGGCGCTCGACCGCACGATCGCCGGCCCAGAGCGGCGCAGCCGCATCATCGACGCCAAAGAGCGAGTCGTCCTTGCCTACCATGAGGCGGGCCACGCGGTGGTTGGGGAGCTTCTCGACCACACCAACCCCGTGCACAAGGTGACCATCCTCCCCAGGGGAATGTCGCTCGGTTCCACCATGTACCTTCCCGAGCAGGACAAGTACATGGTAAGCGAGCAGGAGCTGCTGGATCGGATTTCCACCGCTCTCGGCGGGCGCGTCGCCGAGGAGGTCGTCTACGGCGAGATCTGGAGCGGCGCATCGAACGACTTGGAGCACGTAACGCGGATTGCACGAGCCATGGTGTGCGAGTACGGCATGAGCGAAAAGCTCGGCACGCTGGCCCTTGGCCACCGGCACCACAACCCATTCTTGGGCCGCGACTACACCGAGGACCGTAACTACTCCGAGGACGTGGCCAGCCAGATCGACGACGAGATCCGTGCGATCGTCGACCGGTGCCATCAGCGGGCGACCGACCTGCTGACCACCCACCGCACCAAGCTGGACGCGGTCGTGACCGCGCTACTGGAGAGGGAGACGCTTGCGCGAGACGAGTTCCTGAAAGTCATGGCCGGGGAGGAGCTTCCTGAAAAGCCGAGCGGAGAGTCCGGAACCCCGGCGCCTTCGAGCACGGAACCCGTTCAGAAGTCTTCGAAGCCGGCCGCGATCGTTCCGCCAAGGCTGGAGCCGGGACCAGCTTAAAATCGGCTCAGCCGGTGAACCATTGGGGCAACCGACCCGTCTGGGTAGGTTGCCTCTTGTATTTACAACAGCCGTGATATAATCTTTCGACTACGATGTCGGCGATTATGGATGAGGTTGAAGAGATCTACCGTCGCGGCTTTGATCTTCGATGCGAAGGTAGATACGCCGAAGCCAAGGCTGAGCTGCAAAGAGTCCTTCAACGTAATCCTTCTCACCTTAACGCCAAGCACCAGCTCGGTTTGATCCAAGGGTTCGAAGGTGACTTCGATGGGTCTCTCGCGACGCTCATGGCGCTTTCGGTTCAGGCTCCCAAGAACGTCGACGTGATCTACGACCTCGCGATGACCCAGATGATGCTCGGCATGTACGACGAGGCGTGCGCCAACTTCAAAAGGATCTTGGCGATCGATCCGACGAACGACAAAGCTCAAAAGCAGATCGTTTATTGCCCCTAGGGCTCCCAGTTGGTAGGCTAGGCGCAGTCCGATGAGACGCTGGCTTCCCCTCGTATTTCTGGCTTTGCTTCCGCTCTTGCCCCTTTGGCGGGCTGTCTTTCTCGGCGAAGCCATTGGCCCCTTCGACCAGATCCGTCAAATGGCGCCTTGGAACGGGCCAAAGCCGGCGCAGCCGTGGGACGTGCTTCAGGCCGACGGCGTTCTGCAGTTCTATCCTTGGAGGGACATGGTTTTCGATTCGTGGGGCAAGGGCCAACTGCCGCTTTGGAATCCCTACGAGCTAGCCGGCACGCCGCTGATGGCGAACTCCCAATCGGCAGCCTTCTATCCGCCCCACATCCTTCTTGGGATTCTGCATATGCCGACGGCGCTTGCGATCACGCTCTTGGCTTGGTTCCACCTGGCTTGGGCGGCCTTTGGCGTCTATTACCTTTCGAGGCGCTTGGAGGCGAGCACTGTCGGGGCGATGGTCGCCGGCGCCAGCTTTGGGCTCAGTCCGTTCATGCTGGGATGGACCGCGCTCGCAAGCGTCATTGAGACGGTGTCATGGATCCCCTGGATCCTTGGGGCCATCGCCGCAATCTTTACCGAGGGACCTCTCGGACAGTCCAAGAGCGGCGGGCCGGGCCTTGCCGGGATTCTTTCGGCGAGAGAGCGGGGAGAGGAACCTACATCGGAACAGTGGGCGGACTTCGTCCGTTGCCATGCCAAAGAGATCAAAAAGCGCACAGCCCTCTCAGGCTCGCTTGCGATTTGCATTGGAATGCTGCTGTTAGCCGGCCACCTTCAGTTTGCCGCATATGGCTTGATGGCAGCCGTCGTGTTCTCCATTGGGCTTCTGCTAACCGGTAAGCCGGTCCAGATTTCGTCAATTCGAATGGAAGGAAGCGAACAGATCGGCAATGAACGCGTTCTGAGCCCGTTTAAATCCTTCCTGCGCTCTCCCCAGGCGAGAAGCTTCAGTCGGTGCCTCCTGCTGTTCGTTCTCGGGGGTCTGCTCTCTTCCGTCCAGCTTCTCCCGGTCCTCAGCTACAGCAGGACCTCACACCGCCAGAACACGCCCACGGCCGAAGGGTATGGCCACTACGTGGATTCGTCCCTGAAGCCGTTCGAGCTGGCGAACCTCGCGGAAGCCGACGCCCTGGGATATCCGCGAACGCCCATCGACGCCGGCGGAACGACGATCTCGGAGTATTGGCCGCTGTTGGTCAAGCAAGGGGATAACTTTGCGGAATCCGCGGTGACCATCGGTCCGTTCATCCTGGCGCTGCTTTTCTTGACGCCGTGGAAGCGCAGGGAGCTGTGGCCACTTGCAGCCGTCGGACTCCTGGCACTTCTTTTGGCCCTCGGCACGGCCCTCAACATGGCGCTGTACTACCTGGTCCCCGGATGGTCGGCAAGTGGGTCGCCCGGCCGTGTGGTCGTGCTGTTCGTGCTTGCCGCCTCGGTTCTGGCCGCGTTTGGGATTCCCGACGACGCGCCGAAGCCCAAGTTTTGGCCCCTCCTCGGCATTGTTCTGGGTCTTCTGCTCGCTTTTGCCGGACCATCGTTGGCGCCGGCGGCCAACGGTCTCGAGCAGCTTCAGGGGGCAGCCACCTCGGCGATGCTGCCGAAGCTGGCGATCACCACCGGATTGGCTCTCGCCGGCCTTGCGCTGGTTTGCCTGCCGGCGCTCGCCAAGTACAGGAGCGCTGCAATCGCGATACCGGTTCTGATCTGTGCCGCCGGCTACGGAAGCGACCTGATCATGACCGGCAGGCCCTTGGAGCCCATCCGCGGGGTGGCTCAGAACGAACGCGTGGCATTTCTCAACGATAGCTGGGGAATCGGAACGGCGGTTCACGCCGTGGCGCCGCCAAACACCGGCAGCCTCAGCCGCATCCATGAGATCGGAGGTTACGACTCTCTGCTGAACAGAGACACGGTGGGCCTGCTCAAAGCGATTGATCGCCAGGATCCGGCGCCGCCTGTGAACGGCAACATGATGTTCGTCAAGCGGAGCGCCGACGAGGCGGCACTGTCGGACGCCGGCGTCACTCTGAAAAGCCAAGGCGACGGCTTCCAACCCCTCTCGGAACTCAAAGGGAGATTTACGCTCACTGACGGCGCCGTCAAGGTCGCAGACGAGGGATACGAGCACCTGACCCTTACCGCGGACGGCTTCGGAACTCTGACCGTGCGTGACCGAATGATGCCCGGTTGGGAGTGCCAAGTGGACGGCAAGCCGACCCCAATACCGGACGGCATGTGGCGAGTCGTGCAGATACTGAACGCCGGGAGCCACCGAATCGAATTCCGCTATCGCCCGCCAGGGCTTTCTTTGGGACTGGCTCTCACCGCGGCCGCCTTGGTGATTTTGATCCTGATCTGGGTGTCAGGTTTTCGCGTCAGAAGCGAAGTGAAGCCGAGCGCCGTCTAAAATAAGGACAGGGCCATGAGTCACACCGTCCTCGAACCTGAATCGACCTCCAAGAACAGTTCCAGCGGCAGGTGGATGGTCATGATGTTCAACAACGACGTGAACACCATCGACGAGGTGATCGAAGTGCTCTGCCGCGCGACCCAGTGCGGCCTGGATGAAGCCGAGATCGAAGCCTGGGAGGCCCACACGTACGGAAAGGCGCCGGTGCACTTTGCAAGCCAGGACGAGTGCACGTCCGTCGCCGAGGTCATCTCCGCGATTGGCCTTCGCACCGAGGTGGAGCGGGAGTGGGCGGATTGAGGATCCGCTCCGAAGGTCCGGGAGTTCTGGACCGGCCCGAAGTGGACGTCGAGCAATCAAGCGGGTCCGGCAAGGGCGGCTGGATCGTCACGGTTTATAACAACGAGACAAACACCTTTGCCGAGGTCGAGCACATCTTGATGGTCGCCACAGGCTGCGACTACGAGGAGGCGTGGATGGAGACATGGGAGATCGACCGGCTGGGCAAGTCCGTCGTCCACCACTCGGATCAGGAGGAGTGCGAAAACGTGGCCGCCGTTATCGCGCAGATAGGCATCGAGGTTCGGGTCAGCTGCGAATGAACACGGTCCGCTGATTTTGCGTCTTTCTTGCCAACGCGTAGCCTTTCGACTTACGTATTGATCCAAGTGAAAGGATGCGGTAAGTCGTCCGATCTTTTAGGCGTATTAAGAATCATGAGATTAGTTCGAGCGCTCGTCGGCCTGGTGGCCCTTCTCGGCGTAGCTTCGGCCCCCATGGCCCAAAGCAACGATATCTCGCCCGACACCAAGACAGAGGTCATTCAGAAGGTGTCCGACTACTTGGAGCACCATGCCTACGTTCCGACGGTCGACTTCTCGGAGTGGAACCAGTTCCTCAAGAACGAACAGCCCAAGCTGGATGCCTCCACGACCGAGGAAGCCTTCACGCGCGCCATGAACGAAGCGTTCGCAAAGTTTGGCGCCAGCCACATTTACCTCGCGTCCCCCCGCGCGACCAAGAACCGCATGACGGCGTCGATGGTCGGTATTGGGATCCGCCAGGAGTATGTGCCTGACATGGGCCTCGTGGTCATGAGAGTCATTCCGGGCGGGGCGGCAGAGAAAGCCGGGCTTGTGATCGGGGACGTCATCACCAAGGTGGACGGTAAGCCCATCGAAGGAACGAAGGGGATTCCGGGCGAGGAGGGCACCAAGTTAACCCTCACCATCAAGCACAAGGACGGCAAATCGAAGGACTACGTCCTGACCCGAACGAAGTTCTCCACGATCCAACCGGAGGAGCTCACCGAGGTCGATCCGGATACCGCCAAACTGACGATCTACACCTTCGACCGCACGTACGATCCCGAGAACGTGCAGAAGCTGATGAGCAAGGCTCGCGCGTACCCGAACCTGATCCTGGACCTGCGGGACAACGGAGGCGGAGCGGTGGACAACTTAGAGCAGCTGCTCTCCTTCTTCGTCGGCCCGGACGACCGCGTGGGAACCTTCGTGAGCAAGGCCATGGTGGACGACTACGCTCGCACCACCGGCAATAAGGCGGACGACGTGACCAAGATCGCCGCTTGGTCTCGGGGCTTCGAAAAGTGGGACCGCCAGCAGATTGGCGCACGGCCAGACAGCGACGAAGAACTGTACAAGGGCCATGTAGCCGTCCTGATCAACGGCTTCTCAGGGAGCGCCAGCGAGATCTGCGCCGCCGCTCTTCACGACGTGATCGGCGCAACTCTGATTGGGCAGAAGTCCGCGGGCGCAGTGCTCGTGTCCGTCATCAAAGACGCCAGCAACGGCTTCACGGTCCAGTATCCGATCATGGACTACGTGACGGTGCGAGGCGTCCGGCTTGAAGGCAACGGCATCACGCCCCAAGTTGCAATTGAAGCCAAGAAGTATCGAATGCCCGGCGACCCGGACCTGGCAGTGGAAAAGGCTCAGGCCCTGTTCGCGCACGAGAAGCTCCGAGACGATCGGGGCATCGGCTAGCTTCGAAGTCCCTATTGGATGAGTTTGTGAGGTGGTGAGACAGAGGCCCTCACAAACTCAACCCCTCTTCAAACCCGCACATGACGTTCATCGCGTGCACGACCTGTGCGGCGCCACACTTCCCTTCCGCATCGGCGAGCACTCTGATCGTCGCAAGGCTCAAGTCGGTGTCCTCGCTGATCGAAAGCCGATAGTGGGCTTCCGGACGGCCCCGGACCAGGCTAGGCTCCCAATTAACCCCGTCCACCGACCGCACAAAGAAGCTGTGGCCGAATCGCTCTTCATACAGCTCGGCCATCTCCTCGAAGCCGATATTCGTAACCACGGCGCTTGCGCTTGCCACGAGAACACCCTCAAGCGGGTGCGGTTCGAAACGGACGAGGCAACCCCCAGACCAACCTGTGGTCGCGAGGCACTCGCCAATGTCCTCCTCGTCCACCGGGCAGTTCGAAATGAACGTTGGCTCCTCTTGCAGCAGCCCGGCCGTACCCAGAGGTCCGAGAGCGATGAGCGCGAGCGTGCCTGAGGCGGATGGCACGGACATGGTGTCGGCGCAGACGAGCGGATTGTTGTCCATCAGCTCGACCAGCCCGAACAGCGGTTCTGTCCGTCGATCCACAAAAACCTCGCGATCCCATCGTCCGTCGCTGAACCACACTCCGCGGGCCGCACTTTCGGTAACGGATTCCACCCGGGGATGATTTCGGAGAAGCTCGCGGACCCTCGGATTCGCGGAGGAAGCGATCATCGTCCCAGCCGCTTCAGTACGATGACGAGCGGGACCAGACGACTCTGACCCTTCGATGGGTGGACGCGTAGGGTCATCACGGAGGTCAGAACCGATCCATCGGCACAATCGACCAAGACGCTTCCCTCCCCTCTCGCGAAACCTTCAAACGTCAGGGCCAGATTGGCGATCGTCTTGTTATGGTCGGTCTTGACGCCGACGAGCTTGTACGTCGTCTCGACCAATCCCCCTGAAACGCCGCTCAGGGGGATCGTTGCGGATTCGACCCATTTCTCGTTCAACCGAACCGGGTGCTTGGGGAAATAGGCCACGGCAAGAAGGCTCTTGTTCGAATGGCCGGCATCAACCACATGGTTGTGGGCATCGACCCGAACACGCGTGACCTGCTGCTTGATGGGAAGGTTTGCGACGGGAGAAGCGCCACCCATCTCCAAGCGGAGGCTGGCAATGCCCCTGGAAACCTTTTCCACCGCCACGTTCACGCCGAACGCCACCGCGAGACCATGTTTTGGATCATCCGTGACGCCGCCAATCGCGAGCTCGGCCTTGAACTTCTGAATAGTGCCGGCCCGGTAGCGCGCTGTCAAAGAGTAGCCCCTTGGAGTCTTCCGGACCTGGCCCGCGGCCGGCAAAGCAAGGACCGCCAGAAGCGAAAGGCTTGCGGTCGCCAGCTTCCAGGCCAATTTCGATCTAGCCATGCTATTTGACGC
Source organism: Fimbriimonas sp. (assembly GCA_035550555.1). Lineage (GTDB taxonomy): Bacteria > Armatimonadota > Fimbriimonadia > Fimbriimonadales > Fimbriimonadaceae > Fimbriimonas. Next base: position 10,479 of record DASZPA010000214.1, read on the forward strand.
TGAGGAGGGTGACATCGACCCGCACGGGGGCGCCGGGCGCGGCGCTGGGCGACTTGGGCGCCAGCATGAACGGAATGTCCAGGACCCTTTCACCACCTTGCTTCATCCCGACGATGCCTAGGGAGATCCCAGGAACCACATCCCTTTGCCCCGCCTTGAATGAAATCGTTTGACTGTCGAAAACCGCCCCCTTGGAAGAAGCGCTGTACTTGATGGTTACCGCGCTTCCCTTCTTAACCACGGGACCGGAGCCCACCTTCTTATCGTTCACGAGAATCGTGTCCATATCCTGCTTCTTCGTCAGCGTCAGCAGAGTGACGTCGAAATGGAGCGTTGCGTCGGGGGGAATCTTTCCAGAGCCTTTCGAGCCGTACCCGAGCTTGGATGGAATTGTCAATTTTCTTTCGCCGCCCTCTTTCATCCCAGGGAGCCCCTGCTCCCAGCCCGCAATCACGCCTCCGCGGCCCAAGACCACCGGAAAGGGTTCCTTACCGACGTTCGAATCGAAGACGGCGCCATTATCCAAGGTGCCGGTGTAGGTTACGGAAAGCGTGTCTCCCACCTGCGCGGGATCACCCTTGCCAACCTTGACATCCTCAATCTTCACCTTGTTCGGATCCAGAGCGGCGTCGCTCGCGGCCGCCGATTGGGAACCGGCTTGACCGGTCGTTTGCTTGTCGCCGCTGCAGCCGACAGCCAGCAGCGCCAACCCGCAAACGAGAAAACTGCTTCGAATGAGCATGGACAATAATCTACCAGCACCTTGAAAACGCCTAGGGTTCATAGCTCTGTGTAACACCACCGGTAAACTGAATGGTTCATGGCGAGCAAGAAAAACGCCAAAGGACCGGTGCAGCCCGCCAAAATCGAGAACCGAAGGGCACGCTTCGATTACCACATCCTCGAAGACTTTGAAGCCGGTATCGCGCTTGTGGGATCCGAGGTGAAGAGCATTTTCCTCGGCCACGCCCACCTGACCGACGCCTACTGCCAGGTGATCGGCGGCGAACTGTACCTGCTCGGGATGGACGTGGAGCCTTACGACAAGGCCTCCGCGTTCGGTCACGACCGTCGGCGAGACCGTAAGCTGCTCATGCATCGCCAGCAGATCGACCTCCTGCAAAGGCGGGCTCAAGAAAAGGGCCTCACCATCGTGCCGCTCCGCGTCTATTTCAACGATCGCGGCAAGGTCAAGGTGCGAATAGGGTTGGCACGAGGCAAGGCCACCTACGACAAACGGGAGCAAATTGCGAAGGACGATGCAAGGCGAGAGATTGAGCGCTCACGCAGTTTTCGAGACTGAGGAACTTCACACGAAAGCCGACATATAACGTGTGGAATCGGTTAGTAAGTCGGGTGTGCACCTCAGCATTGGCGCCGAAGTGACGTGCCTCTTCGGAGAAGGACGCCTGAAAGACGCGACCTTGTCCACAGTCGCCTCTGAAGCTCCACTCTATTTGGACTGCGTGGCCTCCAACATTCAGCGGTTTACGTTCCCGCGAAAGGTGATCCTCGTCTTCCAAGAGGACGGCAACCTGCTTCGCGGCGAATCCGAGATCCTGTCCGCCGAAGAGCTTGAAGGCGGCAAGACGCGGCTTCAGCTTTCCAAGGTCGTTTGGGAAGACATGGACCGGCGCGCCTTTCCTCGAGTCACGGTAGAGCTTCCGGTTTCTCTCCGGGCCGTGTACGAGTCCAAAGGAGACACCATTATCAGCGTCGTCGAAGGCAAAACCGAAGACGTGAGCGTCGGCGGTTCCAAGGTTTGGGTTCACCATCCGGTCGTGGCCGGCAGCTTGGTGGAGTTCTACGCGATGCTGAACGACAGCGACGCAATTCGCGCGTTGGGCGTTGTAGCCCACTCCGATCCGAAGGGATCGATTGGAATCGCATTTCTCGACTACGTCGGGGCTTCGCGCGAAAAGCTCGAAGAGTTCCTCGAAAGCAAAGCAGCGTAAATTTCCTTGCGCCGCTTAGAGCCTTGCCACTACTTTTAAGGCGGAGGGAACCACCCGGAATTGAGCGGGCGTAATCCCTTCGAGCTCGCCGTCGCACAGTACCGGAATCGGGCGCGTCGATTCGATAAGGACGCTTCTTCCCTGCACCACTTTCACAGCCGGGTGGCCCAGATGCTTTCCGTCGAATACCTTTGGGAAAGTCCTCAGAAACTCGAGGTGAGAGACCTCCTGGATCAGGACCACTTCCAGCAGGCCGTCGCCGGAGTCTGAATTCGGCGAGATTCGCATTCCGCCTCCATAGCTGGAAGCGTTTGCTATCGCGCAGAGCATCGCCTTCACCCGATGGCTCCGCCCGTCCACGGTTACGGTCATCTCGCAAGCCTTGAACATCCGCAGTGTATCGATGACGGCCGCCACATAGGCGGAGGTCCCTCTCAAATACCGGAAGCCGGTATTGATCCGATCCGCCACGAACGCATCGAATCCCGCTCCAGCCACGTTGACGAAGGAGCCTTCCTCCTCTCCAATCTGCCATCGAACGGCATCGAGCGGCTTGGTCTCTCCCGACAGCAATGAATCAATGGCCGTCTTCGGATCGAAAAGGCCCAGGTGCCGGGCCAGGTCGTTTCCAGTTCCGAGCGGAAGAAGGGCAAGGGCCGCCTCCGATCCCATCAGACCGCTCGCCACTTCGCCGACGGTTCCATCGCCGCCGCAGGCCACCACGATCCCGGCCCCCTCCTGGACAGCCGCGCGGGCCAGCAAGGTTCCTTCGCGAGGAGCTGATGTCCTGACCACTTGAAAAGGGACCCGCCCGAGCCTGGGAAGGAGCTGCTGGAATCGGCTCTCGGCCGAGCCTCTGCCGGCGGCGGGATTCAAGATGAAAACGACCGGCCCGGTTGGCACGGTCAGACTATAGCGTTCCGTTCCCTAGCAGGCAACCGTTTCGCAGCGCCACTCCTGCTCCAGCAGTTTTGCAAGCTTCTTCAATATGGAATTGCTCGCCGCGTTGTCGTCATCGTGGCTGCGAAGGCAACGCATAAACAGCTCGAGAGCCTCCTCCCGAGTAAAAGCGACCACCAAAATGTCGTCTGCCCCATCCATGGCAATAAGAATCTTTGGCAATTCCCGTAACTTTGGCAACGTCCAACCTGTCAAAACAGGTAAAGAAGCTGTGTAGCCGGGGTAAAAACAAATGTGAAATAGGCATGGATGCCTATGATCCGCCCTACGGCGAAGCTGCTAAGCGGTCTATCATTTAGTTAGAGTCCTTGGAACCTGCCATGGGAAGGCGCTTGAATCGTTTTGGGAGAGGGTGCGTTTTCGGCATATTGCCGTTGGCGGTCCCATGCGCGGCACAAGCTCAGGCAACTCCCGGCATCCAGGCTTCCGGCGCCACCGTTTCCAACGCCGTTTCGGCGCCCACCGGACAGCAGAGCGTCGACATTATCGCTCTCCGGTCGTACGTTGGCGGAACGCCGCTGCGCCACGGCAATCTGATCCCCGGCAGTGAACAGCTCCAACTGAACGGGAAGACCCTTACTCCGGGCGAAGACTACGCGATCGACTACGTAGCCGGAGTGATCTATCTAAAGGTGGCGCAAGGCCTCGGCGACGCGCTCGTCGCGTCCTACACCTTCGACCCGAAACCCAGCACCCAAGCTGCCACAGGATCTTCCCTCGGCGGTTACCAGTTCAGCTTTTTGCCGGGTACGAGCCTCATTCTGGGTCTTGGGACTTCCGAGCGACAAGCGGACGGCTCGGTTATCAACAGCACTCTTTACGGCTGGCATAACGCCTTCAGCTTTGGTGCCAAGTCGTCGATGAACGGCCTGTTCCTCTTTGGAAGTCAGCAGCAGGCGGGCATCACGAACGGTTTCTCCTTCGACGACGGCAATTCGGCCAAACCGCAGGCGCCTTCGTTCGGCGGCAGCCACCAAAGCAAATTCCTTCTCGAGAACTTCAATACCGCGTTTGCCGGCGGAACGATGTCGGTCAATTACCAGGACATCAGCAAGGATTTCGCAGGGTTCAGCCAGGTAGGAGCCGCAGGGTATTCCGCAGCCGACGTGACGAAATACCAGGCGGAGAAGGGCCTCACCCGCACCGGCCTTTCGATGGCTGGAATGAAGTTCGGAGGCCTGACCTTCGACAACTCGACGAGCGACGTTCGCGACGATCACGGTCAGATCAAGTGGCAGAACACAAGCGTCGGCTTCGGCGGGTTCAAGTTCAACTACAACAGCCAAAAGGTCGGCGATATGTTCGGACGGTTCGCGGACCTCTCCGAGACCAACAAGGACCAGCTTCTAAAAGAGAGAGGACTGTCGCGAGAGAACTTCAGCGGCGAGTTCACCGACAAGACCGGCAAGCTATCCTTCGACTCGCAATCGATTTCCGACGACATCGGCAAGCAGAGCATCGCGAAGCAGGAGCTTCGTTGGAGCTCGAAGAAGTACACGGTCGACCTCGGCGCCGACCGAGTCGACCAAAACTTCCTGCGAATCGCCAGCCTCACTGGACCGGAAACCGCGCAGTGGACGCCCGAGCTTGGCCTGAAGCGCAAGTGGCTCACCTTCAGCGCGCAGATCGATCCCAAGCTGGCGCCCATGACTTACGACTCCATCGACATGAAGGGGCTGAGCGGGAAGTACCAAGAGCACGACGCGGCCTTCACCGGCAAATCGTGGACGCTCCAGCACATCGACGTCGGGAGCACTCCCGGCTTCGCATCCATGGGCGCCGTGGCCGCCAACGACGCCGCGGTCACCAACCAGCTCAAGCTGATCTCCTCGACGTTCGGAGATAACCCCGCCGCCTCGCCTGGAGACAAAGGCATCTACGTCGCCAACTCCGGCATCTCGCGGGACTACACGGCGTTTGGAGCCCAACTGTTCAAGAAGTGGACGACCCATCTGGACGTCCTCAAGTTCAAGGGCGCCCACGATGGAGGAAGTGCCGAGGACATCTCCTTGTCCAACGGAAGTTTGAGCACTTCCTTCCACGACCAGGTGTTCGGCCCCAACTTCTCGGAAGCGGCGAGCCTGATGCCGATCGAGCAAGCCCGGCTGGGCGTTTTGCCCGGCTTGCGAAGACAGGATTTCAACTTCAGCGACCAGATCAACAAGGGAAGCAAGCTGACGGCCTCGAACATGTACGCGCAAATGTCCAACGACTCGGCGGCGCGCACTCTGATCGAGTACTCGAACAAGGGCTTCGATATCGCGGGATCGGTCCGCAGAGTCGGCCCGAACTTCGCCAGCGCCGGAAGCCTGGTCGACCCGGAGGCTGCTCTTCTGGCAAGCATGCAGGGCTTTCAGCAGCGAGACCTGAAGGCCACTTGGAACAAGCTGCCGAACATGACGTTTACGGGCGAGGCGCAGGATGCCAAGGATGCGTTCACTGGCGAGACACGCTCCATGAGGAATCTGGCCTTCGTGTGGAGTCCCAACAAGACCACCACTTTAACGTTCACCGACAACGCGACTGCCGACAAGACGAAGCTGGCCACTCTGTTCAACACGGAGATGCGCCAAATGAAGCTGGACAAGGACTTTGGCAAATACGGCAAGTTCTCGTTCATCGATCAGGACAACGTCAGTGAGGGGAATCAGGTGCTGCTCCCAAGCAGCCACAGCGACTTTGCTTCCTATGAGGCTCAGCTCAACCCGCGAGTCAGCGTCAAGGCCGAAGAGACGCTGACGCACTGGTCCAACGGAATGAGCCAGAGCCTATCGGCCGAGACGGTCAGCACCCAACTCACCAAGCGGTCGGGAGTCTCCCTGACCGAGGTTCAGACCATGGGCAACAGTCCCGCGCCCGACGCCCACAACACCAACTATGGCGTGTGGTACGACCTTGGCGGCGGCGTCCGGGTGACTTACGGGTACGCCCACCAGTTCGACCAGTCGAACAACCAGACGACAACCACGAATTTTACCGTCGGCGCCAATCCGGCGGCGCCGGCGAACAGCGCTTACAACACGCTGCAGCCGGGCACCCTTGGATCGGTGGCGCTGGCGGCGGGCTTCGGTTCGACCGCCTATCAGTTCGCTCCCGTGGCGGGCGCGCCCGGCGCCGCGGCGCATACGCAAGGCTTCAGCAACGTCGCGCTCAGCACCGTGAAGCCGATCCGGCTGGGTCCGCTCACCAACATCAAGTTCAACATCGGTGTCGACAACGCCTCCGACTACACGACCTGGTCCAAGGAGAACAACGCCTTCGGATTTTCGGGGAACCTTGGAGCGAACTCGTTCGGGTTCGACTATAACAGCCAGCTCGCCGCCTTGGGAGTCGACGGGATTGACCGAACGTTCCATCTGCAGACCGACCAGTCGCCAAACGCAGTTTTCAAGGCGAAGATCCTCTACAAGATCCGAACATTGCCTGGCGACCTGAACTACACCATTCGCGATTTCGATATCAGCGCCAAACCGGGCAAGAACTGGGAGATCTCCAACCAGCTTCAAACGAACCCGGAAGTCGCCACTCCCGGCGTGTTCTTGGGAACCGTGCCGCAGGCTGCCCGAAGCGACAAGTGGAACGTGGATTACAAGTACGACACCAACACCACGTTCGGACTCACCTATCAGGAGATGATCAACGAGGCGAACGATCTTCGGGCGACGACAAGCGGCATCACGCTGAAGCTGTTCCAGAAGTCGGGCAGCCCTCTCAGTCTCTTCTTTGGACAGGAGGACTCCATCGGCGGCTACCTTCCGCATCGGCTAACGAGCCGGTACAGCATCGAATTCGACCAGCGTCCCGGTCCGAACAAGACTCTCAGCCTCTTCCTCGGGAATGTCAGCTACGACTACAGCACCGTCGCCGGCTTCAATCGAGACAACTGGACGATCCGGGCGAACATGCAGCTCAGGTTCTGAGCAAGCAGGCGAAGTTCTCCGTCTCCGGCTTACTCTCGCAAACTCATCTGCCCTACACCGTCCCGTAGAGCCGATCTCCGAAATCGCCCAATCCTGGAACGATGTACGCCCGGTCGTTCAGTCCCTCGTCCAGAGAGGCCGTGACGACCACCACCTCCGGATGATCCGCCTGAAGGCGCTTGAATCCTGTCGGAGCGGCAACCACGCTCACCATCACGATCTTTTCGGCGCCATGAGCTTTGATCAGCGAGATGGCTTGAGAGGCGGAGCCACCTGTCGCCAGCATGGGATCGACGCACAGCGTGAAGCACCCGGATAGAGGCGGCAGCTTGCTGTAATAGCTCCGGGCGACCGCCGTGTCCTCGTGCCGTTCGAGGCCGATATAGCCTACGGCCACTTTGGGAAACAGCTCCAAAACGGGCTCGAGCATTCCCAAACCTGCGCGCAGGACGGGGACGACGGCCAACGGCTGGTCGAGGACCTGGCAGCGGGTCGTGGTAAGGGGCGTTTCGACGTCGA
>DASZPA010000215.1:0-6587 GCA_035550555.1 Fimbriimonas sp.
GCTTCTGCTCTTCGTTTCCATAAAGCGCCAAACCGACTTGGCTGATTCCGCTCGTGATGCCATAGGTGACGCTGAAGGAGCCGTTGAGGCTCATAAACTCAAGGATTCGCGCCGCCAGGTTCTTGCCCAGCCCCAATCCTCCGTAAGCCTCCGGACTGTCGACTCCGCAAAGACCCAACTCGCCGGCCTTGTGCACCAAATCCGGCATCAGATCGTCCTCTTGGTGGTCCAGGCGCTCCACCAACGGCAACACTTCGCCCCGGCTGAACTGCTCCGCCGTCTCGATCATCAGCCTTTCATCGCCAACGAACTGTTCCACGCTGAAGATGCGGTCGGGTGGTGCGGATAGGAATGAACAGCCGCTGCTCATAAGGTGATTATGGGCTTAGGAAGCGGTTCCGTCCTGTCACGCCCGACTGCTTCTCACTACGAACGAGCGCATGCGACTCCAACTCAGGTCGCGAATTCAGCTCATAGGTGTTGCGGTAACCTCAAGCGTCTCGGGCCTGTAGCTCAGAGGTTAGAGCGGGCGGCTCATAACCGCTTGGTCGGGGGTTCGATTCCCCCCGGGCCCACCACCGGTTGCGGTTTTGGCCGGTTCGCGCGAGCGCCTTGGGTCCCAAGGCGCTCGCGCTGCATGCGAACCTTACGGACCGCAGGTTTCGGTTCTGAGGAACGAGTGGTTTCCGCCGCTCGCGTCGGTGTATGAGCCGACGATCGAGCCGAGGTCGTTGATGTACTTCGGGATGGTGGCTGTCGAGCCGGGTACGTCGAACACCGTCGTCTTCCCGAGGATCGACCGGGTGAACCCATGACGCCCTGTGGCGTCCATGAAGTCACCGAGCACGGTTCCGAGGTTGTTGACAGTCGCCGCACTGGAACCCGTTGCCCCTGCCGGATCGAGAAGACTGACCACGCCGCGAGCATTCCGTTGGAACGCATGTCCGACACCGTTACCGTCAACCGTGTACCCAACGGCGATTCCTAAGGCGTCGATCCCATTCGCATAGGTCTGAATTGCTCCAGGAACTCCGTCGAACAGCGTGACTACGCCACTCGCCGAACGAACAAAACCCCTCGAAAAACCGAAGAAGCCCGTCATTGCAGCGCCCGCGCCCTGCCCCAGGTCACCGATCTCATTCACAAAAGAGGCCTCAACAGGGCCGACTGGCTGAAACGTCGTAAACGATCCGTTGGCATTGCGGATGAAGCAGTGGAACGAGCCCGTCGAGTCGCTGGCCCCGCCAGCGATCTGCCCCAAGAGGTTGATGCTGTTCACGAAGGTGGTGCCTCCGCCGGGCGCATCGAACGTGGTGATCGCCCCGTTCGCAGCCCGAACGAAGCCGTGAAAGCCACCGCTGGAGTCCCCATAGTAACCGGCCGCTACCCCGAAATCGTTGATGGAGGTTGCGTTCGTGGAAGTGGCTCCGGCCACGTCGAAAGTCCGATAGGAGCCGTTCGGCTCTCGAATGAAGCTGTGCGTGCCGGTGGAATCTCCGAAGAAGCCTGCCACTTCGCCAGGGATATTGATGCTCATGACGGTCGTGCTCGTTGCGCCTGGAGGCAGCACTTCAACGTACTTGGCCGTCTGCGCCGAGCCGATCATCGGGATTGCGGCCGCCCCGACAAGTGCGAGGCCCTTAAAACTTCTGATGAAAGATTGCATCTGACTTTTCCTTCGCACGAAGCCGTGCGTCAGAAGTCATGCTATGGGTTACCGCCCTCACGCCAACTAATCTCGCAAAAATGTCACATCAACCTCAAAGAAGCTTCTTCTTCGAGGTGGTGTCGGCCTTGATGTGGCTCGCGAGATAGTCGCGATAAAGCTTTCCTCTGATCGCATAGTTGCCGCTCGGCCGGCGGATAAGGATGCCCGCCGCGATCAGGCGCTGCAGGTCTCTCGAGTCCGGCAGAAACACATTCGAGAGCGAGTCCCTCAGGGCTCCCGTAACGCCGCTCAGCTGCGTCACCGAAACCAACACTCGCCTCAAGTGGTCGCCGAATGGGCCGTCGTCTCTCGCCGCAGTTTCCATCAGCCCTTTGAGATCCCGCGTGCGGAGCAGATGCTCCATGGCCCGGCGCGTCAAGAAGGGATGCCCCTCAACGAGCTCGAACAGCCAAGTGAGTTGGTCCACGCTGCCGAAAGGTCGACCGTACCGCTCGTTCAGGTCTTGCACCTGCGTGAAATCGAAGTGCTGAAGGAAAAGCTGCCGCCCGACGTTGAACGGCGACTGGTGCAGGTCCTGAATGAACAGGTGCGCCTCGGTCGCGTAGGTGATCACGATGCTAAGGCGGCCCCAATCGGCGTCCGGATCCATCGACTGCGCATTGTGCCAAGAGCGCACGAGCGCAAAGAAGTCCTCGGCGAAAGGAGTAGCGAAGAGCCGATCGGCCTCGTCCATAAACCACGCGATAGGCGTCGGCTCGGCCAAGACGAGCGCTCTTAGGAAGTTGTGCAGGTTCGATCCTGGCCCGAAAAGCGGTGTCCACTCGGACTCGAAGTCGTACTCAAACCGCAACTGGCGCGCCATGTCCGCCGCGAGCATTCTGTAGCAGGCGTCCGCATCGGCGAGATGGATCGATGCGAGCCGCTGAAAGTCAGTGGTCACGAATCGTCCGCCGCGATTCTTCTGCAGTCGGACTCCCTGGCCGACGAGCGAGGTCTTTCCCACTTGCCGGGGTCCCTTGACCAAGATGATCGTTTCGCGCTCTTGGAGGGCGGCAGCCAAATCGTGGTCGGTCGAGCGAACGATATAGAAGGGGTTCTCAGACGGAGTAGGACGAACCGGAAAGGGCAACGTTGCCGAGTCCGACCCTGGCTCGACCCCGGCATCGATTGCATCGACCAGTTCGGCAAGAAGCCGCGCGTTGTCCCCCCTATCCTGCCAGATCGAGTACTGCAGGTGTCCGATCAACGCGCCGATCCCTCCGCCAGGAGGAAGCACGGTGCCGAGTCGGATCGGGAGAATCCTCAGCCGGTCGTACCTCAGCTTTTGGTCGAGCGCGATCTCGATCTCATACTCGAGCATCTCACTCGACAAGGCCGCATCGGACAGTAAGGGGATGACGACGTCGGCGGACCGGATCTTGTCTTCGATGACCCGGGCCCACTCCACCCCGATCTTGAGATGGCGATCGATGAAGAGGTCATATTCCGGGGGCGTGAGCGCTCGCTCCAGGAGTTGCACAAGCGACGCATCCGGATCGGCTCCGCGCTTGTAGAGAAGCACTACTTTCTTGGACGCCGGATCGAAGTGAGCCAAGCTAGTTGACCTCCAGGTCCGCCCGAGCCGCGGGCACCGCCTCGGTCTCCAATCTTAGGACGTCACCGTTCGCGCAGACCGTCAACAGATCTCCGTTGGAAAGCTGTTCCGTGCAAAGCGGCTCTTGCGGGATCGCCAGGTGGAGCGCAAGCCGCCCAGTTGCCAAATCCCAAATGCTGATCCCGCCTCGAGAAGTCACGGCAATCCTGCGTCCGCCTTTCAGAAGAGTCATGTCGGAGGCGCCATAGCGGCCGATGTCCGGCTCGGTCAGAACATGAATAGGCTTTCCCGTTTCCAGGTTCCAGATACGAGTGGTTGAATCGTTGGCCGAGGAAATGAGCTTCTTTCCATCCGGCAAGAACTGAAGAACCGTTGGATCGTTGGAGTGCCCATCTAAGACGCGGGTTACCTTTCCAGATGATATATCCACGATCCAAATGCGATGGTCATCTCCCCCAACGGCTATCTGACGATCACCCAGGCTGAAGCAGCCTGAAATGAGTTCGCTTTGGGACACCATCAGCCTCACAAGTGACTTCGAAGTCGCCAACTCCAGAACTTCAACCTCGCCCCTAAGAGAGTTGGTTATCGGGCTGCTGCTTACGGCGAGGATCTTCTTCTCATCGTGGCTAAACGCTACGACGGAGCGGCCCGGAAGCTTCATCAACGGCTTCCACCCTGGCAGACTGTACACCGTCGATTCAAACTCATGCGCAATAGCGACGAGCTTGTCCGACCCTGAGAACCGAAAAGGGGAAGTCCAGGTGGAAGACTTGAGAGTTTTCGAGTCGGCCAGTCTCACCAGCTTTGCTTTCCAGTGATCGTCAGTTCTGGAGTTCTCTTGCAACAGACCAACCATGGAGCAGTCGTGCGATAGGTAAGAACCGTGCCAGTAGAGGCCGGGGATCTGAGCAACGAGCCTGTCCCTGCGCGTGGATTGCTGCTTTCGCGAATCACCGTCGGGGCGAAGGTTCCAGAGGTAAACACTGCCGTCCAATCCAGTCGTGGCCAGCGTCTGCCTGTCTTGTGAGAGCGTAAGGCGCCAGACCTGATCGGAGGGGTTACGCCCGGCAAGAACCTTATGGGTACCGGCGTCTTGAATCTGAATGGCTTGGGCGCCAATGACGAGACGACGATGATTGACGTCATCGAGGGGCTGGGCGTAAAGGACTTGGTGAACACCGACCCCGAAGGAGCTTGGCTTCTCGATGCCATCTGCATCGAGTGACAGGACCCCACCGGCCAGCAAGCCCGCGTTAATAGACCTACCATCCGATGCGTAGCAGAGGCTCATAGCCCGCTCTGCCTCCACGCTCCGACGCTCCCAGGCTGGTTTGGGCCTCCCAACAAAAAACCCGCTGACACAGGTGTCGTGGAGCGTAGTGCTCTTCAGCCGAAGACCGGACACTGCGAAGCGGCTGCCATCAGGCGATACCGCCGCATTCTCCAGGTAGTAGTTGGATTCCGAAACTTTATTGAGGATTCGACCATCCTGCGTCGAACACGCAGCTATTTCTCCCCGAATGTTGTCGCCGTAAGCCATCACCACGTTTCCGGCTTGGCTCATAGCTGTTCCGCCAAGCGAGGTAACGAGGCGGGGCTGAGTCCAGGCGACCTTGCCGTCTCGAAGCGAAATTCTAAACGTGGTGCCTTCGTGCCTCGCCACAATGGCGAACTCGCCACTCTTCGGTACTTCCAGTGCGAAGGAGTCGCTGGGGACCGTGAATCGGCGGACCACTGCAAGAGACTTGCCGTCCCAGACAGTCAGTGTTCCATCGATGGCAAGCGTGACGAGCTGCCCGGCCGACGTGAAACACAGCCCCGTTACCCTTACCTCGCTCGCCTTGAAGTACCGGCCAAGACGGTGGATCTGATGCGACAGATACGAGAGCTCCCAACCCCGCTCAGGTTGCTGCTCCAGCTCCGACAGCTCGCGCATCGCCGCGCCATCTCGCCCTGCCAGGTAGTCGGCAAGCGTGTTTTGCATCGTCAACACGTACGATTGGAAGGAGAACGTCTCCATCTGTTGGCGGAGCCGGTCCGATTCGAGCCGCGCGACCCTCTCTTTTGCCGCCGCACTTCGGGCTGCCGCCTCGTTCTTCTTGGCCACGTTCGCCAGGAACAACGAGGTCAAAGCGAGCCCGACGATGGAACACACCACCACACCGCCCACGCTCCCCGCCAAAAGCAGACCCCGAAGGTAAGCCCGCTTTTGTCGCCGGACCTCCTGCTGAGGCAGGTTCTCCCGAATCCATTTCCTGTCGAAGACACGCTCATAGATCCGGTTGCGGATCGCAAGCCGCCCCTCGAGGCTTCGTACCAACCCTGAGAGCTTGAGGATGGCGCATGCCCGATTCGCCTCATTGTCGACGACCTCTCTGCCTCGAGCCAACGTCTCCAAGGTCGTGAGGATTTCGGCTTTGAATGCGTCCGGATCCGGCTGATCCGTCCCCGAGTTAAGAACCCGGTTTCCGACGTCCGTCAGGTTGAGGTTCGTCTCCCGTGCTGAGGGCCTCAAAAGCACTTTGTCGACGATCTGGTCAACGTCGGAGACTGTCGCCGCCGACGGACACTCGGCGAGCGCCGCGCACAGGCTCTGGGTTAGATACGGATGGCCGGAGGTCCAGAAATAGATCCTTTCGACCACTGCCTGCCCGTTGGAACCCAGCGCTGGAATGTAGGCCGAGAGTTCCGGCTGCGTGAAGTCCTGCAGATAGATCCGTTCGCCGATGTTGAACGGAGTGATCCGAGGGTCGCTGACCAGATCCGCCGGAAGCGCCACACCGACCAAACAGAACGTGATGCGGCTGAACTCGACATCGTCTGACCGGCGGTTGTACATCTCTCGGATGCCCGCGAAGAACTCATCCGCACTAAACGAGAGGTTTCGGGCCGCGTCGACCTCATCGATGAACAGCACGAAGTTCCCTTCGATCGCACCTAGCACATGTTCGCGCAGGAACTGAAAGAACTTCCGCATGGGGCTGATCGAAGGATTTCCCAGCCAGTAAGACTTGAAATCCAGCTTCAGTCCGGCGCTGATCGCGATCTCGCGGCAGAGGGTTGCGTACCACTGGTCGGCGGTGACGTTCTTTCCGCCGATCCGCGTCAGATCCACCAGCACCGACTGCACGCCGACCTCCCGCAGCCGAGCCATCGTTCGGACGGACAGCGAGGACTTCCCCATCTGACGCGAGTTCAGAAGGAAGCAGTAACGTCCCGCGATGAGCGCTTCGAAGAGCTGCTCATCCGCCTCGCGGACGATGTAGCTGGATGCCGACCTGCTGAGCGTTCCGCCGGGGGTGAAGAAGCGCGTCTCAGCCA
>DASZPA010000216.1:0-2780 GCA_035550555.1 Fimbriimonas sp.
ATCGCCACCAGAATGGGGAGGCAGAAGATGATGATGACGGCGATGGCGGCGGCGATGAGATAGGATTCGTTCATGGGATTAGGTCGATGATCGTGCTTGCGTTGAGGCGGCGCTCGCGTCGCTCGCAATCGACGGCGCAAGCTCTCGGCTGACTAGACAGACATTTCGGGCGGGATCGACTTCCACCACCAACACCTTATCGCCTTTCACCACCGAGATGTGATTGGCAAGTTCGGAATCTTCCAGGCGGGCCATGAGCTGGACCTGTTGCCCGTCCAGAATCAGCTTCACAAGACCTCGGCCGCTGGCGTCGAATCGCGTGACCGCCTCGGCGACCGATGCGACTTCGCCTTCCAGGCCCCTCGAAGGGTCGCTCGCGAACCGGAGCATCAAACCCATCAGAGTTCGAACGACCAGGAAGTCGAAGACGAGCGCCCCAAGCACGGCCAGCAGCCCAAGGTTCCAGTCTTGCAGCGATCCTTTGAGCAGCTCCCCGGTGGCTCCGGCGCCGAATGCCATTGCGAAGAGGTCGAGCGGCGAGATCGCCATCAGATAGTTCCAGACCCCGCCACCCTCCGCTCCACGCGCTTGGCCCGACGGGTGACCACCCTTGGAGGCGGGCACCTGGTGGGCGTGTCCACCGGAATGCGCATGGTGGGCGGCCGCGTGAAGAGCGGGGGCGTGGGAATGAACGCCCGGAGAGTGGCTGTGCCCGCCTATGAAGTGGCCCAAGCCAAGGCCATGACCCATGCCCATTACCGTCATCGCGAGGAAGCCAAGACCTCCAATCAGCAAAAGCAAAAGGTACACAGTCTCTTATCTTCCCATACGTTCTGGGAGCAAACGGGTTGCAGATCGCGTTGATTGGTATGCCAATTGCTGCTCTCGCGGTTGCCCTCCGTGCGACTGCACTCACAACAAGTGCCTTGTTTGAATCTGTTAGCTCTTACAAATCGCGATGGAAACGTATAATTTGAACGTGAAGGCTCTCCTTTATAATCGAGTGCTTCTGGTTTTAGGCTTTATCGGCTTGTTTATTGCCGGTGTGCTCAGCCTGGCGAAGATCATGGACAAGATTCCGCCTTGCGGCGGGTCGCATGGCTGCGACGCGGTAACCAACAGCCCTTCGTCCTTCTTTCTTGGAGTGCCGATCGCCTACATCGGCTTCGGAGCGTACGTCGTTCTGACCGGGATGGCGTTTTTGCGGGCACGCAGCGATCCAGCCCGCTACAGGCTGCTCTCGTTGCTCGGCTTCATGGTGGCCGCCATCGGAACGCTTATCAGCATCGGCCTTCAGCTTTACTCCTTCTTTGTCATTCGAGATATTTGCCCCTGGTGCCTAAGCTCGGCCGTCTGCATGACGATCACGGTGATCGTCTATGCCCTCATGTACCAGGAGCTGCTGGACATCAAGCCTGAAGAGATGCGCGGCGCGCTCTCGAAGTCGAACCTCGACGTGCTGCTGACGCCGGTGCTGAGCGTCGTGCTCCTGTTGGCGCTTTCCGCGGAAGGCTTGGCCATTCGGAATGGCGACCGGGTTCCTGCCAGACCCGTCGATTTGGCTCTGTTGAAGAAAGCCAAGCTGCAGCTGATTCCGGACAATCCCAAGTATTTCGGCAACCTGAACGCTCCGGTCAAAATCTTGGAGTTCGCCGATCTCAACTGCCCCTCATGCCAGCAGTATTCGCCCCTGGTGAAGGAGTTTGTCCGTCAGCATCCGAACAATCTCTGCGTCATCTTCCGGCACTTCCCGCTGCCGATGCACAAGACCAGCGAGTTGGCGGCAGCCATGGCGGAATATGCCTTCGAGAAGGGCAAGTTCTGGGACTTCACACTGGCCGTGATGGCGGAGAAAAAGGAGATCGACGATCCCAACGAGTTGTTCGCCATTGCCAATCAAGTGAACTTGGATACGACGGACATGAAGAAGCGGCTCGAAAACGTTGGCAACGACCCCATTTCGCAAAGGGTGACGGCCGATAAGAACGTGGGCAACGCGCTTGGCGTTTCGCAGACTCCAACCTTCATCGTCATCGCACAAGGGCAGACGCCGAAGGCTTACGGCGCGGCATCCATGATGGAGGCACTAAGAGTTCCGCCTCTGAGCAAGCTCATCAATGGCAGCTAGGCCCACGGTTCTAGTGGCCATGTCCGGCGGCGTCGACAGCAGTGTCGCCGCCGCTTTGCTCGTTAAGAGGGGCTTCGACGTGGTGGGAGTAACCATGCAGATCTGGCAAGAGAGCCAGACTGACCCACGGCATGCCGGCTGCTGCTCGCTTGGGGCCGTTGAAGATGCGCGCAGGGTTGCTCGAAAGCTTGGAATCCCACACTACGTGCTGAACATGAAGGAGGAGTTCCGGTCCTCTGTTATCGACAACTTCATCTCCGAGTACGCGGCGGGACGCACGCCCAATCCATGCGTTCAGTGCAATCGGCACGTCAAGTTCGAGGTGCTGCTGCAGAAGATGCACGAGCTTGGCTGCGAAAAACTGGTGACGGGACACTACGCCCGGGTTCGCCGGGACGCCTCGGGCCGCTACCGGCTGCTGCGTGCCAAGGGAGGCGCTAAGGACCAGAGCTACGTACTTTATATGCTCGGCCAGGAGCAGCTTCGCCACGTCTGGTTTCCCTTGGGAGAGCTACGGGACAAGGCGCAGACGCGCCAAATGGCGGCAGACCTCGGCCTTCACTTGGCCGACAAGCCCGACTCTCAGGAGATCTGCTTCGTGAGCGAGGCCGGCGGCTACGCCGCGTTTCTGCGCAAATCGCGTCCCGAGATC
>DASZPA010000217.1:0-19235 GCA_035550555.1 Fimbriimonas sp.
GAAAAGGGCAACCGCCCCGCTGTCATTCTGGGTACCGCCGGAACGGTGAACACGGGAGCCACGGACGATCTGAACGCGCTAGCCGATATTGCAGCCGAGGAGGATCTGTGGCTGCATATCGATGGAGCGTTCGGCGCGCTGGCTGCCATCTCGCCGAACCTCAGCCAGACCGTGAGAGGCATGGAGCGAGCCGACTCGCTGGCGTTCGACCTCCACAAGTGGATGTATCTTCCGTTTGAGATCGCATGTCTCTTGGTGCGGGACGGCGACGTCCATCGCGCCGCCTTTACCCAGAGCGCCAGCTACATCGCTCCCAGTGAGCGGGGCGTGATCGCCGGAGGGCTGCCGTTTGCCGACCTGGGAATCGAGCTCACCCGTGGATTCAAAGCGCTCAAGGCATGGATGTGCCTGAAATCTTACGGATTCGACAAGATGGCCGCGCTGATCGATCAGAACGTGGAGCAGGCCCGGCTTCTAGCAAGCCTCGTCGAAGCTCACCCGGAGCTGGAGCTGATGGCGCCGGTACCGCTGAACGTCGTCTGCTTTCGCTACAAGGCGCCGCAGGACGGGGTCGACCGATTCAACGAGGAGATTCTCTACCTCATCCAGGAGCGTGGCATTGCGGTGCCGTCCTCGACGATCTTGAACGGCGCCTACTGTCTGCGTGCCTGCTTCGTCAACCATCGAACCAAGATGGAAGACGTCCCCGATCTGGTACGCGCCGTGGTGGAAATCGGCCGAGAAGTCGAATCGAAGGGCTAAAGCCCGGCCATGGACCAGATCTTCTTCATCGACTCGCCCACCAGCTTCAGCCGCGCCTCGTCGGAGGGCAATTCGTGAAGTCCTTTGTTGAAGGGTTCCGGGGTGACGGGACCGTCGTAGCCGATTCGATTCAGCGTTTTCAAGAACCCGGCGATGTCGATGACTCCCGTCGCGCCTGGGATCTCGCGTTGGCTGTCGATCTGCGAGTCGGTTTCGATGCCCGCGGGCGCGTCGTTGACGTGGACGTGGACCACGTCGGTCGGCTTGAGGTTCTCCAAATCGCTGACCGTCTCGTGGGCCGTGTGCCAATGCCACGAGTCGAGCATCAGGCCGGCATTCGGTCCTATCTCCCGCGCGAGAGCAAGCATCGTTTTGAGCTTGTAGTAGAACATGTGCTTCGAGCTCTCCCGCGACGTCTTGGGGCCGATGTATTCCAAGCCGAAGCTGCAGCCGTAGTCGCCCAGGATTTGCACTGCGGGCTTGAGCCGGCTCAGATGCCAGCGATGGTTCTCGTCCAGCGTCTTTTCGTTGGAGCCCGGAAGGATCCACGTAAAGAGCCGCGTGCATCCGATGGCGGACGAGGCTTTGGCAAGTCGTGGCAGCTCTTGGATCATCTGTGCGTACTGGGCATCGTCGCCCCGCCAGCCGTTGGGAAGGCCCCAAGCGGCAGGCCGTATCCCTGCCTCCTGAAACTTGGCCTTGATCGCCTCGATCCCTTCCTTCTCGGCCCGGTCGGCGATCTCGTCGGGATTGATCTCCAACCCGTCGAAGCCTCCCACCTCCGCGGCCCTTAGACCCTCTTCGAGGTTGGATGTCGTGACACCGATGACTCCGGGATTGAGCGATTTGAACACGCCTCTATTTTGGGTCATCGGGGTGCTCCCGTGCCGACCCCCGCTTCGGTATCGTAGAACGTAGCCATGGAAGTTGCGGTATTTGGAGCCGGATGTTTTTGGGGCGTCGAAGAGGCGTTTCGCACTTTGCCCGGCGTTTTGAAGACGGAGGTTGGCTATACGGGTGGACGCACCGAGAATCCGACCTACCGAGAGGTTTGCAGTCACACGACCGGCCATGCCGAGGTCGTCCGCGTGGAGTTCGATCCAGAGAAGGTGAGCTACGATCAGCTTCTGGACATCTTTTGGGCTGAGCACGATCCCACGCAGCTCAACCGGCAAGGCCCCGATATTGGCGACCAATATCGATCGGTGATCTTCTATCAGTCGCCCGAGCAGGCGGCGGCGGCCCAGGCCTCCTTGGAAAAGCATCGCGACGACTATCGAAAGCCGGTCGTGACGCAGATCGTGCCTGCGGTCGCGTTCTACCCGGCAGAGGAGTATCACCAGCAGTACCTGGCCAAGCGCGGCGCATCCAGCTGTCATCTTTGAAGCTATTCGAGCCAGAGTGGTCGGTATGGCCGTAATGGCTTCAGTGGCTATTGGAGCCACTTTGAGCCTAAGGAGAAGGGTTCTTGAATGCGTGGTGGACAAAGTGGGCTGATTTCAAAGCTCTCGGGAGTCTGCCAAATCCTGCCGCTGAGGCAGAGAGAAGCTTGTGCTTGATCAGATCTGGACTTCGCTGACAGGCTCTTCCGGCCGGCCGGCGTCCGTACGAATCGAAGGTTCCGGGCGGTCTCCTTCCGTTTTCGCCGCCTCCGATCTGGCGGCGGCTTCAGTGGCCGTGGCCGGTTTGGCATGGGCCAAGCATGTGGGGGCCGATTCGGTGACAGTCGACCGGCGCCTCGCGTCGTTCTGGTTCTTTGTCTCGATTCGTTCGCAAGGTTGGAACCTGCCCCCGGCTTGGGACCCGATCGCCGGCGACTACCTGGCGAAAGATCGTTGGATTCGGCTGCATACCAACGCCCCCAATCACCGGAAAGCAGCCGTAGAGGTGCTGGGGAGCGCCGGAGATAAGGCTGAGCTTGCCGATGCGGTGCGACGCTGGGAGGCGGACAGCCTCGAGACGGCGATCATTGAGAACGGCGGGTGCGCGGCGGCGATGAGAGGAGTCGGCGAGTGGCAAACCCATCCGCAGGGCGAGTCCGTGGCAGCCGAGCCGCTTTTTCGCATCGAGCGCATGGGAACCCGGTCGCCAAGACTCCTTGAGGGCACGAGGGTTTTGGATCTGACTCGCGTCCTCGCCGGCCCGGTTGCGACACGGTTCCTGGCGGGCTGTGGCTGCGACGTGATTCGAATCGATCCGCCCTCCTGGAACGAGCCGTCATTGGAGCCCGAGGTTACGTTGGGAAAGCGTTGCGCCAGACTCGACCTGCGTGTGCGCGAGGACCGGGAGACGTTCGAAAGACTGCTGGAGGAAGCCGACGTTCTGGTTCACGGGTACCGGCCGGAAGCGTTGGATCGACTTGGTTACTCCGGTACGAACCTTCATAGCCTGCGGCCCGGCCTTGTCGAAGTGACTCTCGACGCCTACGGTTGGACGGGGCCGTGGGCCTTGCGAAGAGGGTTCGACTCTCTGGTGCAGATGAGCACGGGCATCGCTCAAGCAGGAATGGATCGAACCTGCGCCGAGCGCCCGACTCCGTTGCCCTTTCAGGCACTCGATCAGGCCGCGGGATACTGGATGGC
Source organism: Fimbriimonas sp. (assembly GCA_035550555.1). GTDB lineage: Bacteria > Armatimonadota > Fimbriimonadia > Fimbriimonadales > Fimbriimonadaceae > Fimbriimonas. The sequence continues at coordinate 3,345 of DASZPA010000217.1, forward strand.
GTCCGCTGCGCTCCACGGCCTTACCCAGCCGACCGGAAGCCGTACCCGCGTTTCACTGGCGCGCGTCGCGGAGTTCTTGATCGCCGAGGGATTTCGAGAGCCTAGCGAGCCTTTTGCGCCGGAAACAGCGGCCGACCTCTCGGCGGATGTGGAGAACACGTCCTGGGGTGCGGCGAAACGCCTCAGATCACCCGTCCTCGTAGATGGCACGCCTTTGGAATGGCCGTCTCCGCCAGTTCCCCTAGGTTCGACCCCGAAAGACGCGCTGGCATGGTAGGCAAAGTCTGGATTCCTTTCGCGAGCGCTCTATCCAGGCCGCCTTATCGGATAGTTATGAGAGTTAAGGCCCTTTTCCCAGAATCCTGAACCCGTGTGGGAACCGATACGGGCAACGAAGCTTTACACGGAGCGAGGCAGAATCGGTGAGAGATCGTTCTTTGAGGGCTTTGTGCTGGGCGGCATTGGCCCTGGTGGCTGGCTTGGTTTGGCGTTTGGCGCCGCTCGGCTTGCCGAAGTTTCTCTTCAAATACGGCGGCTCGGTCCTCTGGGCTCTCATGATCTATTGGCTGTTCGTCGCGGCCCTTCCCAAAAAACGACCGGCCGAGGTAGGCATGTGGGCCGCCGTGTTCGCTGCCGCCGTCGAATGCCTGCGGTTGTTTCATACCACCGGACTCGATCGTTTTCGCGCGACGCTGGCAGGAAAGCTCCTGATAGGTACGCACTTCTCGATTTGGGACATCGCCGCGTATTGGCTTGCTATCGCCGTTGCCGTGTTGTGGACGCGACATAGAAGGTCGGATCTCTAGCGTCGGCTACGATCCGGCGCATTGAGGCCTCTCACGAGAGAAGCCAAGATCCGCTCCGCGCGGGAGCCCTGGCCAAGCATGAGGGCTCGGCGAGCTTGGTCCAGCTTGCTTGGGCTGGCGTGCCTTTTCCTCAGCCGGTAGATCCGTTCGGGTACTCGAAGGTCCGTTCGCCGATAGGGAAACGAGGGGTCCAGCTTCCTGCGTTGGGCCTGAAGCCGTTCGAGGTCTCGATACCCAAACTCCTTCGAAGGTTCGATCTGAGTGCCCTCGCCCCAGTCGTTCCACGTCGCAATTTGGATGAACGGGGCGTGCGAACGGATCGCCATGGAGAGAGTCCGATCGAAAGTGGCCCCGCCTGCATCCCGGATCTTTCCATAGCCGGAGCCGATCCCCGCGGCCTTGTAAATGTCTTCGAACCGGGGATACGCGACAGGAATGGATGCCGGCCACTGCTTGGCTCGCTCGTAAAAAGCCCTCACTTGCGTCCAGCTGCGGCTGTCCCCAACCTGAGGCTCGGGCCAGCCGTAGCCGCCAACGGCCGGTTCCTTCCTGCCGAGCAGCGTGAACAAAGCCGTACTGCCGAAAAACCTCCGCAGGTCGGTGGTCTTGTAGTACTGAGGGCCAAAGATCAGAAGCACTGGCTTGTTCTGCCACCGCAGATAATCCCTTCTTTGAAACCACCGAGTCTCGAGCCACTTCGAGACCGATCGTCCGAACTCTTCCGGGGTGGACTTTCCGTTCTTCACCAGATTCGGAACGACTTGATCCTCTAGCACAATCGCGAACTTCAACCTTGCTTTCGTGCAGGCCTCGATCATCTTCTGCGTGTTTCGGTTGATCAGTGGGTAGTCATAGAGATCCTTGGTTCCATACCAGTCGATAAAGACGCCGTCGATGCCGGAGACCTTCATCTCGAGGGTTTCATACTCGAGTGCTTCGGGATCGGAGGAATCGTAAGGCCCGATGATCGGGGAATACCTCGAGGCAATCTGGCCCTTGTCGGGATGAAAGTGGTTCATGGTCCAGTGCCAACCCCAGTGGCCGCCTGTCGGCTTGGACTCATACCACGGCATGTAGTGCGCCATCACCAACGGTCTGGCGAGCGCGGCGGCGGCAAGCAGGGTCAGCAAAATCTAGTTCTTCCGCGTATAGACCGATTTCAAGTGCCCGCCTGGCTGCTGGAGCGAAAGCGTGGCCCCGTTCAGAACCGCGTCGTATTTGATCACGGTGGATGGCTGGGCGCCAGCCGAATACTGGAACATGAGGGCGCCGTCTTTGGCGGCCCATTTGCCCGCCACCTTGGTGACGGCTTTGCCGGCAACCGACCGGACCGTCGTCTCGATCCTCATGCCCCCGTCCTTCGCCAGGTACATCTTGGAGTTGCCGTCGTCCGTGCTCCAGTTGCCGTCGAATTTGGAGTCAGGCTGGCCTTCGAACGAGTAGACCTTGGGCGAAACGGCGGGCTGATATTCGTCCTCCGGCTGCCGGCAGCCAACTGGGAGCACGGCGACGAGCATTGCAGCCGTCCAGCCGGCTTGCCGAATCACTTGCCGCCGGCCCTTTGGCGAGCTGCTTCCATGGCGGCGGCCATCTGAGCGCGCTGGGCGTTGATGGAGTCTCCCGCCTTCTGCATCTGCGATGTATATGCGGCCTGTTGCTGGTTGAGCGGCTTGCCTCCGGGGTTCAGAGCCACACCGCTCCCAGGTTTGATCGTCGCAAGGTCGTCCGAGGAGGACCCGCAGCCGGCGGCCGTCATACCGACGGCCGCCATCAAGGCTGGCAGGATGTACCTCAACCCTGGTCGTACCCCGCGCACGCCAGACCGGGCGAGAAGGCGTAGTTGTCATCCGGTCCGCCCGAGTTGTACGGGTCGACGTAGCCTCCCTTGACGAACATATCCGTGCACCAGCTCAACGCGCCCTTGTGCTTGGCCTTCGCGTGTCCGTCGGCCCAGGCGACGTTCGCCGAGGGGCCAGAGAAGCGAAAGCGCGGCAGCGAGGAGTAGGGCCCGACGCCGTTCAGGTTTCCGTCGTACTGGTCGTGTACGGCGGAGTCCGTATCCCAATTGGGCGGGATCGTCGCTCCGCGGATCATCGCGCCGGCGCCCTGCCACCACCAGTTTCCACTCTGCATGACCACATTGCCGGAGAGGTAGTTGCTTGTGTCGACGCCCTGATCCACGACCATCAGCGTGTTCGCGGGCTTGGGCAGCGTCGTCTGGGAAACCGAGGGCACCGGAGACTTGCCGGTGGAATAGCCGTTCGGGTCCTGGTCGCTGAACGCATCGTAACCGCTGTAGTTCCACAGGTTCCAAGTGTTGCTGGAGGGCATCACAAACTGGTTCGCGCCGTAGTCGTAGCGAATGTTGTTTGGCACGGTCGGGCTTTGCCAAAGGCCTGCGTCGGCCAGCGGCATCGCCTCTGAGCCGCTCATGGAGACCCAGGTGTAGTTGCTCACGCCGTTCTTGATGTAGGGAGCGCACGCCTCTCGGTACGTGAAGGGCGCCCACTGCTGGCGGGTCGGCAGCAAGTAATCGTTTCGCGGAAACTCGTCGTCATAGTCGCCCGAATACATGATGGCGCCAAGGCCGATCTGCTTCAGGTTCGAGAGGTCGGCGGTCTTTTTGGCGGCGAGCTTGGCTTGCGCGAAAACGGGGAAGAGGATGGCGGCGAGGATCGCGATGATCGCAATGACGACGAGAAGTTCGATGAGCGTGAACGCTCGGGCTTTGATTTCAGAATGCATGAATGGTCTCCGGACGTTGGAGAGGCATGGCGCGAACTGCATGGTAGGCGTCATGCCGAAAGAGCGGGTCGAAGCCGGACAAACCGGCGATTGAGAGCGAAGTGTCGAAGCAAGACCGTCTCATCGGCTCTCCTCCTTCGAGGCCGCGAGGGGGCCCGAAACGGAAATGCCGAGACTGCGCGCCTGAGTGAGCTCTGGCTGGAACCTGTGGACATGCTCGCATGCGGGGTCGCGGTCGATCGCGTGGATCAGCGCGGGGGTTACGAAGCGAGCCAGGTTGTCGATCTCGATTGCCTGGTAGACGAGCGCCTCGCCGAACATGAGCGTGAAGGGCGTCGATGTGATTCCCGCTGCCGAGAAGCTGCCGGGCGCATCGGAAAGCTTTCGGCCGATCTCCGCCAGACATAGCTCCAGAGCCTGCCAGGCCTTGTTGCCGGCGCCGATCGCAAATCCGGTCGGACGCTCTTCCTCTGGGAGCGAGAGCCATCGCCGGATACAGCTCGCGTTTGGCTCGACTTCATCTTCAAAGTCACCCATGAGGTGGGTATTGGGAGCCGCCCCGAAGAATTCGGCGTGCGCGCCGATATAGCCGGCGCGCAGCGCGCGAACGAACCCCTCGTCATGAGGAAACCCAAGGTAGGCGATTCTCTTATGACCCAGGGCCGAGAGGTGCTCGACGGCACGCCGGGTCATCATCTCGTGATCGAAGTCGACCTGCTGCCAGTGCGGGTGGGCCGACTCGTGCCGGCCTTTCACTACGAACGGGAGGTTAAGCGATTCGAGGAGCATCGCCTGCGGTTCGGTGTCCTCTTCCCGGCCCCAAAGCACCACCGCGTCGCAGGCGTGGGAGCTTGCCAGCTTCTGAAGGTGGTCGAGCACCTCCTCCTGGGTAGCGAAGTTCGCCACCGTCAAGTCGTAGCCCGCGCTTTGCAACTCGGATGAAAGCGCGTCCATCAATCCGCTGTACGCCAGGCGGTATGCCGCGCTCGGGAGCCGCTTATAGACGAAGACGATAGCGTCGGTCTTGCCCATGCTCAGAGCCTGGGCCGCGGCACTCGGATGATAGTTGAGCGCCTTCGCCGCCGCGATGATCCGAGCGCGCGTCTCCTCCGAAGCCCATATGTGGGGCCGATTGTTCAGAACGCCCGAAACCAGTGCCGGCGACAGGTTCAGCTTCGCCGCGACATCTTTGAGTCTGGTTCTCATGGCTCCTCTGATATGAATCGCTTCATATCGCTCTATGAAGCGATTCATATCCTAACATAAACCGCTTCATTTGCCAAACGATTTCTTCAACTTTAGGAAAATGGAGGACTCGGGGCCGCGCGGGCCCGTTACTGGCCGTGTCTCACAGCGCCGCTATTTGCAGCTCGCGCCAAAGCCGTTCGCCAAGAACGCCTGCAAAGCTCCCGAAGAGACGTCGTGCCAAGCGATGATTCCGACCAAGGTCAGCGCGGCCAGAAACCATGCCAGCTTCGCGCTGGCACGGAAGCCGTGGCGGCCGCGAACCACCGTGGAGGCGTCGTCGTCGACGAGAGCCACCTGAAACAGCTTTGTCACCTGCCGAAACGCCCGGGAGCGTTGTCGGGCACGGGCAGAGAACGCCAGGCTCAGCCAGGCGGCGATCGACTGCCCAGGCGACGCGGCGCCATGCTGTGAGAGGAGGATGGCTTCGTCTCTGGTCATATGGTCACCGCATCCCCTGTCACTGGGTCCGTCTCGAGAGACTTTACATGCTCGGCCGCCGTCGCGTGGGCTCGATAGAACTGGTACTTGACGGTGTTCAGGTTCCTCTTCAGAACGATGCTGATCTCTTTCAGGTTCAAGCCGTCGGCATAGTACATGCGGAGCAGCTCCCGTTGATCGGGAGTGCACGCTTCCCAAACGGTCCGAAGCGATTCCCGAAGCTCGATCGTGCCGAACTCGGCCGGCAGATGGGCGGTCACTCCCTCGGCGTCGACGATCGACTTGCTGGGCGGACGGCACTGCTCGCGGCGCCAATAATCCTGGATCTTGTGGTAGCAGATCGCGAAGAGCCAGGTGCGAAACTGCGACGAGCCGTCGAACGACGCGGAGCTTTCCCAGACGGCAAGCCAAGTGTCCTGCAGCACGTCGTCGCGGTCGGGGCTTTTCACGCGGCGCGAAACGAACCGGGTGAGCCCCGGTGCATGGAGCTTCATCAGTGAGTCAAACGCATGGCGATCCTTCTTCTGAAGCGCCCTGACGAGCGAGTGCTCCCGGCCCGTGACGGCCAGCCCCTTCAGAACGGCAAAGCCGGAAAGGAGAAAGAACAGCTTGCGCGGCAGAATGATTTTCACGTTTTCCGTCTCGAACGACGCGTGCCTGAGATTATGGCGTTTGCCCTAGTTCCCACATCCCGGACGAATCCGAAATCCTGGCGCCTGGGTGGTCCGGACTCGTCGAGACTTCGCGTGGCGGGAAACCGAGGGTGCGTCGTTTGGTGAATCGCATCAAATGCCTGAAAAGTTGGCGGCTAGATGTTTGGAACCACGCGGTCGGTCTCGCCAATTAGATAGATCATGAAAGCGGCGGAAGCAATGTCCACCACCGTCAGGAACATAAAGAGGATGCCCAATGGGCCGAGCACAAACGCGACCATGATCGAGCCAAGAAGTCGCAGCACGCCAAGAATGATCTTGACTCCGCAGAGGAAGTTGACCACGTTTCGAACCGACTGGATCTTGAGAAGCAGTCCAATTCCCAAAACGGCTGAGAGCGCTCCGAGGACGATCTGAACGATCGTGACGGGACTGATCACCTGCCCTGGATGACCGATGCATGTAATCAATCCGGTGGCCGTGTAGAGCAGGCCGGTAATCACGAAGTAAGCAGAAACGAGATGGTAGGCAACCCACACCCAAGGAGCTGTATGCCCCGGAATACCGGCGCGATAGTAATTGACGACCTCGCTCACCGCTTCTCCGCAAAAGGTGCACTGGTGAAGCTGATCGGGCAATTTGGCGCCGCACTTGGGACAAATGATCACGCTTAATCAATACGTCGCCTGCAGGCGAAAGTCCTTTCTGATATGAAAGTTGTGAGGTTCTTGGATGCAACGCAGGGGCCAATCCTGGGAAGGCTACTCCTTGGACTCCATCATGTTGGAAAGATCCCTCTCATTCTTGGCGTCCTGAATGACGCCTCCCGCGATGCTCCTGGCCGCGGGCGAAGAAGATGGGTCGCTCTGGATCTTCTGTGCCGCAAACTGCACCCGGTCAGCGCTGGACATGGCGTCCTTGCCGGTCGGCGTATCGCTTCCACATCCGAGGGCGACAAGACAAAGGACGGGAAGCACCAGTTTGCGTTTCATCGGGGCACCAACAGTTATTTCTCGGCCCGATCGAGGCCGATCACCCTCGCTGAAATACGAGATCGATCTACGCGTTATCCAACCACTCTGGGTGAAGGCGAATTCGGTGGCCCGGAGTGCCTTCCAGGTCGAGATGGGAATTACCGTAGTGCACCCGCACGGCGCCGGACCAGCCCATTACGACCGTCACGTTCGAAGCCCGGCCATCCTTCCAGGACACCTCGATCGTGTGCCCACCTCGTGCCTTCAAACCCTTCACCGACCCTGTAGGCCAAGCTGAGGGCAAAGCCGGCAAGAGCCGGAGAGTATGGCCGTCGCTCTGAATCAGCATCTCCGCGACTCCGGAGGCAAATCCAAAGTTGCCGTCGATTTGGAACGGAGGATGGGCGTCGAACAGATTCGGATACACGCCGCCGCCCTCGCCGCCTGTACCTTGGAGTCGAAGCGCCTCTTGAACCAAGCGGTAGGCATGCTCACCGTCGTGGAGTCGAGCCCATAAGTTGATTTTCCAAGCGAGGCTCCAGCCCGTACCCGCGTCGCCTCGGATCTCGAGGGACTTTTTCGCTGCTTCCAGAAGCTTGGGCGTAAATTGCGAGATCTGATGACTGGGGAACAGGCCATACAGGTGTGAGACGTGCCGATGGTGGATCTCCGGAGCGTCTAGGTCCCAATCCTCCAGCCACTCTTGAAGCTGACCGGCTCGCCCGATCTGCATCGGAGCCAGCTTATCACGAGTAGATCTCATTCGGTCCGCCAGTTCCGAATCGACATCCAGCACCTTGGCCGCCTCGGAGCAAGCTTCGAACAGGTCGCGAACGATCTGCATATCCATTGTTGGCCCGGCGCAGATGCCGGCGTTCTTTGGATGACGATTCTCGGGGCTTGCCGAGGGGCAGGTCACGAGCCAGCCTTTCCCCGGATATTCGACCAGGGTGTCCAAGAAGAACTCGGCGGCTCCCTTCAAGACCGGATAGTGACGCCGCAGTGCCGACTTGTCGCCCGTGAAAAGATAGTGCTGCCAAATGTGGGTGGAAAGCCAAGCGCCACCTGTCGGCCACATTCCCCAATCCGCGCCGTCGATCGGCGAGGCGCCGCGCCAGCCATCGGTGTTGTGATGACATACCCAACCTTTGGCGTTATAAAGCGTCCTCGCCGTGTGGGCTCCGGTCTCCGCGACCTGATGCAGCATCTCGAACAGCGGTTCGTGACATTCGGAGAGGCCGCAGGTCTCTGCCGGCCAGTAGTTCATCTCCGTGTTGATGTTGATCGTGTACTTGGAGCCCCAGGGTGGCGTAAGGCTGTCGTTCCACAAACCCTGCAGCGTTGCCGGATGTCCGCCTTTCCGAGAGCAGGCGATCATCAGATATCGGCCGTACTGGAAATAGAGGGAGGCTAGAGCCGGATCGTGGCCCTCGTGGAAGCCGTGGATCCGCTTGTCGGTCGCTTGATCGGCTGGGCCGTCCCCCAAATCCAACGAGACAGCCCGAAAGATGCGCCGATGGTCCTCTGAGTGTGCCCGCTGGACATCTTCAGCCCCGGCCTCCACGGCCTTCGTAAGAAGCGCGATCGCCGCCGAAAGGGCATCCGCGGAGACGTCCTTGTACGATCGGTAGCTGGTGGCTAGGGAAAGGAAGATCGTGGCCTCATCAGCGCTCCTAACCCAAAGGGCGCCGTCGCCCACGAAGGAGCTGCCACCATGAACGACCGTTTGAGCCACCGCCGCGAATTTGACGGCCCCGGTAATATCCCCGTGCGGGCCGCTAATGCCCTGCATGATGAGCCGGTCGCCGACCGTCGATACCTCGTGCGACAGGCCGCTCTCCAGTTTGCAAGTGAAGGCAACGTGGCCCGGCCGGCTGGCCTTGAGCCGAACGACCAAGATCTGGTGCGGATGACTGACGAACACCTCGCGGACGAACTCGACGTCGCCGACCCGATAGCTCGTGTTGCAGATTGCCGAGTCAAGGTCGAGCTCACGCCGATAGTTCTCCACCTCGCCGCGATGGTCGAATGCAAGGTTCAGATCCCCCAGCGCCTGGTACGCCGCCTGATTCAGCGGCTGGCTCATCATTTTCTCGTTGACGAGGTCGCCCGCCGCCCGATACTCCCCGGCAAAGATCAGCCGTCGTGCCTCCGAAAGCGCATCGAAGGCGCCAGGATGGTCGTAGTCGTGTGGTCCTCCCTGCCAAAGTGAGCCCTCGTTGAGCTGGATTCTCTCTGCCGGAGTGCCGCCAAACACCATTGCTCCGATCCGCCCATTGCCGACGGGCAGCGCCTCAACCCACTCAGACGCGGGCTTGTCGTACCAAAGCTTCAACTCTTCGTGGTGATCGGTCACTCGCAAAAAAGTATGGGCTGAGGAATCGGAAGAAAGTCGGGAAAGTCCCGGCAGGGCCAGCGCTGCTAGGCTGCCCTTCAAAACGTCGCGGCGAGAGGGATCGTTCTGCAAGTCGCTCCGATCTTACAGCCTGCGAACGATGCAGGCAAATCCGTGAGTTGTCACACAACGTCATGTGTTTTTGGCAGGACGGGGTGGACCGCCGTACAATAGGGACTCCAGTCTTGCAAGAGCTCTTATGAAGTCCCGCGCATTTACTTTGATTGAACTCCTCGTAGTGATCGCGATTATCGCCATCCTCGCAGCCATTCTGTTCCCGGTCTTCGCCCAGGCCAAGGAGGCGGCCAAGAAGACCGCTTGCCTTAGCAACACCAAGCAGATCGGCGTCGGCCTGTACCTCTATCTGAACGATTACGACGACACTCTGCCGATGGCCAACTACCCGAACATGCCGGGCAACGAGCCGTCGGCATTCTCTTATCTTTCGGGAGGCGCCGCCTCGAACGCCTATGTCGCCAAGTGCTGGGCGGACATCATTCAGCCCTACACAAAGAACTACAACATGTTCAAGTGCCCCGACGACAGCAGCGGTCCGTTGGTCAACAACGGCACGACGATTCCCGGATACCCGCTGTCCTACGCGCTCAACTACTACTTCTTCCGCAATCCCAGCGGATTCTTTGGCGCCGTTTCCGGCGGCCCTCTAGGCTCCGTGACGCAGCCTTCCAGCCGCCTATTTGTGGTTGAGAGCAAGTCTTCGATCAGCCAGGAGATCGTGTCGCCTCGATCCGACAAGCGGTTCGGTCTCTATCGGCACAGCGATGTGGGCGCGGACTACGTTTATGCCGACACCCACGCCAAGTACCACATGATGCCGGCTGCCTGGAAGACGATTCCTGACAGCGTTTGGAAGGACCCGAACCAGGCTGCGGCTACGGGTTACAACCAGTGGTTCCCCTGGGTCGACGGCGACGAGAAGTGGTAAGGGTTGCTACTTTGAGTTGAACTCGAAGCCCGTACCAGGCATGAGGCGCGCACCGGTCTTTCCGGTCGCGCCTTTCTTGCTTCGGTTCCAACCAAGAAAGCCGACTCCGGTGACGGTCGCGTCATCGTTGAGATGCTTGAGGTCTTTCGTCGGATGGTATCGCTCCTCCAGCGCCTTGCGGGCCGCCGCGATTTCGGGCTGAAGCGGGCTGCCTTTGCAGAGGTCGGGATTCGGAACCTCCACAACTGTCTGGCCGCCCTTCTCTCCCTTTAGGACGAGGTAGTAATCATCGTCCTTCATGAGCTTGATGCTTTCAAGGTGCGCTTTTACTTTCCAGGTCGTGGTCTCGAACGGACCCGAGCGGCCCTCCAATTGACCCGCCGGCGGCTTCTGCGCGGCGATATCCTCGATGGTGGTTTCTTTGGCGGCCTTGTCGATCTTGGAAGCGTCCGGGTCGGTGGCTGTCTTCACCGTTCGGCGACTGGCTTCGCCAGACTTTGCGTCGGGCGCCTTGTCATTCTTGGCAACGGGTGTTGGCGCGGGGGCTGGCGTCTCCGACTGCGAGCCACAGCCAATCAGAGCCAATCCGCACAGTCCGACGAAAGCGATCTGCTTCACAAGCAGATTCTAGCCAACTAAGGGACGTCGCACGACTCAAATCCAGCCTTTTCGTCGTACTGCTGGTGGTAATCCTCGGCTAGATAGAACGGCATCACGGCGTGGACACACGTCAAGATCTGCTTCCGCTCCTTCCTCTGCTGAGCCTTAAAGCTGTCCTCGGCAGCCTTCGACTCGGATTCGTCGAAAGTCCAAATGGCGGACCGGTATGGATTTCGGTTACCTAACCTGGCGGCGCCCTGGGACACTGGATGCCGGATCGTCCAAAACTGGTCGAGCAACTGCCGATAGGTCACGCGCTTCGGGTCGAACTCCACCAAGACGGTCTCCGCGTGTCCCGTCTTGTGTGACTGCTCATACGTTGGAAATGGCAGGGTTCCGCCCATGTAGCCGACGGCTGTTGCGACCACTCCGGGCGTTTTTCGAAACGTCTCCTCCACGCCCCAGAAGCAACCTGCACTGAAGGCGGCAAGTTGATGGCCTGGGCCTGCCTTGAGTTCTGCCTGCTTCTTGCCTTCCGCCACACCAGCCGGATGCGCGCCGACCCGGGCCTTTGGCTTTGCGGGGCGATGGAGACTTATGAAGGCGGCCAAGCAGCACGCGCTGATCCCCGCAACCAGTCCGCAGGCAAGCGTCTTCACGTTTACTACTACAATTGGGGCGCTCGTTATGTCCCCAAAGCCCGTAGCCCTGCCTCTACGGAACCAGAAACGGAGTTGACGAAGAAGAGACGGACGGCTCTAGCCAGATCATCAAGGAAAAGCCTTCGATAGCTCGCTTGATTCTCCCTGATTAAACGAGACACTGCGACGCCTTCGAGGCATCCCGAGTCTGGAAAGGGCGTCCATAGGGCGCCATCGATCTCCACCAGCAGGTTGCCACGGCAGAACTCCGTCAGTTCCCCTCGCTCGTTATAGAGCAGCACCTCGTCGTCATCGGGGCAGGCATCAAGGAACCCTTCAAGAACCGCCCGCGAGCTGGTTTTGATCCGGAAATTGGGATCATGGGAGCAAACGGGTCGGGGGGCCAAGACGACCTGAAGTACGGGCTTGTCGATCGCGCTCCGTCCCACCTGAATCTGGAATTCACCATCCAACCTCACGGCTATGCGGACTTTCGCTTTGGGCTCCGCTTCGATTTCAGCGAGCTCTTCAAGGAGCTGTGCCCAGTCGAGAGGAATTCCAAATCTTTGGACGGATGTTTTGAGCCTTGCTAGATGCTCTGCCGGATTGGGAAGGTCGCGCCCCGCAAAGGCTTCAACCAGGGTCCACGGTTCGCCCTTCTTGTACAACAGCTCGGCCTTGGCGAGGCACTCTTCGTACTCAGAGGCCACTTCCGAGTCCCACACGACTCCGCTGCCGACACCAAACTCCCCCTTGTTTCCTTGGATGAGGGCTGTTCGGATTGCCACGCTGAACCGCTCGTATCCAGGCTCGATCATGCCGATGGCGCCGCAGTAGATATGGCGTGGAGAGATCTCGAGCCGACGGATCAGGCTGCAGGTCGAGACTTTTGGAGCGCCGGTAATAGAGGCGGCGGGGAAGAGCGCCTTTTGCAGTGCCGCACCGCAAGTTCTCCTCTCTCGGTTCGCGAACTCATCGACTTTGCCTTCGCTTGCTGGAGATGATCCTTCGTTGTGACTTGGGAGCTTCCCGGTGACCGCTGAAGTGACTTGCAGGAGTCCCCGGTGCCTTTCGACTTTGAGTAGGTCGGTGGTTTGAATGGATCCCACTTCACAAATCGATCCGAGGTCGTTTCGGACCATGTCCACGATCATGGTGTTCTCAGCCTTCGTCTTGGGATCGTCCGCCAAGCGAGCCGCCTCCGTTCGAAGCGCTGCCCGATCCGAGGGAGCAACTGCCGTCCCTTTCATCGGACGCGAGGTCACCAGGCTGCCCCGCCGCTCGAAAAACAACTCTGGGGAATAGCTGGCGACCTGCCAATCGCCGCCTTGGATGAACGCTGCGTAGCGAGGCGGATTGACCCCGCATCGCGATGTGAAGAACCGGGCCCACGAGCTAGCCAGTTCGAAACGAAGTCGAAAAGTGAGATTGACCTGATAGGTCTCGCCTGCTGCGAGAGCTCTTTTGACCTCGTCGAACTTACCACGATAAGCTTCGAAATCCAGGTCTGGCATCGCACCTTTGACCGGGCACTCTTCATAGACAGGTTTCAGCTCCCGATGCAAAACGGGGCGGTCGTTGTAGAGGCCAAACCAAGCGAACATGGGCCACTCCGGCTCATGCGTGACGATCTTCGGATTCAGGCCCGGAGCGGCTTCATACGTGAGAAATCCAGCCGCAAAACCGCCTTGACCGACGTGTCGATAGGCCTCGTCCAAACAAGATTCAACCTCCTCGAGACTGGTGCACTGGACCAAGGAAGTAGGCGAACGATAGGCGAGCCAACCGTTGGGAGATTCGGAACTGTAAAGGGCGCACTCTCCCGGTTGGAGTTCTTCCAGGTCGAGAAAGTAGGACCCGGCGTACGGATCAACGGACACCAGATTAAGCCTCGCTCTTTCTGCCCTGGATCGACATCTGGAACACAACGACCGCCAGCCGATGTGCCTCCAAAAATGAATGAGAGGTCCACTCCAGGCCATAGCCGTCTGCACGTGAAATGCCGGGCACACGCTCGGCCATGTCAGCTTCCTCGGTGGTTCGGAACGCGATTCTCATACACGTGGGCGAAGGCACGGTCACCGGCTCGATGGTTCGAGCCCTTTGAATCGCCTCCCGAGCCGAAGCTTCCAGCCGGGTTCGGGTTGCCGACGGAGTTTCCACCTCGCCCATGTACTTGCCAAAAGCATCCTTCGTCGAACAGGCGACTACACCGGGAATGTCGCGCTGCGCTTCCTCGCAACCCGCCCGATCGCTGCTGACCATGACCGTCGGAACACCAAACTCTCCCGCCACAGCCGAGTTCACGTAGATCTCGCCGGCGGGGCGGCCATTCACCCAGAGACGGTGCAAGCCTCCAACCAAGGCGTGCTCCATCAACGCGCCTTGGGCGCCCGCCATGCCGTGGTAGCCGATCAGCATCGCTGCGTCGAACCCTGGACCGATTCCATCCATCATGCCGTCTGTGGCCGGCCCACAGCCCGTGATGAGCTCCACACCGGGTTCCAGCTCATCGATCAGAAGGTTCTTGCAGTTGCCGTGCCCGTCCTTGACGACGACTCGGTCCACGCCTGCCGACCGGGCTCCGCGCACAACTGCATTGAGGTCCTCCGTCATCATCCGCCGAGCAAAGGGGTAGTCGTAGCAAGCGCCGCTCGCCCTTCCGCACTGGGAGAACGAAACGATGCCTGTGCAACCCTCGATGTCGGCGGAGATGTAGAGCTTCAAGGCACGCCTAGAAGTGCCAGGTGGCCATCACTGCGCCGACCGCGCCTTTGCTGGCAACGATCACGCTGATCTCGTAACCAAGGCTGGCGATGAACTGGGAGCCCGTGAGCAGTTTCAGCGCCGGGCCAGTGGGTCCGGAAGCGCCGCCGTAGCGGGCCGCATAGGCTAAGCCCGCGCCGACATAAGACGAACCGGGCCCGAAAATCGCATCTGCAGCTACAGCCACTCCGCCTGCGCTCGATCCGCCGCTTCCCGAACTTACGTGCTGCCAGACGTCGCCGTCGACTCGCAAGGAAACGATGTGGATGCCCAATGAGATCGGAATCTCATAGTTGATGCCTCCAAAGTAGCAGAGGCTGTCCGACTGCGCCAAACCAAGGCGTACTCCGAACTGCGGCTGACCGATTGGGGACGGAACTTGCAGGGCTGCTGGAGCCGACGGCGCGACGATGCCGAGGCTGTCTCGCATCGAGGGCTGGGGAGCGTTGAGCGTGATGGGGGCGAACACTGGCATGGGTTACATCTTTGTTCAAAACCCCGGTAAATTGCAAACCTGGTTAGCCAAGTGGCGAAAGGCTTTAGAAGCATCTTCATTGCAATCATCGAAATTGCGACGCAGGATGGCCAAGTCCTGAGCCTCACAGCCTGGCGAGCCACAAGAAAGGTATCTTCGATCCATGTCTGATGACATCAAAAACCGCGTAAAAAAGGTGACCGTCGAGGAGCTCGGCGTTAAAGAGGAAGAAGTCACCGACACGGCCTCGTTCCAGGATGATTTGGGCGCCGACAGCTTGGACGTCGTCGAACTGGTCATGGCGTTTGAGGACGAGTTCGGCATCGACATCCCCGACGAGGAAGTGAACGAGATCAAGACTGTCGGCGACGCCGTCACTTACATCTCCAAGAAGCTGGGATGAGTGAGCGACACGCGCCAAGCGGGCGCGTCGTCGTCACAGGAATCGGCGTCGTCAGCCCGATAGGCACAGGCATGGACAAGTTTTGGCCAGCCTGTGTTTCCGGTGTTTCCGGCACCGCTCGCATGACGCTGCTCGATCCCGAGCCCTACACCACCCAGATCGCCGCCGAGGTCAAAGACTTCAACGCCGAAGACTGGCTGGAGAAGAAAGAGGCCCGCCGGATCGACCGGTTCATCGCGTTCGGCGTGGCAGCGGCCACGATGGCGCTTCAAGACTCGGCCATCGAGATATCCGACGACCTTAGGGACGAGATCGGAGTCTTGATCGGGTCAGGGATCGGCGGCCTCAATACCATGGCCGAGCAGTTCCACACCCTGATCGACCGTGGCCCCGGCAAGGTCTCTCCATTCTGGGTGCCGTACATGATCGCGGATATGGCGAGCGGCTACACCTCGATCGTTCACAACCTACGCGGGCCCAACACCTGCGTGGTGACGGCCTGCTCCACTGGTGCGAACGCAATTGGCGACGCCTACCACATCATCAAGCGTGGCGACGCGGTTGCCATGCTAGCCGGAGGCTCCGAGGCGCCCATCAACGAAATCGGTGTCGCCGCCTTCTGCGCAGCCAGGGCGATGACGCAGCGTAACGACGACCCCGACCACGCCTCACGCCCCTTTGACAAGGACCGGGACGGATTCGTGATCGCGGAGGGCGCCACCGTGCTGATGCTGGAGGATCGAGCCTTCGCCGAGGCGCGCGGGGCGAAAATCTATGGCGAAGTGATCGGCTACGGGATGT
>DASZPA010000218.1:0-12688 GCA_035550555.1 Fimbriimonas sp.
GCTAAAGGGTTGGAGATGGTGCACGTCGACTCGCAGGAGCTTGGCACCATGGGCGCGTTGCGGCGTGCGGCCGACGAAGGCTTCGGCGGCGCGGTGGTATGGCCCAAGACGTCGTCGGCCGATTATGGCGAGCTGTCCGAGCTGCATGCGCGAATCGCCATCGTTTCCGTCGATCACAGCATTGGCGGCGAGCACTCGGATCTGGTGATGAGCGACCATCTGCTGGGCGCCAAGCAGGCAGTGAGCCATTTAGTTGGGCTGGGGCGAAGGCGAATCGCAATTAGCGGCTTCTTCACAAGTTTGGAGGACGCCCAGCTGCGATTCGCGGGTTACACGGCGGCTCTCAACGAGCATTCGGTGCCCGTGGAGGCACACAACTTCGTGTTCAGCTCACCCCAGCCGCATCCTTACGAGAACCCGAGGCTGCTCAGCCTGCGGCTCAAGGAGGAGGACCGGCCCGACGCAGTCTTCGTGCTTCACGACATGTCGGCGCCCTCGATCGTCGAGGCGATCTTGGAGTGCGGCCTCACCGTGCCGAACGATGTGGCGGTCGTAGGGTTCGGCAACGATCTTCCGTTCAATGTGGACGGGGTCGGGCTGACGACCGTAGGAATGAATTGGGATCGGGTGGCCGAAGCGATCGTCTCACGGCTGGTCCATCGCCTGGAGCATCCAGGCAGTGCTTTTAGGCGAGTGGTAGTTCCCACGCGCCTTATCGTGCGCGGCTCATGTGGCGCGCCTCAATCTCTTTGGAGCTCGGAAGGTTACGAAGCGAGCTCGGCGACGATCACTCGCCGAATGCTTCCTGGCCGGCACGAGCAGTTCGCACCCATTGCTTCTTCATCCCCTGGCGGCGGAGGGTCCCGCGATTAGGAACCCGTCCGCTTCGACAGCTCATAGACCGGCATCTCTACATTGGAGTAGCAATGAAATTCAAAGCATTTACGCTCATCGAGCTTCTCGTTGTGATTGCAATCATCGCCATTCTGGCGGCAATCCTCTTCCCCGTTTTCGCTCAGGCCAAGGCTGCAGCTAAGTCGATCAGCGACCTATCCAACCTGAAGCAAACCTCGCTAGGATTGCTGATGTACGCGAACGACTACGACGACGACTTTCCTTATGCGTTCGACAACGACTGGGGCAACCCGCTTGTTTGGCCGATCATCACCCAACCGTACATCAAGAGCCTGAGCATCTTCCACAGCCCGTTCGACGTGAACAACCTGACGGCGACCGCCGACTTCCCCGCCGACGTCCTGCCGGACATGGGAGTTGCGATCTCCTATGGCGCCAACGCAGCCGTGTTCTGGGACTCGGGTTATGGCGGAAGCCAGAACAACGAGTGCCAGGGACCGATCGTCTACTACCCTGCCTACTCGTGGGGCGGCCCCAGCAATCCCTCGACGAGCTGCAGCGCGATGACGCAGACTCAGGTCACTTCCGTCGCCGACACCATTCTGTTGACTGACCGGTTCAGCGCAGACCTCCAAAAGAGCGGCGATCCTGGGAATCCGTCGGCGGCGCCCGTCGGCAACGACTTCGTGTTCCCTTCGTCCACAGGCGGCTATACGCTCGCGAACGAGTATTACAACGGAGCATTCCCGGACGGCATGGCACCGATGGCGAACAAGTATCCGTTTGGTCCCAATGGCGGCGTGAGCATCGCCAACGCGAACAAGGCGAACTTCGCGATGACCGATGGACATGCGAAGTCGTTCGTGCCTGCCCAGACCAATCCGGACACTTGGAACCAGCCGACCAAGAACATGTGGAGTGCCCGCCGCCCCACCCAGTGAATCCGACCCGGCTCCGGCGCACCAACCTCAGCGCCGGAGCCTTCAAGCCTATGAAACAATTCATTCCTTTCGCGGTTGTAGGCGTGGCCGTTCTGCTCGCCGGATGCGGCAGCAACGACGCGGCCAAACCCTCGACTACGGCCGAGGTCACCCAGTTTAAGGGCAATCCCAAGTCACCGAACCTGCAGAAGGTTCTCAAAGCCCACTTTGCCGGAGGAGGGCCCCCGCCGCCGCCCCCAGCTGCAGGAAGATAGCCGTGATGACGGCTTTCCTTCTTGCGAGCTTCCTCCGGGGGCCCGTTACCTATACGCAGCCTGGCTTCGACGCCTTCGACGTGCATCAGCGTTTTCGAAGCGTGGGCGTCTTCGGCTCCTTTGGCAAAGGAACGGAAAACCAGACGCGGGACTTCTTTGGTCTTCCAACGTTCACTGTTCGGACCGACGCGCCCCAAAGCACGCTCGTCTGGGCTAATTTTCTGGATGGGAAGGACCTGGTATTGGGTCACGCGTCTCTTCCCGGGACCTTGCTCAAGAAGCGATTCAACTTCTTGGACTGGACGACCGGCGAGCTGACGTTTTCCACGCAGACGGCTGGAAGGACCGCCTATTCGTCCGCCCTCTTCTCTCGATGCTTCCCCGCGGTCCTCTACCAGACCCAGGCCTCCCATTGGAGCTGGATTCCACGCGACTTGAGGGCGGACTGGATCGGCTATCGAGACGTCCACGGACGGTTCGTCAAGGCGAGGGCCGGCTCCAAAATCGGACGTCTGGGGGCGCCATGGGTCTTGCTGTGGCCCGATCCTGCTTCCACGAAAGAGGTCGAGCCGATGCTCGTTCGTTTCCAGAGACAGCCGGCGCGCCTGTCCCTCGAGAAGGAGCTTTCCGCAGAGTTCTCGGGGCAAGCCGGCTCAATCGGCGTGATGCCGCTGTTCGGCGTGCGGCGCGTTTCGGGAGGCTCGTGGCTGCCCAAAGCCGTTCGCGACGCGGAGTTTTGGAGCCGGGCCATGGCTGCGTTTCCAGTGCGGATGAACGAAACCTTTTCCGTCGATGACACACGCCAGACCGTTCGGATCACCGACCGAGTGGTCTATCGGTCGATGAAGGACGACTGGGGAACTCGGGTCCTCAAGTTGGCGCCCGTATCGCCTGTGACAGGGATCGCCGCGCAAAACGGCTATCCCGTCAATTCTTCGTCGATCGTACGCACCGATCTGGCGACTCTTCTGGGACCGTTCGCCTACGTGCGCGGCGACCGCTTCTCGTACGAGATCCCGATCCCTTCTTCGAGGGACAACATGCTTTCGCCCGTAAAGATCACCGGCGACCCGGCCCGCGAGAGAGAGAGCGTCGCCCTCAACCAGCTCGTGGCAAAGCAAACCATCAAGCCGGACGACACAAGCGACGGCGGCCTGAACCTTCAGCTCAAGGAGTACTCGCAGGCGTACCCGCTGCTGAGCCCGGCCGTGCAGGCGAAGATTCGCCCAGCGCTTGCCGCGGCATTCGATGCTTCCTATTCGCCCTCGAACCTGACCACCGTGGCGGATCCCGTGACCGGCGCGAAGTATCTGATGTGCAACAAGATCTGGTGCGCCGACCAGCCTTATGACCGCGAGTGGTACGCGGGCCGGCAGCTCGATGCGGCCTACGAATACACAGCATGGGTCGATCCGAAGGCCTATGCGAAGCATTGGAAACAGATCCAGGGGCTGTACGACTACTTCCGCATTTATGACGACTGGGCATGGTCAGGGACGCTATCCAGCGTGTTTGCCTACGCGCTGACTGGCGACGGTATGAACTTCTCGATGGAAGGCATGCTCGGTGTGGCTCGGCTGGCGAAGCGGCACGGAGACGGCGAGCTTTGGAAGGACGCAACGTATCGAGCAGCCAAGGAGGCGCTCTGCACTTACGCCTCGTGGTTCATGACGGACTGGGAGAAGCAGATCGACTACGTCACTTGGACCGACACTTCTTACGACTACCAAAAAAAGAAAGGCAGATACGAGATCCGGCGGATGGCGCCGAAGGATGCCCAAACCGGATTCGGGCTGGACATCTATAGCGACACCACCGGCATCAAGGTGTTTCGCAACGGCAGCTTCTGGCACGCCTCGGCAGCCGTCTTCTGGAACAATCCGGCCCTCGATCGTCTGTATCTGGAAAGGCTCTACGGCAAGGTGCTGCGGTGGGAGTACGTGACCCTGCCTCGACTGCATCCGAAGTGGACCGACCGGAACGCGATCGAGAGGTTCTCCAACCAGGCGTACGGAAGCAACATGGTGAGCACCCACGTCGCCGCTCGAGCCGTGCTATTCGGGCAGAAGCCGTCGCAGCTCGCAGCCTTGGAATCGAAAATCCAGCCCGGATTGGAGCCGCTTTACAAGGTTCGCTCGGCGTGCGACCTCGTGGAATCGGGTGTGCCCCAGGTATGGCTGCCGACGCCTTTCGCCGAGGTTCGGGACGCGTCCTGGAACAAGCCGAAGCGAACGCTCTCCTGCCGGTTGGTGGGCATCTCCAGCCACGAGGTCAACATCGACTGGCGATGGCCGACCGGTCCGACGCCGAAGCCCGACGCCGGGCCGAAGCCGGCGAGGGTGAGGATGAACGGCAAGCGCGTGAGCCTCGCCAAGGTCAAGGGCGGATTCTGGCGTGCCTCGACAAAGTTGGCTCCAGGCGAGACGGTGCTTTTTGAGGCCCGGTACTGAGCTTCAAACCGAAATATCGATTCGGCCAGGCTGCGGCTTGGCCGAATCGTGCTTTTCAATCGAAGAGATGACACCGTCGAGCCGGTTTTGAAGGCGATCCACGATCACCTTCTTGGTCTGAGGAGGAGTTGTCGGACAGTTCGTCCAATCCTTGATCTGGGCTTTGAGGTTGCGAACCTGCGGGTCGGTCGCCACATCCGGCGCGTTGGCCGCGCTCGAACCCACCGTTGACACACTCATGCAATTACCTGCTTCTCCTCTTGTCGGTCCCTTCCGAGCGCGTATGACCTGAGAGTCTTACCGGCATTTCTTTGGCTGGCGACGGCAGAGCCGCCGAAGGACCGAAGGCTCCATATTCGGCCTCTCTAGTCCGAAAGCCCTAGGCTCCAAACCGGCTCCTCCAGGTTCCCGAAGCCGATTCGAATCTCGGTTGTGACGAACCTGGGAGCGTCTGACGAGAAGACGCACGTTGGCGGCTATACAATACGTCCATACTCCCATGAAGCCCAGCCCCCTCGATTCATTCATTCGAAGCGCTGTGCTCTTCGCGTGCTTGGCCGGCGCCCTCACCGCGCGCGCGGCGGGTCCGATCGAAGTCTCGGTGAAGAACCTCTACTGGGGACACACGGTTGCGGACGCATGGAACCCGCAAACCGTCGAGCTCACCAACAAGGGTCCAGAGGCCGCAGGCTCAATCTTGTGTGGTCCCAGCGGCAACGAAATCTCCTATCCGTTTCACCTGAGATCCGGCGAGCGCCAGACCATCGTGACGTATCCGCCGATCGATGAAATGCATGGCGTCCTTCCGATCAGAGTGAAGGCCACTCCGGTCGGAACCACTCCGACGAGGCAGAACGTGACCGACATTTCGACCGAGATTCGAGCGGTGACTTTGGAGGATAAGGCCCACTATCTGCTGATTTCTTCCCTTCCCTACGGGTTGGAGTATCTGGAGCTCGGGTCAGGAAAAGCGACGGGGATGGAGAACAAAGCCGACGGCGTTACGATTCAGCCCGCGTCCGCTTTGGATCGGCGGCTTGCCTACAAATCCTTCCGGGCCGTGCTCCTTGGCACCGGCTCCGCAAAGCTTTCAGACTCGGCGATCGATGGGCTCAAGCTTTACCTTCTCGGCGGCGGGAAGATCGTGTTTGGGAAGCTGGACGATTCCGCCTATGGGGATGCCCGCTGGAGGGGCATCTTGCCCAGACGCGGCATACCGACCTCTTTCGGGCTCGGATGCGCCATCTATCTTCCCTATTCGTTCGAAGGAAAGGCTAGAACGGAAGATGCGGAGCTCCGAAGCAAAGTTCTGACCGGGCTCGGGCAGGGGTACTCGACCAGCGGCAACAGGCTAGGTTCCATCTCGAGGGACCCGAACCTCAAGGACCAAACCGCGCAGGCAAAGGCGACGGACGATCCTTTTGCGACCAAGCTGCCGCCGTTCGGCAACGTGCTCGGCATCATGTGCGGCTATTTCCTGATGGTTGTGCCGCTCAACTTGCTTCTCCTGCGGAAGCTTCGAAGAGTCGAGCTGACGTGGATTACAGCACCTGTTCTGTCCATCGCGTTCGCCGCGGTGATGTTCCGCTCTGCCTCCAGCCTCTATTCATCGCCAACCAGCCGAGCCTTGAAGGGCGCGCTCGTGTTTCAGGAGGGATCAGACCAGGGGATGTTCTTCGGCACGGCGGACCTCTTCTTTCCGCACGCCAGCACCGTCGCGCTCAACCTGCGTGACGTGGACGACTTCGGCGCCAGCGACACCGACATCTACTATTCCCAGTTCGGCTTGGCAAGACAGTCGGACAATCTGCCCTTGCGGGTGGATACCGGGGCCGTGGATGTGCCGCAACTCTCCTCCGGAAACCTGGGATTTCGCAGGTTCTCTTTTACTCAGCGCTTTTCCTCGCCCGCCCCCAACTCCAACCTCTTCGACTTCTCGATTGCCAAGCCAACGGACGACATCTACCCGGTCACCGTGACCAATCGAAGCCCGTATACGGTGACGGCTGGAAACGTCATCTGCGGCAGGATCGCACTGCCGATCGGAGACCTGGCGCCAGGTCAGAGCAAGACCGTGCAGATCGTGCCCATCTTTGGGGTGCCCTCGGAGAGGGTTCTCCCCAACGGCTCCTCAGGAATGGACTCGGGAGGATCTAACGAAACCCAAAATCCCCAAGGAACGGTAGAGGACGTGGTCAAAGCCACCGGCACGTTGTCCTTGGTGGGAACCTGCAACGATATTCCCGTCGGTCCACAAACTGGGAAGCTCGTACAGGGCCGGACCGAGATAAACCTGATCGCCTTCGCTCCAACAAACATCAAGTGGCCGAAATGAAGCCAGCCGATCCAAACAACAAGAAGACCCTGTTCGCGGTGCGAAGGCCGGCGGGCAAAAACCCTTTCGCCGGCTTGACGCCGGCCTCGGTCGCCTCACAAACCCGGGCGGCGGCAACGTATATGACCAAGGATTTCGGTCCCTGGGTCCGGAAGCTCTTCTTCACCAACCCCATGAAGATCGAAGTCATTCGCTTCAAGGGCAGGTTCATCAACGTGACGCCTTCCGCAGCACTCAACAGGACGATGCTGGCGATGGCCGTTCTCAGCTATTTGGCGATCACCTGGATGGTCTGGCTCGCTCGGAGGGACCTGGACCCCGTCGTCCCGATCCTCATCCAGACCGTGCTGATGCTTCTCGTGGGCCCAGCCGCCGCGCATGGCACAATCGCCGGCGAAAGGGATCGAAAGAGCTGGGACCTTTTGCAGGTCGCCCCCATTTCGCACGCTGAGATCGTCACCGGCAAGTTCCTGAGCATCTTCGCGATGATGGTCGCCGCGGTGATAGCCTTCCTGCCTTCGGTCCTCATCGCGTGGCTCTTTCACGTTAACGGCTACGGCGACAGCACCCAGTACGTCACCGCTTCGGGACTGTGGCGGCTCATCCTGATCGAGGGAATCTCCCTCGCGTCGGCGACCGCTGCCACCACGTACACCATCTATCTCTCGTCGCGCATGAAGAGTGCGAACGCAACCCTAGCCACGGCGATCTCGTCGCTCGTCGGGCTCTATCTCGTGGTTCCGCTGGGCTTGGCCGCGCTGGTCAGCAACGGAAGCGGGAAGGTCATGGATCTTCTCATGGTCTACCACCCGATCTGGGCGATTGTCCGGATCTGGGAATCGGCAAACGACAACATCACTCTTCCGTTCTTGGACAAGTTCTACGGATTGCCCACCATCGGTCTCTACGCCCTGCTCTCCGCCGTCTTCCTGGGCGCGGCAACCAAGGTGCTCAAGAAGCGCGCGGGGAACGACTAGGATGCTCGACGTCTGCCATCTTCGCAAGGAGTACAACGACCTCGAGGCCGTGAAGGATATCTCCTTCAGCCTCGGGCCCGGAGACATCTTCGGCTTTATCGGCTCGAACGGGGCCGGCAAAACGACCACGATCAGGATGATCGCCACCCTCCTCGAGCCTACGGCTGGAACCGCCGTCCTCAACGGCGTCGACGTTCGCGAGGACCCGATGGCGATCCGCCGCATGCTGGGCTACATGCCGGACTTTTTCGGCCTGTACGACGACGTCAAGGTTTACGAGTATCTCGATTTCTTCGCTTCTCTCTACGAAGTTCCCGCGCGAAGGAGGCCAGGCGTCATCCACGACTGCCTGACCATGACCAACCTGAGCGGTAAGAGGGACGCTTTCGTGCAATCGCTTTCGCGCGGAATGCAGCAGCGCCTGTGCCTTGCGAGGTGCCTGGTTCACGATCCGTCTCTGCTGCTGCTCGACGAGCCGGCTTCGGGTCTCGATCCAAGAGCCCGCGCCGAACTCAAGGAGCTGATTCTGGAGCTGGGAAAGAGCGGCAAGATCATCATCGTATCCTCGCACATCCTGCCTGAGCTCGCCGACTTCTGCAACACGGTGGGCATCATCGAGAAGGGCGAGCTGCTGGCGTTTGGTCCCGTCGACGAGGTTGTTCGCAATCACCGCCCCGCCCGCATTTTGGAGATCAAACTGATCGACCGGGCGCCCGGCGCGGCGCGCCTATTGGCCAAGATGACGGGAGTGCTGGACGCCCAGGCCGCCGGCGAGGACGAGGTCCGAATGGACTTCAACGGAGACCTTCAAGCGCAGGCGGAGCTTGTTCGCGCGCTGGTCGCCGATGGGTATCAGATGTTGGGCCTCAAGGAGGACCATGCCGACTTGGAAGACGTGTTCCTCAAGCTGACGAAAGGAGCGGTGAATTGAACGAGGAGCAGTTTCGTTTCGAAGAGCCCGCGTCCGATGTTTCCGCCGGACCGAAAGAGGAGCTGGCGGCCGAGCACCAGTCGAACGCCAGCGAAGCAGCGGAGCCTTCCATGGCCAGCAAGTGGAAAGAGGCGACGGCGAGATGGGCCAAAGAGTCGAGCCTGACCTACCTTTCCAATCCGGCAGCCCGCCGGGACTTTGTCGTTCAGTTCCGCGGGAACAGAAGCGCTTGGCTCTTCGGCATCTATGTTCTGGCGCTCGGCGTCGTGTCGCTGTTCGAGTACTACAAGATCTCCGGGATCATCGACCCGATGTGGCAGCGCCGGGAGATGGAGACCTTCGAGGAGGTTCTGTTCGTCTCGCTCGCGCTTATCATCTCTCTCGTGACTCCAGCCCTTTCCGCGACGGCGATCCTGGCCGAAAAACAGCGGAAGTCCATTGATCTGGTGTTTGTCGCGCCGATTCGCCCCCGCACTTACCTGATCGGGAAGATCTTGGCGAGCTACCGCTATACGTGGATCCTTCTGGCGCTGTCGCTGCCATTTACCGCGATGAGCGTGATCATGGGCGGCGCAAGCTGGGGCGACATCATCACGGCGTACTTTCTCCTTTCGCTGCAGGGTGTCATCTTCACTTCCATCGGTCTGTACTTCTCATCGATGGTGGAGAAGGTGTTCTCGGCGCTCATCTACACCTATGCGGCAGTCATCGCCTACTGCTATGCGACCCTGTTGTTGGGCGTTCTCACCGGGACCGGAACCCTGAACTCCTTCTGGTTTGGCTTGAACCCGTTCAGCCTGCTTCAGGCTGCCGGCTCGTTCACCAACGTTTTTGGCGTTCCCATTCCCAACTTCGCGATCGCGACGGCTGTGGGACTGCTGATGATTCGAATCGTTTTGGGAGCCGCCGGAAACCTTCTAACGGCCCCATCCCGGCCAGAACGCGCGCGGCTGCGAGGCACGGCTATTCTTTCCTTTGGCGCTCTTGCGGCCGCCGTCGCGAGCCAAACAGCAATTCCGGCGTACGAGGGTTCCAACGTCTTGTCCCTGGCAATGTGTCTGCTCCTGGCGCCACTCGTTCTGGTCGTTCCATTTCAGGCCTGCTATGGCTTGGATGGCGAGACGGCGAACAAACCGAACGGCATGTTCAAGCTGAAGGGCGCACTTACCGGTACACCGGCGGGAGCGCTTCCTTTCATCTATTCGATCATCGGCGCCGGCGCTGCCGGCACCGCCATCGGAGCGCTCATCAGCCAGGGATCCGTCCCATCCAGTCTTCCGCTCTATACGGTGTACATGGTGGGAGTTTGGACCTTCGTTTGGTCGCTGGCGCGTTTCGCCTCGTCCTTCCTGCAAGGCCTGAAAGCCTCTCGAGCCCTCCAGTTCCTGCTGACAGCCGGAGCCGTTGGATTGCCGATTCCAATCCTTATGTGGATGGATAACGAAGTGGGCGGCGGCATGGGTCCGCGTTTTCCGTGGTCTCTCTCGATGCTCAGTCCACTGATGTCTTCGCCCCAAGCCCAGCTTGCTTTTGTGCACGGATTGGTATGGCTGGCAGTCGGAGGCCTGATCGCATGGTGGTCCGAGACAAACCTGGCCAAGCGGATGAACCGAAGAAAGGTCGCGAAGATGTCTTCCCAACCCGTCTTGGCAGGGGGCACAATGTCTCCTTTGTTTGAGCAGTTCGGCAAGCGCTCGCCCAAAGCTCGAGGAAAGAACCGGGACAACTTGGGCGACCTCGGGAGTTAACCGCTATGATGGGAGGGTGCCGGACCTCTCTCGAAAGCAGCTCATCAAGTCGTTGATCCTCGCGGCGGCAGCCCCTGCCTTACCCTCCGGAGCAGTAGGCCAACAGCCACATTCTCAGGAGATTTCGCTGGACGACCTACGTGCATTCGGCCGGATTAGCGGCGTTGCTTTCACCGACGAAGAGCTCGGAGAGATTTTGGAGGGCGTTCGGGAAGCCAGGGCCGGATTCGAAGACGCACGCTCCCGCTGGCCGATCGAGTTTCGGACGGAGCCGCGCACGATCTTTACGCCACTCGCGGGCGGCTCGATTCCAGGCGCCGTCGTCAGGTCCAAGCCGACTCGCGCGACGATCACCAAACGGCCGTCAGACGAAGACCTGGCGTTTGCGAGCGTGAAGGACCTTGGCTTCCTGATTCGCACCCGGAAGATTTCTCCGGTCGAGCTCACGACGCTCTACCTCGACCGGATGAAGCGGTATGGCGACAAGCTGTTGTGTCTGGTGACCCTTACCGAAGAGCTGGCGATGGCGCAGGCGAAGAAGGCAGAGGACGAGATCGCCTCCGGGCACTATCGCGGACCCCTTCACGGCATCCCGTGCGGGGTCAAAGATCTTTTTGCGACCAAAGGGATTCCGACCACATGGGGCGCTGGACCCTATGAGCATCAGGTCTTCGATTTCGATTGCACGGTTGTGCGAAAGCTTCAAGAAGCCGGCGCTGTCTTGATCGGCAAGCTCAGCATGGGTTCGCTGGCAATGGGAGACGTTTGGTTCAGGGGGAGGACGAAGAACCCTTGGAATCCGAAAGAAGGCTCGAGCGGGAGCAGCGCGGGGTCGGCGGCGGCCACGGCTGCGGGGCTGGTCGGCTTCGCCATCGGCACCGAGACGCTCGGCTCGATCGTTTCGCCAAGCATCCGCTGCCGCGTTACGGGGTTACGGCCGACTTATGGGCGGATTAGCCGCTACGGCGCGATGGCTTTGAGCTACACAATGGACAAGGCTGGGCCCATCTGCCGCACGGCCGAGGACTGCGCGCTGGTCCTTGCTGCCCTCTGCGGCTCCGACCCCGGAGACCCGAGCGCTGTGGACCGTCCCTTTACATGGCCGGTCAGAATCGACTTTTCCAAGCTGAAGATCGGGTTTATGGTGCCGGAGATCCTAAGTGTTTGTGTCAAGACCTGAGACGGTTTTTTCATTAGGTACTTGTCCAAGTCCATCGTGACGGATCGAAGAGGGTGTTTCTGCTGTCTATGATGAAGGCTGTTTTCAGGATCTTTCGGCCGGCAACCGCCATTCGCGCTGCGTGGGGTCTGCCTTTGAGCTTCAGTTCTTGGCATTTGCTCTTCCCGAAACGGCTGTTAAGCAGCGAATGGCCTGCAGAACAGGCTAGCCATCGCAGAACTGGGTCGCCTCTTTTGGTCAGTTTTTCCAATCCTCGATACTTGCCGGACTGCCGAATGCGCACATCGAGTCCAAAGAAGGCAATGAAAGACTCCGGAGAATCGAAGGAACGGCTCTTCAAAGCATAGAGTAGGGCGCAAGCCACGATATTGCCGACGCCCGGAATGCTCTTGAGCAGTTCGTATACTTCGAACTGACGGGCAATCTCATGCATCTGCCCTTCTAGGTCTTGGATCGCTTCGTTCGTTGCAGCGACCACAGCCTGCTCTTTGTCGGAAAGGTGCTTCCCAAAGGAGCTGACGAGTGCCGTGCGGTTCTTAACCAGCAACTGGCGTTTTCCCAACAAAAGGCGCAGTTCCGACACCTCTTTGGGAGGAGGAACATAGGCGCGAAGCCGATCTGTGTTCCTTTCAATGAAGTCATGGAGATACCGAGCATCCAAGGCGTCCGTCTTTGCCCTGAAACTCATCGAGTCCTTGTAGTTTCTCGACTCTCTCGGGTTCACCAGATAGACCCGAAGACCGAGACTGACACACTGCTCGAGAAGCTCATAGTGATACCTCCCGGTTGGCTCCATCACCACCGTCCAGCCTTCACGAGCCCGCAACAACTTGCGAATGTCGGACCGATTGTTCTCGGTCTGTGAAACTGCTTTGCCATCGAAAACGACCAGCGAATCTTTCGCCACATCGACTGCTAGAATGTTCATGTTAGTTACCCAGGAGCGTGGGCCTGCCGCGTTACCTTGCAGATAATCGTTCGTCTTAGCGAATAGATCCTCAAATGACGCTTAGGCAG
>DASZPA010000219.1:0-25233 GCA_035550555.1 Fimbriimonas sp.
TCCCGGACCAATACCGTTCACGCCATCCCCGCCCACGGCGCCTGTAGTCAAGGAAGCGCTCGGGTGTGAGTAGCCGCCCGTCTGACCACCTGAATTGCATCCATTCGCTTTGTATCCCGTCAAGATTACGTTCAGCATGTAATCTGTGGGCGGATAAACGTCGCTGAAGAAGTTCGGGTCGACCGTATCGGTGGTCGTGGTCAAGCCGATGCATGGGTCGTCCGGCGGAATGATGTAGTTACCGTTGCCGTTGATCTCGTTGTTCTGCTCATGCTGGATCGAGCCCATTTGGTAGGGGTTCGCCGGGCAAGACCAAATCTGCCGGTTCTTCACGTACGGTGCGAGCCAAGCCGCAAAGACGTACGTTTGATCTTTGAGACCCGCCGACGTGCATGAGAGTGGCATTGTGTCGTCCGAATCGTTTCCGTACATGAATACAGCCAGACCGAGCTGCTTAACGTTTGATAGGCACGAGGTCTTCTTGGCGGCGGCTTTCGCTTGCGCAAAGACCGGGAACAGAATGGCAGCAAGAATCGCGATGATCGCGATGACTACAAGAAGTTCAATCAGTGTAAATGCTTTGCTTCGTTGCATAAGAGTTCTCCAATGAAGAGGTACTAGGATCAGATTTGGCGCGCTTGACGCCGCAAGACTCTCGGACAGTCAGCGAAACGGGAAGAACGATGTGCGTCTCCCTCGGTCCGTCGCTGGTAATAAGGCGAAGGAGAGCGCGGGCAGCTTGGTAACCGATTCCCGCGACATCCATGTTCACGCTGGTCAAAGCAGGTCGGGTCACGGTGGCGTACCACGTGTCGTCGTATCCGACGACCGCGATATCGTCCGGTGTCTTCAAACCGCAATCGGCGATCGCGTCAATGGCGCCGTGCGCCGAGAGATCGTTCGCCGCAAAGATGGCCGTCGGCCGTTCTCCTTCCGACATGAGCGCCAATCGCCGTGTCGACTCATAGGCGCAAGCTAGATTGAAATCACCAGGCATAGTCAAAGCCGGTTCGATCGACAAACCGTATTCGCGGAGCGCGTCCACGTATCCGCGGTATCGCGGCAAAGTGGTCACTACACCCGACCTTCCCTTAAGGTGCGCAATGCGCCTGTGACCTTGAGCGATCAAGTGCTCCGTGGCCATTCGGCCACCGCGATAGTCGTCGGAGTTGATGGTGAGCCTGCCGCTTTGGGGCCCAGCCAGCACCGTGACGAAGGGAATCCTTAGCCGATCGCACTCTTCGTACAGGGGAGTGTTCTCCGGAGGGCTGACCAAGACAAGTCCGGCAACCAGCTTGTCTATGAGCCGTGCGGCCTTCTCCGGTTCGTCCTCTGCCGCGGCCGAGTAGAGCATCACGTTGTAGCCGAGCTCCTGGGCGCAGGTGGTGATTCCCGTTGTTAGAAGCGAATAGAACGGGTCGTGCTGCGAATACGCCGAAGCGCTGGGAAGCATCAGACCCAGGATTCGCGACTGGCCTGTCGCCAATGCGCCCGCGTAGGGGTTCCGGCGATATCCAAGCTCCTGCGCGGCTTCGATGATGCGCTGCCGCGTTTCGGCGCTGACCTTGAGCGTTTTGCTTTTGGCTCCGTTTAGGGTCACCGAGACGGCGGCCACGGAAGTCCCAGCTTTCGCTGCGATATCGCTCATCGTTGTCGCCATGTCGCCTTGATATTAAGCCCTTAATAGGCTTCGGCTGCATTATACGACGGTTCGAATCAAGCGCTTAATTAATTTCGAGGATCGACGAAAAAAGTCGGCCTTTGAGGAGCTAACCCGTGTGGATTGTGACGAGCGAGGGCGTCCCTACAGGGACTTGGGCCAGCGCCAACTGTTCGGTGGGCGCCAGGACCTCGAGAACGGCCGGCCTGTCGGATGCGCCGGAATCCAGAAACCGCGCCACAACCCCTCGAAAGTGGCGTTGCGGCGAGCCTTGAACCGTAATCTCGCAGGCCTGGCCGTATCTCACTCTCAAAGCGGAGGAGTGGGGCAGCGAGGCCACCACGCGAGCGGTGGCGGGTCTTGCCAACTTGAGCAGGAGTGTCGAAGCCTCAACGCGCTGGCCGGCTGCTAGGTTCACGTCGAGTACGGTGCCATCCTCCGTCGCATACACTTTGGTCGCCTTGAGCTGGGCCGAATCCTTCTCAAGCTTCGCCTTGGCTTCATCGACTTTCATTTGCGCTTGAACGTGCTTGTCCATGCTGAAGTCCACTTTCATCGGCGCAAGGCTTAGAGCCGGCGGTCGTAGATGTTTGGCCTGTTCTTCGAGTGAGGGAGGACGAGGGATGGCCGGCTGGATTGGTGCAGGCTGGGGCGCCGTCTCCTGCGGTGAAACTGCCGGCTGAGGGACCGCGCCCAGCGCTTTGCCGGCATCTTCAACCTGCCGCTGGGCAACGGCCACCAACGATGCGGCGGTGTTCGCCTCTTGAGTCGCGGCTGCGACGGCGGCACTGTCCGTCGCAACCAAGCCCTCGGCGTCCTTCACCTTCTGCTTTGCGGATTCCAGTGCGGCGGAGGCCGAGTCCATAACGGCTTGTTTCTGCTGGAACTCCTTCTTGCTGATGATGCCGTCGGTATAGAGCCCCTGGAATTTGTCCCGCTGCGATTTGGCCAGGTCGAGACTCGTCTGAAGGCTTTCGATCGGTTCGCCGGCGGCCTTCGCCTCGTCTTTCGCCCCTTCCAGATCGTCTTGGGCGGCAGACAGCTTTTCGGATGCCGCCTGGCTCGCCGCAGTCCGCTGCGCGAGCAGCTGCTGGGTCTTCTTAAGGCGCTTCTGCGCGGCTGTCAAGAGCACTTTGTTCTGCTCCGTCCGTGGGTTTGGCCTGGTCAGCCTGGGCAGAGCAGCAGGGGGAAGGGCGGGAGCCAGATGCCTGGGAAGTGGAACGGATCCAAGCAATGCGGGAGGCACTACGGCAGCTTGGCTCGCGACGAGGAGGCTTTGGGCGGACTCAACCGCTTTCTGATCGGCGAAAACCACGTTCTCGATGTGATTGTTCTTCACGACCGCCAGAAGCTGGCCGGCTTTGACGGTGTCCCCAGGTTTGACGAACACTTGCTGCACAACGCCGGGAACAAGGACGTCGACGTCCGATTGATCTGCCACGACGTGCGCGTTCGAGGTGGAGATAAGCCGGCTCTTGGCCGCTAATTGAGTCCACACACCGGCAAAGATCCCACCGACCACCAACACGGCGACAACCACCGCTGTTACTCCGATGTTATATCTATCTTGCCGCGGTGCGGTGTCTGAAACCGCCGCCTGTTCCACATTCAAACTCGTATCAGAATCCAAAGGCGAGCACCGTCATCCATTAAGACAAAAACGTCTCAGAGCCAGTTCCTATGGAGATAGCTCTATGGATTACTTCCATATCTACGTTTCCTCCGGTCAGCACGATGCCCGTTCGGCGGCCTTGAAACTGGTGATGATGGCGAAACAGGGCCGCAAGTCCTACGGCTCCGCTCGGCTCGACAAGCACTTTCTGTCGTTCTAAGAGAAAGCGCATCGCCAGGAGGATGTCTCCATCCGAGACTGTCAGGATCTCATCGACCAACTGTTGGACGATGGGGAACGTCAGCGTTCCGGGCGTTCGGACCATGAGACCATCGGCGATGGTGCTTGGCATGGCGATGGTCTCTCGGACGCCCGAGGCGAGCGATCGTTGGGTATCGTTCGCCTCCGCCGGTTCGACTCCTACCACTTTCAGGTCCGGAAGCAGCTCCTTGGCGATGGTCGCGCAGCCTGAGATCAGGCCTCCTCCGCTGACTGGAACGAGCAGGACGTCCAACTCGCCGGTTTCCTCGATCAGCTCCATCGCGGCCGTTCCCTGGCCGGCCATCACTCGAAAGTCGTCGTAGGCGTGAATGACCGCGCGTCCTTCTGCGTCTGCGATCCTCGCCTGCAGGGCCTCGCGGTCGTCCTGGTGACGGTCGAACTCGACTATCGTCGCCCCGTAGCCGAGCGTCGCAGCTTTCTTCGGCGACGGTGCGTCAGAAGGCATGATCACTTTGGCGTCGATCCCAAGGAGGTGTGCGGCCAACGCAACAGCTTGCGCATGGTTCCCCGAAGACGCTGCGACGATCTTTTTGGAAGTCTCCTGCGAAAGAGCGTTGTAGGCGCCGCGAAACTTGAACGCGCCTGCACGCTGGAAGCACTCTGCCTTCAGAAAGACTTTTGCTCCCGTCAGGCTGTCAAGCAATCGAGAGCTCAAAACGGGTGTCCGATGGGCGACGCCATGCAGTCTCACTGCAGCTTCGCGAACCGATTCAGGCGTGAGCACAACGCGAATTGTGGACGAAAGGGCTTTAATAAAGAAAAAGGCCGACCGGGCCTTCAAAATCCGGTCGGCGATGCCTTAATAGGGGTGCCACCGTCGTGAGGACCTATATGCCCTCTCCGCGATTGCCACTTCCACGAGTTAAAACGAAGGCCGCTCGATGCTCGGTTCCGCCGTTTTCAAGGAATGGGCAAAAGTCTTAAAGTGAGCGCACATAAAATCTGTATTTCATGAAGGTAACCCTCGATTTCGGCAAACAACCCCTGAGCGTCGAGCTTCCCGACGCGAATGTTGTGGCTGTGTTGGGGTTGCAACCGATGACTCCGCTGAGCAACCCCGCCCAAGCGGTGCTGGAGGCCATCCGCAGCCCGATCGGTTGCCTGCCACTCCGGGAGATCGCCTTAGGAAAGAAGAACGCCTGCATTGTGATCTGCGACATCACCCGTCCCGTACCAAATAGGCACATCCTTCCCGCGATGCTGGACGAGCTTCAGGCTGCAGGCTTGGAGTCGCAGTACGTGACGGTCCTGATCGCTACTGGCACGCACCGCCCGAATGTCGGCGACGAGCTGGATCTGCTGGTTGGCCAAGAGATTCTAACCCGGTGCCGCGTCGAAAACCACTACTGCCGCGAGGAGCATCGATACCTCGGTATTTCGCCGAACGGCGTTCCCATCTATCTCAACGCCACTTACCTCGACGCGGACCTCAAGATCACGGTCGGCATGATTGAGCCGCACTTCATGGCGGGTTATGCGGGCGGAAGAAAGATGGTGATGCCAGGCGTTGCAGGATTGGCGACGGTCCAGGCCTGGCATAGTCCCAAATTTCTTGAGCCCCCTTCGGCGACAAACGGAATCGTGAAGGGGAATCCGACGCACGAGGAGGCGCTCTGGATCGCAAGGCTTGCCAAGCCAGACATGATCGTTGACGTTGCTCTGGATAGCTCCAAGCGTGCCTGCCGCTTCTTTGCGGGAGAAATGGAGCTGGCTTGGGAAGCCGGCGTGCGATTTGTCGAGCCGAACGTCCTCTCGACCGTTCCTGAGCCCGTCGACATCGTCGTGACCAGCGGGGGTGGGTTTCCGCTCGACCTCACCTTCTATCAGGCAGTGAAAGGCATGGTAGGTGCGCTGCCTATCCTCAAGCCCAACGGCTCGGTGATCATTGCGGCCGCATGCGCCGAAGGGATTGGCAACAAGCACTTTGCGGATACGCTGCTCTCGACCACCGACATCGATGGCTTTCCCGTCGCGATCGAACACCCTGATTGGACTTTTGTGCCGGATCAGTGGCAGGTCGAGGAGCTGGCCAAAGCGGTTCGCGGCCGTCGGGTGTTTCACATCAATCAAGGGATCCCGCCCGACGTGCTGTCGAAGCTCTTCGTCACTCCGTGCGACACGGTGGAGGAAGCAGTCCGGCAAGCGTTGGAGATCCACGGGAACGACGCTAAAATCGCAGTCATTCCCAAAGGTCCCTATGTGCTTCCGCAGATTGGCCGAAGCTGACAGGGCCCGTGAACCCACACCCATGCTCGCGCGTAAAATCAAGCTGTGAACCCGGCAAAAGCTGTGGTATTGGTGAGTGGCGGCTTGGACTCGGCCACGGTCCTCGCGATCGCAAAGAGCGTCGGCTACGATTGCTACGCGCTCTCCTTTGACTACGGACAGCGGCACCGCATCGAGCTTGATCGCGCCAGGCAGCAGTCGCAGGCACAAGGCGTCAAAGAGCACGCAGTGGCGAAGATCGACCTGCGCATGTTCGGTGGATCGGCTCTGACGTCCGAGATCGATGTTCCGAAGGATCGTGGTGCCGACGACATCTCGCAGGGAATCCCGGTCACATATGTGCCCGCGCGGAACACGATCTTTCTTTCCTTCGCTCTCGCCTGGGCTGAGGTGCTGGCAAGCCAAGACATCTTTCTCGGCGTCAACGCCCTTGACTACTCCGGCTATCCCGATTGCCGCCCGGAGTACATCCAGGCGTTCGAGCACATGGCGAACCTTGCGACGAAGGCCGGCGTGGAAGGCGCGCGCTACACCCTTCACGCTCCACTGATCGAGCTGACCAAGGCACAGATCATCGAGCGAGGTCTTGCGCTGGGTGTCGACTACGGCCTGACGAGCAGTTGCTATGACCCGGGTCCTAGCGGTGAGCCTTGCGGCCGGTGCGACTCATGCCTGCTGCGAGCGAAAGGCTTTGCTGAAGCGGGCGCCACCGATCCCCTCTCCGTCTAGGGACAGATCATCTTGGGAGTCCGCGAAGGCCTTCGCGTCTTTAGTTGCGTCGGAGACGCGCCTCTCAATCCACCCTATGGCCGCACTGAAGGTCCCCGCCCTCGGCGGAAAACAAGACGCGGAGACCTTCGCGGACTCCCAAAAAGTTCTTGCTACGGCGCACTCCAGCGCGGCTTCGAGGCCAACGCCACTGCATAGATCGGGCAGTCCTCGTCATGCGCGCCTGGCAGGTACCCAGTGCTCACGAGGAATTCTCGCACGATCTCCGGGCCAGTGAACTTGAACTTGGAGCGGAAGAGCCGGACCCACTCGCTCAAGTCCATGGAGGGAAGAGAATCGAGCCAAGCCTTGAACGACCCGAACTCGTTTTGAAGCTCCTGAACGACCTGCGCGTTGTGGATCGCCGCCAAGACCTTCAGCCGGTTTCGAATAATGGCCGAATCGCTTAACAGCCTTTCGATGTCACCATCGCCATAGTTGGCGATTTTGGAAACCGCAAACTGGTCGTAAGCCTCTCGAAAACCTTCGCGGCGTTTGAGGATGGTCTCCCACGACAAGCCCGCCTGATTGACTTCGAGGATCAGCCGTTCGAACAGCACGTCGTCCGATTCGACCGCGAAGCCGTACTCCCGGTCGTGGTACTCGCCGTGCAATGGGTTGGCGCTGCCGCCCGCGACGTAGGTGCAGTAGCTACTTGCCAAGCTGCCGAAGATTGACCAGGCACTGGTTGATCGCCTGCATGGGAGTCAGCTCGCTCGATTCCTCCTCATGCTCCACGACGTACCATTGCGTTTTGCCGACTGTCTCGCACGCCTCGAACACCCGTTTCCAGTCGATACCGCTTTCTCCGACCAACTCGCCGGACGGCCCTTTGAGGTGGGTGGAGAGGCTTCGCCCGGGCCAGTTCAGAATGGGCTGGACCGGGTCGGCCCCGCCGGACATGCCGTTGGCGGTGTCGTACTGAAGGATGAAGTCGTCGGGCGTGCTGGCGCCCAGCATGTCCCAGGCCGCCTGTCCGTTCGACAGCGGCCGCATGTCGCCCTCGTGGCAGTGAAACCCGGTAAGAAGGCCGTACGGCTTCAGCTTCTCGGCGATCATCGTGAGCTTCTCCCCGGTCGCTTTGCACGCGTCGGCCGAGTTGCGCATTTCCTCCGGAAGCCAAGGAATGATCGCAAACTTAGCGCCGATGGTCTTGTGCAACTCGGCTGTCGCCTCGATCTTGTCGTCGTCGAAGTCCCCGATCGGAGTGTGTGTGCCCTCGGCTTTCAGGTTGTTGTCATCAAGAACCTTTCGAATGTCCTTGGCGGCGTTCCCGTAGTACCCGGCGAATTCCACGCCGTCATAACCCATTCCCGCGATCTCCTTCAGCACGCCAAAGAGGTCGTTCTGAGCTTCGTGACGGACCGAATAAACCTGAACCGCGATCGGCAACTTCATGCTTTAACCTTGGCCGATTGGGCCTCGATTTTGCTGGCTCCCCGGGTGCGTGGACTCACGTCTCGAAAGGCGTTCTTGACACCGGCTTCGGATGCGGCGAGCTCGGGAGGTGTTCGGCTACGAGCGTCGGACCCTGGATGGTTTTGTCGCCAACAGTGTCATTTCCGGAAGCGTAAATACGATCCGTCCTGCCACCCGGTCGATGGCCAACGCCTCTACCAGTTCGGGAGCGGGGTTGGAGAAAATCCCTCGAAGCTGCTCGCGATTCGCTTCGCTCGTGCGGATCCGTTCAAGCCACTCCTCCAGGTCCATCTTCTTCCCGCCGGCGTGCTGGCCGACGTGAAGGTGGGCCACCCGAAAGCCCGCTTCTTCTACAAGGCCTTGCCACTCGGAAGCGCGGTAGTTTCGAACGTGGGACGGGTCCCGCAACAGCTCGATGCGGTTGATTTCGATGTCCAGCCAGTCGTCTTCGGGGACCGTCGTGTCGACTAAGAGGAACTTGCCTCCCGGCTTGAGCACGCGAAAGGACTCGTCTACGAATGCCTTCACATCGGCAAAATGGTGTGGCGCGGTTCGGACGGTGACAATGTCGAAGCTCTCATCCGGGAACGGGAGTCGTTCGGCTTGACCTTGGACAGTGGTGACATTGGTGAGGCCACGCTCGGCGGCAAGGGCAGCTGCCTGGTCCAACATCGAAGGCGTGAGGTCAAAAGCCACTACTTCGGCCACGAGGGGAGCAAACGCCAGGGCCGTGTGACCGGCGCCCGTCGCAATGTCCAGAAGTTTGTCGGCGCTCTGGGGATCGGTCAGCTCGACGAGAACGGCGAGCGCCTCTTTGTCGCCGTGAGTCTTGCTTGCCGCATAGGCGGCGGCAGTGGGTGCAAATTGAGCGGCTACACGCTCGTGGATGGTTGAATCCGACACGCCTTCAGGCTACCGTGCGGGGCATGAAGCTGGTACCGCATCCGCAGCTCCTGCCGGCGTTTGGATTGTCGAACTTGAATCCGCCGCCTAAGAGATTGCCGGTGAAGTCGAAGGTCGCTCCGTTGAGGAACTTGGCCGATTTCGAGTCGCAAACGATCCGAACGCCGTCGATCTCTACAGCCAAGTCAATCGGTTTCGGAGTGTCGTCGAGCTTCGTCACATACTCAAGCCCGCTGCAGCCGCCTCCTTTCACGCCCAGGCGAAGAAACACGCCTTCGCGGCCGTCCTTCGTGAGGAGCTTCTTGATCTGGGCAAGGGCTCTATCGGTGATTTGAACGGGAAAAGTCTCGAGCGTCTCTGACATCTTCTTCCTTCTACGACCCAACGGCTGCCGGTTTCGGCCTGACCATGAACTGGACGTTGCTGACATTCTCGCGAGTTGCAATCAGGTCGCTGAGGCTAACCCGATCTAGCACGTTATCGACAGCGCCTTGGACGACTTGCCAAAGGGACCTCACGCTGCAATCGACCGCGTGGGTGCAAACCTCGTTTACTCCCCGATGCTTTCCGCAGAAGCCTGAGTCGTAGAGCTTTCCGCCCAAAGCCTCCAGCACGTCCCCAACGAAGATCTGGTCCGCGGGCTTGGACAAACTGTAACCGCCTTGGTGACCGCGAGTGCTGGTGATGAACCCGCTTTTGCGAAGGATCATCAGGAGCTTCGCAACATGGGTGGCGCTCATGCCCTCCACGCGGCTGATTTCCGGAATCGTCATGCTGCCTTCCGGACCTAGCCGCCCAATCTGGAGCAGGCACCGCAGCCCGTACTCTTCCTGCGCCGAGAACTTCACTCGAACCCCAACATCAGGCGCGTTTCTTCAGGCATGCGTTCGATTGTGAAGGGCGGGTCCCATGTGAGCTCGACCGAAACGTTTCCGATTCCCGGAGTGGCGCGAGCCGCGCACTCGACCTCTCCCGGCAGGATGCCTGCAACCGGGCACATGGGCGACGTGAGAGTCATGACAATGTGGACGTCCTTATTGTCCGCCACCTGGATGTCGTAGATCAGCCCCAGATCGTACACGTTCACGGGAATCTCGGGATCGTAGACCGACCGGAGCTCCTCGATCACCTGGGCCTCAAACAAGGACCGCTCAATCTCGGACATTCGGGGCGCCGGCTCGCCGTTGGCGACCTCCACGGGCTTAGGCATGGTTTCTCCTCACTCAGTCGTCACGGCCTCCGAACCGCCTTGCAGCGCTGCACGCATCGTATGCCAGGGAAGCGTCGCGCACTTGATCCTGACGGGATAGTCTCGCACGCCGGCCAAAACTTCGAGATCTCCGATTCCGTTCGGGACGTTGCCTCCCGTCGTGTCCGTGACCATGCTCTGGAAGCTCCGAAAAATCGACTCCGCTTCTTCAAGGGTCTTGCCCTTGACGGCTTCGGTCATAAGCGAGGCACTTGCGGTTGAGACCGCGCAACCTACGCCGTCGAACGCGATCTCATCGACGCGTCCGTCCCTCAGCCGAAGGGTGACGGTGACGTTATCACCGCATAGCGGGTTGTGTCCCTCCGCCACACCGGTCGGGTCGTCCAGGCGGCCACGGTTCCGCGGTCGCCGGTTGTGATCCAAGATCACCTCTTGGTAAAGCTCCCGCAAGTCGGTCAACGCGAAAACATCTCCTGTACCTTTCTTACACTAACGACCAATCGGTCGATTTCGTCCCGCGTGTTGTAAAACGAGAGCGAAGCCCTCGTCGTTGCAGCGACTCCCAGGCGCTCCATCAGTGGCATGCAGCAGTGGTGGCCTGTCCGCACAGCCACACCGTCCATATCGAGAATCGTGCCCACGTCATGGGCATGCGCCGACTCGAGCGTGAAAGAGAGGATGGCCGCCTTGCCGTTCCGCGGTCCATAGAGCTTCAGACCGGGAATTTCTGAGAGTCTTGCCGCCCCATAGCGTTCCAGATCCGCCTCTTGATGCTCGATCTGATCGAAAGTCGATTTCAGGCTGTGCCT
Organism: Fimbriimonas sp.; assembly: GCA_035550555.1. Classification (GTDB taxonomy): domain Bacteria; phylum Armatimonadota; class Fimbriimonadia; order Fimbriimonadales; family Fimbriimonadaceae; genus Fimbriimonas. The sequence goes on from DASZPA010000219.1 coordinate 10,890, forward strand.
TAAGTGCGAAGGCGAAGAATTATTGCCGAGATTCTCCAGGTAATCGATTGCCTTTCCGAGTCCGATCGCGCCGGCGATGCTGGGCGTTCCAGCCTCAAACTTGGCAGGCAGGTCGGCATAGGTCGTACCTTTGGAGAAGCTGACGGTGCGAATCATATCGCCGCCGCTCTGGTAGGCGGGCATCTGCTCCAGCAGCGTCTTCCTTCCATAAAGAACGCCTATTCCGGTCGGACCATAAAGCTTGTGCCCGCTCAGGACATAGAAGTCTGCATCCAAGTCTTGAACGTCGATCAGGAGATGCGGCGCGGATTGCGCGCCGTCGATCAAAACCAACGCGCCGGCCTCATGTGCGAGCCGCGTCATCTCCTTGACCGGATTGACCGTCCCAATGGCGTTGCTCACATGGACGATGCCGACAACTTTCACTCGGCCCGATTGAAGCAGCTTGGAGTAGGTGTCGAGGTCGATCTGGCATTCATCGGTGACCGGAATCGGCTTCACCGAGGCGCCGGTCTTTTCGGCCGCTATTTGCCAAGGCACAATGTTCGAGTGGTGCTCCATGGTGGAGACCAAAATCTCGTCGCCTTCTCCGATCCAAGCGTTCGAGGATCCGCGGGTTCCCGACTTACCACCAGAAGAGCTAAGCCCGTTCGCCACCAAGTTGATGCTTTCGGTACACCCCTTGGTGAAGACGATCTCTTGTAGAGTTGGTGCGTTGAGAAACCGTTGAACGGCTTCACGGGCGGCTTCATATTCCGAAGTCGCGACCTGGCTAAGGTAATGCACGCCACGGTGGACGTTTGCGTTCTGCTCTCGCCAGAACCGCTCCATCGCATCGAGTACCGGCAAGGGCTTTTGGCTGGTCGCGGCGTTGTCCAGGTAAGCCACTCGTCTTCCGCGGACTTCGATGTCGACAGCAGGGAATTGACTTCTTACTGCTGACCAATCGAGAGAACGGGCGGATGAAACCGGCATTAGAAGAAGTCGCCGCCTCCATCGAAGCCGTTGTCGTCAAAGCCCGAGTCAAAGTCGTTCCCTCCGCCGAAAATGGCGTCTTCAACAAGGTCGACGGCGATCTCGGCCGCGGCGATCGTCGCAATTTCGGCGATCGGGTTTGGTTCGACGAACGGGGGCTCCGAATACATCGGCTGGACGAAATCCGAATTACCGGGCTGCAGATAATTGCGGCCATTCGAATAACCCATGGAGCTGGGCCCGCGATTTGTCAGCGCTTTGAGGATCCCGAAAAGGACGACGGCGATAACAATGACTCCGATGACGATAAACATCTAGCTTCCTCCCGCGTCTTTATCGGCGCAAAACGAGAATAGCGCACACCATTCGCTTCTTTGAAGGACGACCAGGTCCGAAGGATTCGTACCTCGTGCGGCGGCTACGGCGTCCACGTAAGAGTAAGGGTCATACCCTTCGATGTGAAACGGAAGGGTTCCGGCCCTCCGGAACCAGTATTTGCTGTTCGAGAAGTCGCCCTCGCGCCGGTGCATGATCCCATGCCACCACGAGCCGAGACTCGTGTCGATTCCCTGGCTGATCCTATGGGACCGGTCGAGGTCATCCACGTAGAGCCAAAGACCGGCTTTGAGCGACTCGTTGGGCAGCGTGTCCTCGATAGCTTCGGCTCGAGCCAGCACCGGGCCGCCCCAAGCAGCCGATGGTGTCAGGTTTGCCAACGCTTCATTGAGGGGAAGAACTTCGAGAAGCGGCTGAAGGAGCTCGGTGGCTTTGGCGCTAAGCACTGGGCTCCTTGGGTTCGGACCGTTCCTTCTTCTCTCGATAGGTCGCGATTCCCATGAGAATCCACGGCAACACGAAGACGAGCAGCACGAAGCTGAAGGTGAGCCAGACGAAAAAGCCCATGGCTCGGCTATCTCACCTCTTGCGGAAGGCTTTGAGTGTCGAGCTTGGAGAAGAGCTGGGATTCCAGCGCGTCCCGAACCTCCGGTACCGAGATCTTCTCTAGCACTTCTGCCGCAAACGCATAGACCAAGAGCGCTTCCGCCTGCTTGTCGGGGATGCCCCGGGTGCGCAGATAGAACAGGGCGTCTTCTCGAAGCTGCCCGATCGTGGCGCCGTGGGTGCACCTGACGTCGTCGGCAAAGATCTCGAGCTGTGGCTTGGTATTGATTCCCGCTGTCGGGCTCAGCAGCATCGCCTGGTTCGTCTGCTTTGCATCCGTCTTCTGGGCGTCCTCATACACAAAGATCTTTCCGTTGAACACGCCGCTGGCGTGGTCGCCGAGAACTGCTTTGTACGTCTCGAACGAGTGGCAGTTTGGCTTCGCATGATCGATCCGGGTGTGGTTGTCGATGACCTGATTGCCCGTGCCCACCGATACTCCGTTGAGCCAGGTCTCGGTGTGCTCGCCGTCAAGCCAGACGTTGACATCGTTTCGAACCACCTTTCCACCGAAGCTGACGTTGTTCGACGTGACGGTCGAGCCCGCCGCCTGGTGGACGGCTGTGGTGGAGATATGCACCGCATCGGAGGTCTCGTTTTGGACTCGCGTCAGCTCCAAGATCGCGTCTTTCCCAAGGATCGCCTCGGTCACCGCGTTCGTGAAATACACGCCTTGCATGCCGGCATAAGATTCGACCACTTTTGCGCTGGCGCCGGCTTCCAAAACAATCAGATTGCGCGGATGCGTGACGAACGGGCCGTGATCTTCGGTTGAGAGCCACTGAACATGGATCGGCCGTTCCAGATCCACGCCCGAAGGGATGTAGATGAAGGCCCCTTCGCCAAGATAAGCCGTGTTGAGGTGGACGAACCGTTCGTCGTTGGTGCTTCCGAGCCGGCCTTCGAGCGTCGCTGCGTGGCCGAGATTCCGCATCAATGTCTCTTCGTGAACCAACGAGCCGTCGCGAAGCGTTCCTACAAAAACTCCGTCGGGAAGCGCGTCATGACTGGAAAGCTCGATGGCGGCCTCGCCGTTCAAGAACGTGACGGTGATGGCGTCTACCTTTCCGAGAACCGTCTGTCCCAGTTGGAACCGGTCGACCGTCGCGCCGTAGGCAGGTCCGAATTTGCCCTCCTCCAAGACCTTGAGTGAGATGTATTTGAACTCCTCGTCTTTGGAGGTCGGAATCCCGAATTTGTTGAACTCTTTGAAGGCGCGCTCGCGCATCTCCTGGAGGGAGTCGGGACCATAGGTACGGAGTAGGTCGCGAACAGCCTCGAAGTTGGAAACGAGGCTGCTGGGGCGGGCGTTTAGATCAAGCGTTTCCAGCATGCTTCAGGCGCGAGCCGCCAACTCCTCCTCGATAAAGCCGTAGCCTCTGGCTTCCAGCTCCAGCGCCAGCTCCTTCCCGCCGCTTCGAACGATGCGGCCGTCCATGAGGATGTGCACGAAGTCGGGAACGATGTAGTTGAGCAGCCGCTGGTAGTGCGTGACTACTACGAAGGCACGCTCAGGTGAGCGAAGCGCATTCACGCCGTTGGCAACCGTCTTGAGAGCGTCGATGTCCAGTCCTGAATCCGTTTCGTCGAGCACGCCAAGCGTTGGTTCCAGGACGGCCATCTGGAAGATCTCGTTTCGCTTCTTCTCGCCGCCGGAGAACCCCTCGTTAACGGATCGCGTCAGGAGAGAGTTGTCCATATCCATCAGCTCGGCCTTGCCTCGGACGTGCTTCAGAAACTCCGTCATGGAGAGCTCCGGCAACCCTCGGTGCTTCCGGACGTTATTGAGCGCCGCTCGCAGAAAATAGGTGTTTGTGACACCGGGAATCTCCACCGGGTACTGGAACGCAAGGAACACGCCCTCGGCGGCTCGCTCTTCAGGGCTCAAGTCGAGAAGCTCGGCGCCGTTGAGGGTAATCGATCCCCCGGTCACTTCATAGTCCGGTCGGCCGGCCAACACGTTCGCGAGGGTGCTCTTTCCGGAACCGTTGGGCCCCATGATTGCGTGGACCTCGCCTTGGTTCACTGAGAGGCTCACGCCTTTCAGGATCTCTTTGTCGTCGACACGCGCGAATAGGTTCTTGATCTCTAACATAAAATGGGCGACTGGCACACCAACATGGCGCCCCTCGTTGGGCAGGCTCTTCCTTCTACGGAGCGAACTTCCGCATTGTTGACTAGTATGTCAAGTATAGAAGACGCGGGGTGGCATAATGCCACTTCTTAGAGAATCGGGGCGTCCGTCCTGGTTAATTTGTCCTTGACGCGTGACTGGCAGCCACTCTGTCCCGGTAGGCCGTGGGGCTCTCGCCGAAGTGCTGGCGGAAGCGGCGGGAGAAGTAGTTCGGATCGCCCCATCCCACAAGCTTGCCCACAGCCGCGCAGGGCTCTTGACCTTCGCCAAGCAACCAGGCGGCTGATTCGGCGCGGAGCATGGCCAGGTAGGCCAGAGGAGGCAACCCCACTGCCGACCGGAAAAGCCGTGCCAGATAGGAAGGGTCAAGATCAAGTCTCGCCGCCAGTTCCGGAAGAGTCCAATCGAAAGCCAAGTCCTGCTCGAAAAGATCGACGGTTTGCTGAACGGCGGCATGTACCACCTTAACCGTGTCGGCTTCCGACTCGATCACCGCTTCCAGAAGCATCAGTAGGCGACCCAGATTTCCCATTTGGCCGCTGGACGACGGCGAGTTCAGAAGAGCGGCAATCGAGCGGAACCTTTCCGACGGGAGCTTCGTGATGTGGGCCGAGGCGGCGTTCATGAGCATGGCGACTGCCCTTGGGTCAAGCATCGCTGCCACTCCTTGACGGACCATGGAGGGAGGAAAGGAGATGGTCACGAGCTGAAGAGCGTGGCAATGACGGAACTCGAGCTTTGCCGCGGGACGGAGGGTCGCCACATCCCCCGCCTCCATCTCCACGAAGATCTCTCCGGCCTGCAAGCAGCATGTGCCGTGGAGCACCAGGGAAACCTGCATCTGAGGGTTCGAGGTGGGAGGTTGGTGCCCGACGAATCTTTCCGAGCGCAGAGCGATGCGTCCACGGGTATCAGACTGAGAGCCTTTCGAACCCCTGCGCGAACCTTTTTTTGAAATCGTCCTAGTGTTGCGCGGGCCCTTGTCTCGCATAGGGTAATTTTAGACTATCTCCGACTGAAGCGGCTTTAGCGCTTGCCTCTGGCTGATTTGAAAAGCGGCAATCTTCCATGACGGCACATGCCAACCGTCAGTCATGACTGCAAATTCCGTGTCATGACTTACTCTTTCAGGTTCAAAAAGACGATGATCGTCAACTGCCCTCCGCGGGGGTCACTCCTGCTCAAAATGTGGGCCAATCCTGGCGATTTGTCAAGACAGTGCGATTTAAGAGCTGTGTACACGGCTCAAAACGTCGTTTAAATGCTTGTACTACTGAGCCCCGGAGCTGAGAAACCGTTCAATCGCCTGCAGAGTGGTCGTACTGACGTGGTGCTCCATCCCCTCAGCGTCTTGCTCCGCCACTTCAGGCGGCACGCCTAGGGCGTTCAGCAGACCCAACACCAGCCGATGGCGCTCCCGGGTGTCCTCCGCCAGCTTCTTTCCAGCGTCCGTGAGAAAGATGCTACGGTAGGGACGAGCGGTGACAAGATTCTCGCGTGCCAGACGCTTCAGCGTCTTTGAAACCGTGACGTGGCTGACTCCCAGACGCCCCGCGAGGTCGACGGCTCTCGCCTCTCCCGTCTCTTCGATCAGGTCGGCGATCAGTTCCACATAGTCGGCCGCGCTTTCCAAGGCGTGGTCGGCCCTGGTCTTGGAGAACGACGGAGCGCGATCGTGTTGATTCATCCGGGAACAAATTGTAACAGGTTGGCAACCTTCTTAAACTCCGGTTTCAAGATGAAGCAATCCGTCGAAGACCGTCATACTCTTAAGAATCCCTCTATGAAGCCGCGCGCATTAGTGCCTGGAGACACCATCGCCTTGGTGACGCCAGCGTCTCCCCTCTCGGGCTCCAAGCTCGGACCGACCATCGAGCTGTTGGAAGACGAGGGCTACAAGGTGGTCGTCGCCCCGCACGCGCTGGAATCGGATGGCTACCTTGCAGGATCGGACCAACATCGTGCGGCAGACCTCCAGAACGCGTTCGACGATCCAGGCGTGGATGCGATTCTTTGCAACCGCGGCGGATACGGATCGGCCCGGCTGCTGCCCTACCTCGACTTCGACCGCATGGCAGCTTCGAGGAAGCTGTTCGCCGGATTCAGCGATATCACCACGTTGCACCTTGCGCTAAATCGCCGGGGCCTCCCCACACTTCACTCGCCGATGGTCCTCAGCCTCTTCTATCCGAGGGAGCCTTACGTGTATGACGCATTTCGTCGAGCATTGAAGGGCGATTTGACCATGCCTCTCGAGGCGCCGAAACCGTCCACGGTCGTTGGAGGCGCCGCGGTGGGCGAGTCGGTCGGCGGATGCCTCTGCCTACTGACAGACAGCATTGGCACGCCCGAAGCCCTTGACGCCGAGGGAAAGATCCTCTTCATCGAGGACGTCGACGAAGCACCCCACCGGGTCGACGCCATGTTCACGCACCTCCTCAACGCCGACATCATCCAAAAGGCGGCAGGCATCGTAATCGGCGAGATGACTCGCACGGATGAAAAGGCGGACAAGGATATTGGCGAACGCTCCTGGCGCGAGATTGTTGAGGAGCGGCTCGGCAGGCTTGGGATCCCATTGATCGTGGACTTTCCGTTCGGGCATAAGAAGGTCATGCTTCCAGTGGCGCTCGGCGTCAAGGTTCGGTTGGACTCGGACGCAGGCACGGTAACTTACTTGGAGTCGATATGCGATTAGCAGTCTTTCTCGGTCTCGCGGGTCTCCTCTGCCTTGCGCCAACCTTCCAAAAACCAACTCCGAGCGCGGTCGCCTGGGAGAAACCCCTCGGTCCGGGCCTAGCCTATCGTGAGGAGATCGATTTCAACGCTCACCGCTCGATCTATGTCCTTCGAGTTTCGCTCCACAGTCAGGCGTTGCGCGTAACTCCGGTCCTCGCGGGTCAGAAGACCTTCGAATCGGAATCTGGAACCAGCCGAGAGCCGGTGAGCAAGATCGTCGCCGAACAAGATGCCCTCGCGGGGGTCAATGGTGACTTCTTCTCCATGACGAGTGGCCCGAGCGGAGACCCGCTGGGACTTGCGGTTGGGGAGGGAAGGATTCTTTCAACGCCCAGCAAGCGCGTGGTGTTTGGATGGGGGCCCGAAGTGTCCGGCATGTCGGTTGCCACCTTTTCGGGCGTCGTGGAGACCAGCTCCGCGAACATCAAGATCGACGGGATCAACCGGCGATGCCCCCAGAACGAGGTCACGCTCTATACGCCCGATGCCGGCATGGCGCTTTCGGAAGCTCCTTGCGTAAGGGTTCTGCTTCGATTCGGCAATCCGGTGTGGACCCCGAGCACGGTCTTGCGCGGGCGTGTCGTGTCGGCCACAACCGAAGGCGCCTCACAGGAGATCGCCGCGGACGAGGCGGTTCTTGTTGCGCGGGGAAACAAGATGGATGACCTTTCTCAGCTGCGTCCCGGAGCTGAAGTGTCCTTGACGCTGAAGACCACGGGCTTCGACTGGGCGAAGGTGGATTCGGCTATCGGCGGTGGGCCGATGCTTCTCAAGAACGGCCTTGTGCAGGTGGATGCGGAGCGGGAAGGGTTCGGCGCCGAGTTCTCGGAGCAGAAGCACCCAAGAACCGCGATCGGCCGAACCGCGGAAGGGGATCTCTTGTTGGTCGCCGTCGACGGGCGGCAGGAGACCGGCGACGGCATGACGCTCGACGAGCTTGCGCACCTGATGTCGAGACTGGGGTGCGTCGATGCGATGAACCTGGATGGAGGCGGCAGCACAACTATGAACGTTCTGGGTGTAACGGTTAACCGTCCGAGCGACGGCAAAGAGCGCCCGGTCGCGGATGGAGTCGTCGTTATCGGTCCCCGCCCCTCCGCATCCGGCGAACGGCTGCATCTTTCGGCTCCCTCCGATCTCAGCGTCGGAACAGATCAGAGAGCCCAGGTCCTCTCCGAGTCCGGCACGGCTGTCGCCGATATCGACGTGATTTGGGGTGCGACAGGATCATGCGCGATCGACCAAGGCGGCAACCTTCACCCTCTAAAGCCTGGTCCAGGGACTGTGACGGCGTATTGCCATGGGAAGCTGTTGCGGGCGAACGTCACCGTTCGCTGAAGTCTGCAAGCTGGCAACTCGGAAAACCCTGCTTGCCAACCTGCAAATCTATCAGCCTGTCTTCACGCAAACACGCCTGACGGCGTGAACTTCTGTCCAAGCACTGTCTCGCTGTCTCCGCCCATCCACTGGTCGAGGGTCGCGGCGTAGACTTCGCGAAAGTCGATCTTGTGGCCGACGTCTCCGTCTTCAAGACTGGCGAGATCGGGGATGGGGCCGTGAACGCCTCCCTTCACCTTGGTGCCGATCAGGAACATCGGAGCCGCTGCGCCGTGGTCCGTTCCCTGAGAGGCGTTCTCATGAGCTCGCCTGCCGAACTCGCTAAAAGTAAGGACGACGACTTTGTCCGCCTTGCCGATGGCCTCCATCTCCTTTTGGAAAGAGTTGACGGCGTCGCCGAATCCCTTGAGCAGCCGCTGATGCTGGTCGGCCTGGCGGGCGTGCGTATCGAAGCCGCCGGCTGAGAAGTAGACGACTCGTGTTGCGGGCGACGTGGCGATGAGCTGGGCAATCTGCCTGAACCCGTTGCCGAAGGGCGTCTTATCGTAGGTCTGTTTCGGCGTGTAGCTCTTGATCTGGGTGCTGAGAATCGACATCGCGTCGAGCGCCGACTCGTTGGCTTGCTGGACGGCCCTCGTCGCGGTGCCGGACGCGGCCGCCGCGCCCTGAATCTCGCGAAGCATCTTCTCAGTGTCCGCGTCGCCGATCATGTTCTGCATGTCCGCCAAACTGGCAAAGCAGGGAATGCTTGCGTTCGCTCCGTCCAGCGCGAGCGGCTTTTCGGTAGAGAGCCCGAGCGCCACGACGGGATTGAGCGGGTGGTGGGCAAGCTCGGCATCGAAGTGGCGGCCGATCCAGCCATGACGCAACGCGCTGTCCGGGCTGGCGGATTGCCAAATCTCCATGCTCTTGAAGTGCGAGCGGTTGGGGTTCGGATAGCCGACGTTCTGGATGACGGCCACTTTCCCCTGTTGGTAGAGCTCCGCGAGTCCGGACAGTCCAGGGTTGAAGCCGAGCGACTCGTTGATCTTGAGGACCTGATTCTCCTGAATGCCGATCGTCGGGCGAAGATCGTAATACGCTTTCTGAGCGTAGGGCACGACCGTGTTCAATCCGTCGTTGCCTCCCGAGAACTGACAGACAACCAAAACAGTGTCGGAAGCGGCTTTCCCTCCTCGCGCGGTTCGAAGGACGTCGGCCTGCGCAATCGTGCTGAGCCATCGAGGAGCCACAAGGCCAACCGCGATCATGCCGCCGGCCTTAAACATCGAACGTCTGCTAATGAGGTCGCTCATGGTTTTCCGTTCCTACATTATCGGATGTCTCGTGGAGACGGGTTCCGATGCCTAGAGTTCATATTTTCCAGTATTTGGAGCGGAATTTAACCGTTAAGAATAAGAAGTGCACGAAACTTACACGCGGGCTAATTCTTAGTGAAACTCTTTGCCCTTAGTGGATTTGTGGTGAAAGCATCCCTTTACCCGGGCAGGCCCAATTGCCTTTCCGCCTCTACTTGGAGGCGTTGACACTCTGTTTCGAGCTTCAGCCGGGCCGCTTCCACTTCTTCCTCAGAGGCGTCCTTCGAGAGAGTGATCGGCTCTCCGGCAATTAGACAGCCCCGGGCGAACGGCCAGGGGATAAGATAGCGATCCCACGACTTAAACAGAATTCGGGGTCTTGCGGAAACGCCGACGGGAATCATGCGGGCTCCGGACCGTTGCGCCATGAGCACCACGCCGCCCTGCACGACGCCGCTAGGACCCCGCGGCCCATCGGGTGTGATCGCCATGGTCCCACCTTCCCGAAGCACCCGAATCGACTCGACGGCCGCCCTTGCTCCACCACGCCCCGTGCTGCCGCGAATCGTCTTGAACCCGAGCCTGGTGAAGATCGTGTTCTGCATTTCGCCATCGCGGGACTGGCTGATGATCACCCAGTAGCCCCTGCCGCGAAAGTAGTTCGAGAAGACCATCGACCTTCCGTGCCAACCGCAAAAGATAGTCCGCGAGTCGTCCTCGGGAAACCCCTTGGCCGTCGTGCGAAGGGTTGCGCCGATGGTACGCGACGCCCAGTAAAGAAAGCCGCTGATCAGATTTGGGCGAATCTCGCGCCACTTGGCCTTTAGGTGACCCAACCACGCTTCCTTGCCAGATCGACGCACGGGTGGAGGGGATAGCAGCGCTCAAGCTCTTCCAGCAAAGCATCCGCCCGGCTCGGCTCCTTGTCCCGCTCCAGGCCCGCCAAAGCCAAAATCGCTTCAGGACGGTGAGAATCCGTCGTCGACTCCTGTAGAACCGACTTGAGAAGCGCCCGGGCAACATCGGGGTGCTGCTCCTTGAACTTTTCGGCAAGCATGGTTCTCTTGCTGCTCACAAGCCGGCCAGCTTGCCCGATTTCCACAAGCCTGGCAAGAAGAGGAGGATGCTCGAAGTCTGGCTGCACTTCCAAGAGCTCGAGGATGGCGTCGGCCTCGCCCTTTTCATCGTCCATCTGGGCGGAAGCTCTTGCCAGATGCTCCAACGCCTTTGGGTCCTTTGGATGCTCCTTGAGATGCTTTCGGGCCGCCGCTGCGGCCGCGGCTGGGCCTCTGTTGTTCATCTCGTCCAGAACCTTGTGGCCAAGCCGCTTCTGGGTCAGATCGGGCGCCCGGAAAAGCGCGCTGATCAATACGCCCCCTGCAAATCCGCCCAAATGGGACCAGAACGAGACTCCGCTCGTGTCTCCGAACCGCACAACCGCTCCAACGGCTTGAAGTACGACCCAGATGACCGTGATGGCTGCGACGCTCAAGGAGAAATTGGGAGCCACGGGGACTCGAAGCCCCGTATACCGGACGCTGTAGTAGCCGGCGCACCCCGCGATGCAACCGCTGGCGCCCAAAATTGGCGCTGGGTCCTGGACCCCTCGCAGCACCAGATAGTTGCAGACGAGTCCAATGATGCCGCTCGCGAAGTAAACGCCTGCAAAGCGAAGGGAGCCGGTTGCAAGTTCCACGGCGGCGCCAACCGCCGCAAGGAAGATGAGATTTCCCAGCAGGTGGATCAGGTTCTCGTGGAGGAAAAGGCTGGTGAAAGCAGTTTGGATGCTGGGATGGTTGGCTCGGAATCCAAACTCCAGCGTTAGATCGTGATTGATCTGGCGGGCAAACGCGCCCGACAGGTTCGCACCGATCAGCAGCAAAGTAACAATTGGAATGCGCTGGCTGGCGCTCACACCTCTTCTAGGACGTCTTCCGGAATATCCACGTTCATATAGGTCTCCTGGACGTCGTCGAGCTCCTCCAGCGCGTCGAGCAGCTTCAACAGCTTCACGTTGTCGTCGTGCGACAGCTCCGTTTTGTTCGTAGGTAGGTAAGTGAGGCCAACCTCGGCGGCTTTGATGCCCCCGGATTCGAGTTGGCCGTTCACCCGATGCAGGTCCTCCATGGCGGTCACCACCGTGAACGAGTCCTCATCGGTCAATACGTCTTCGGCGCCGGCCTCCAAGGCAGAAAGCGTGAACTCGTCCTCATCTTGGCCGTTTCGGTCCACAACGATCTGGCCGACGTGCTTGAACTGCCAGGAGACGCTGCCGTTCTCGGCCATGCTGCCGCCGTGCTTGCTGAAGGCGTGCCGGACTTCGGAGACGGTCCGATTGCGGTTCTCCGAGTAGCATTCCAAGATCAGAGCGCTCCCGCCGGGGCCATAGCCTTCGTACACGATCTCCTCATAGGATGCGCCTTCGATGGCGCCGGTGCCGCGGTCGATCGCCCGCTTGATGTTGTCGACGGGCATCGAGGCCTCGCGGGCTTTATCGACCGCCACACGCAGACGGGGGTTCATTCCAGGGTCGCCGCCGCCTGCCTTTGCTGCCACGATGATCTCGCGACTCAGCTTCGTGAACATCTTGCCGCGGATCGCATCCTGCTTCCCCTTGCGGATGCGGATGTTTTTCCATTTGGAATGACCTGCCATAAGTTAGACATCCATTTTGGCATGTGATGTCCTCACCTATTTTGGGAGTGCGCGGATGCTTCCGCGCTTTTATTGCGCCGGAGGCGTATCCCCTTAATTCACAGGAGCGTACCGTTGAGAATCACTGCCTCCAGCGGTCCGAAAGCGCGGAAGCATCCGCGCATTTCCAAAGCCTTACGCCTTTGGAAATGCCGGTGACGTCTTCATCAGATACGCCTGGCCCTGGTGGTAGGCCGAATGGAACCCAAGGCGGGCCAGCGCTCCCTGACCGGTAATGACGGGACCCAAGGCGCTCTGAAGCTGTTTTTCAAGGATTTGTGCCGAAGGATCGGTCAAGACGGGCTCAACCATGGCCTTCGAACCCGAGAGACTCTCCGAGACCAATAGAGCCGTGATCTGCGAATCCTCCCAAGGGAACGGCTTGTCGTTCACGACGCCGTCGGTCGCGGCCTTCCTCAGGCGCGCCCTCTCGGCGTCGAGCTCGATTCCTAAGAGCTGGGAGCTGAATGAGACCTCGACGCCGGCAACGTGAAGCGCCATTTGACCGATCGACAGGGACCCAGGGTGCATCCGCCATTGAAGCTGCGCGTCGGAGAGGTCCTTGATCTCGTCGACGAATCGCTGGCGCGAGAGGGTCCAGGACTGGGCGAAGTCGGTCATGGGCGAGAGCTTACCGGCAACGGAAAAGGGGCGGCTCCCCTAGGCAGCCGCCCCCGCTTTCACGCGGTTAGCTCTTGGAATTACCAGCGGCGATACTCGTGCCGATAAACCGGTCGGTATCGGATGTGGTCTCGGTCGTAGTAGTGCCGGTGGTCGTCGCTGGCGCGAATCGCCGAATAGCCCGCTCCGAGCAATCCGATCGTCGCCAACGTGTCGTTGTGGCCGAGGAGACCGATCAAACCAACCGCGCCGGCTCCCAGCGCGATGTTGTTCCAGTTGGTCCGGTCGCGATGATGATCCCAATGATGCCGGTCAGCGGCAAAGGAGGTGGCGGGCAAAACGGCTACGCCGGCGATCAGTCCGAAAGCTGCAATCTTCGTTAGATTCTTTTTCACGTTTGTTTTCTCCTTTCAAGAATCGCGTTTTGACTTTCTCCGCGCGATTACAGGAGGCATAGACGGCCTCTGATCGCGAGGGTTTTGTGACCTGAAAGCGTTCTAAGGGCGACCGTCCGAATGTGGCCGCGATTGGTTTGTGCTCGCGTAAGCCTCTCAAGGAGCCGTCGCTTCGATGGTTGAGGGCCAACTAACGCCTCGTGCGATGCCGCAACAATCTTCCAGATTGCGGCTACATCAAGGGATCGTCTCGCTATAAACTCTCGCCCGTGAGCGATACGGTTGTTTTGCCGCGAGATTCGAACCAGGCGTTGGGGCTCGGGCAGTTTGCGATTGATTTCATGGCCGGACGGCTCGGCAGTGGACCCTCTCAAAGCGTCCTTCAGCGAACCCAGCTCTTCCATTCCGACGCCGTTCTCTGCGGCATCTCGGCGCTTGCGCTTCGCACCAATGCGCCGACGGTCCTTCGCATCGAAGCGCTCAGCTACCCGGACGAGAGGGGGGCCTCTGTCTTCGGCTCCGTAGTCCGGGTCAAGCCGGAAAAGGCGATTGTCGCCAACTGTGCGGCCGTCCGCGAGTGGGACAGTAACGGCACCAACTTCGGCTACAACCCCGCGCTTGGCCACACCGCCGGCGAGTTCGGTCACAACGACTTCTATTCCGTTCCAATCGCGGCCTGCCAAGAGAAAGGACTCGACGGCGCGACGGCCCTCAAGGCGATGGTTCTCTTGGACGAGATCCGAGGTCGGCTCGCCGAGGTTTTCAGTCTCAAGACTTACCGGATCGACCATGTCGTGCACGGCGCGATCGCGTCTGCAGCAGCCTACGGGGCCTTGCACGGAGCGACGGCCGAACAGATCGAGAGCGCCATCGGCATGCTGGTCGCCCACTATGTGCCGTGGCGAGCCATCCGAGCGGGACATCAACTCAGCGATTCCAAGGGCGCCAGCGCGGCGATCAGCACCGAGGCCGCGATCCTTTCGATGCGTCGCTCCTTGGCAGGCTTTGTCGGCCCCAAAGACATCTTCCGCAATCCCGAAAGCCTCTTCCGCCAATTCGTCAAGACCGATGGTTCTTCTCCCTTCGATCTAGTCCTCAGTCACAGCGGGGACGACTTCGCCGTGATGGGGATGCACTTCAAGATCGGCCTCTACGAGCACCAGTCGGCGGGTGGACTCCAGGGTTTGATCGATCTTGTTCGATCTAAT
>DASZPA010000220.1:0-17057 GCA_035550555.1 Fimbriimonas sp.
GATGAGGACCCTCAAACGATAGACTTTCTCCTGAAAGGTCGAGCAGCCAAGCAACTCGGGGTCGTGAGGCACGGAGACCTCGACCGCTACTTCGTCCTCAGTTACGGCACAAAGATCACGGTCGATGTGGACCCGAAGACCCGTCACATCGAATCGATCCTTACCCCGGGAGGCGACCGCATCCAGTACGACTATCCGGAGAGGATCGATCCCGCCATATTCGTGCCTCGCCCTCAACTCGTGCCGGGAGTCAAGGTCTTTGATTTCGAGCTAGATCGGGCGAGACAGGCGGCACTGGTCAAAAGGGGCATCGCACGCAAGGGAGACACTGTTTTGCGTTCGGTCATCTTGGATCGTTACGGTTGCCTTTGGGTCTTCTGGACGGGCTACGTGCCTGACGGAAGGTTGACGAAAGGCTACTCCGTGCCAGGAATGCCGCTCGGCCCGGCGTCGGAGCCGGGCTACTTCACCACCAGTTGGAATAAGCATTGGCCGAATCGTCGATACATGGTGGACGGTCGACAGCTCGTAGGAATGAATCGTGCTCCCAAGCAAAAGATTGGGACTCGAATCACGGTGAAAGTGCCTACGAAGGGCGGATATGTGACCTTTCAGAACGTTCCCGTTCAACGCATCCTCGAATACACAGAGGTGCTACCCGCCTACGAGAAGGTTCCACGCCCAGGACGGATGTAGACCCAAAGCGTGTTACGATCTAAGGCATGTCTTATGCCCGTCTAGTGAAGCCCGGATCGAAGTTCAAGCTAAACGACGTCGATCCGGGCTACCACGACGGGCTCTCCGAAGAGGAGGCGCTTACCCGCCTGGGCGAAATTGGAAACAAGATCTCCAAGCTGCAAGAACTCCTCTATGCCGCCAAGCAGAATTCGATGCTCATCGTGCTGCAGGGGCGCGACACGAGCGGCAAGGACGGCGCAATCCGCCGAATTCTGCACTACTGCAACGTGCAATCCACGAGCGTGGTGCCTTTTAAGGTCCCGACGAGCGTGGAGGCCGGTCACGACTTTCTGTGGAGAGTCCATTCTCATGCGCCAGGCAAGGGCGACGTGACGATCTTCAACCGCTCGCACTACGAAGACGTGCTTGTTGCGCGCGTCCACAAGCTGGTTCCGAAGAAGGTTTGGAAGCGGCGCTACGACCACATCAACAACTTCGAGCGGCTACTCACCGAAAGCGGAGTGATCGTCCTCAAGTTCTATCTGCACATCAGCAAGGGCGAACAGGAGCAGCGTTTGTTGGCGCGCGAGCAGGATCCCGAGAAGTCTTGGAAGCTCTCCGTTGGTGACTGGAAGGAGCGGGAGCTGTGGGACGATTATACGGACGCATACGAAGACGCGCTCGACGAATGCTCAACGAACGACGCTCCCTGGAGGGTCGTCCCCGCAAATCACAAGTGGTTCCGAGACCTAGCGATCGCGCAGACGCTGCTGCACGAGTTGGAGCCGTACGAGAAGACCTGGAAGGCATCGCTTCAGCAATTGGGCGTTGAACAGAAGGCCGAGATCGATGCCTTTAGGAAGGCGAAATAGCCCCACCGGCGGCGCGGCTCACAAACTTGCCAACTCACAAACGTAACACTCAAACACGGTAGCCTCAGCGCATGAACTATCGGGCTTTGGGGAGGACCGGGTGGAACGTCTCGGACATCAGCTTTGGCGCGTGGGCTGTTGGCGGAACGTGGGGACCGGTCGACGATGAGGAGTCCCTTCGCGCCATGCACCGGGCGGTGGACCTGGGCGTCAACTTCTTCGATACCGCCGACGTCTACGGCGATGGCCGCAGCGAGCGGCTCATCCGTCAAATCCGCTCAGAAAGGATCGAAGAGGTTCACGTTGCCACCAAGGCGGGCCGGCGGCTCGATCCTCACGTTACCGAAGGCTACAACCCTCAGAACCTCGAAGGGTTTATCGACCGCTCGCGCGAGAACCTCGGCGTCGATACCCTCGAGCTGCTCCAACTCCATTGCCCACCGACTCAGGTCTTCTTCAACCCCGAGGTGTTCGACTTCCTTGAGCGCATGATCGAAATGGGCAAGATCCAGTTCTGGGGAGTCAGCGTCGAGAAGATCGAAGAGGGGATCAAAGCGATGGAGTACCCAGGGTGCCAGTCGGTCCAGATCATCTTTAACATGTTCCGGCAGCGGCCTGCCGAGTTGTTCCTGCCTCGAGCCAAGGAGAAGCAGGTCGGAGTCATCGTGAGGCTTCCTCTCAGCAGCGGCATGCTAACGGGCAAGCTACAGCCCGATACAAGATTCGCCGTGGACGACCACCGAAACTTCAACCGCGAAGGCGCGGGTTTCGATAAGGGCGAAACGTTCTCAGGCGTGCCCTACGACATCGGCTTGGAGGCGGTCGACGAACTGAGGGAATGGGTGCCGGAAGGCATGACCATGGGCCAACTCGCCATGCGTTGGATCCTGATGTTCGACGGCGTCAGCTGTGCGATTCCAGGTGGGAAGACTCCCACCCAGGTCGAGCAGAACTGTGCGACATCCGACTTAGCGCCTCTGCCCGAGAAAACCATGGACGCTGTCCGGGACCTCTACATTCGGCGGATCAAGAAGCACGTTCACGACCGCTGGTAGCTCATGGATATCCGTCCGATTCTTCTCGAAGATTTCGATTTCGACCTCTGGGCAAATGTGCAGTGGCTCACTGCCGCTCAGAACATGCCCAAGCCGGAGAGGCCCCTCGAGGTGATGGGCCACATTGGATGGGCGTCCGACATCTGGTACTCCCGTGTTGCAGGGATCCCTTTCGAGCCCGATCCGAAACTGGAACCGTCCGTTTTTGAAGCGAGAACGAGCCTCTGGAAAGAGTTGCTCGCCAAAGACGACCTAGATCGAATCGTCTCCTATCGAAGCCTTGCAGGCGACCCCTATCGGCGCACCGTCGAGGCTATTGCTCGGCATGTGATCGACCATGGGACCTACCATCGAGGTCAGCTTCGCGGCCTTGCCGAGGCGCAGCAGTATGAGAACTTCCCGGAGACCGGCCTTTATCTGTTCTTCATGGACCGCAGACTTTACGAGTAGAGACAGGCTAGACGAACGACTTCCGACGCGGAGTCATTACGGCAAACTCATCCATACGACCCGAGTCCAGGGCTCGCTCGATGAGGTCCCACGAGCTGTTGTCCATGGCAAACTGACGCTCTTCTGCAAGAAGGAAGACGACGCCTAGGAATGCGATGCGCCTTCCGTCCGACATGTCGATCTCTGGCGGTGGAGTCCATGAATACTGGCTCCATCAAAAGGACCGCGTCAAATGGCGTATCAGGATTGTCGCCGGTTGGGACTGTGTGTCCGTACCAGATGCAGGTCTTCTGCTCGTGTGGGTAGCGCGTCAGCAGCTTGAGGACTTCCACCGGCCAGTACATCCCTTTATCTTCTTGAATCTGATCAGGCGGCCAGTCTGGCGGCAAGAGCATCACCAACTCGGCAAAAAAGGAATCACTTGTACCTGGCGGGCTCATCGGCTTTTGGGCCATCCCGGATGTCGCTATGGCGTAGCAGGGCCGCTCGTCGGTAGGAGAGATGACATACACGTCGATGTGGATCTCATCGGAGACCTTCTCGTGAAGTACGACCTCGATCGGTCCAAGCCACTCTGCCAGGTGGCTCGATACGCCCTCGATAAGAGGCCCATCTCCTCCACTTCATGCCGCGGTTCCTGTTCCTGCTTTCGCGATTATGGCGATTGGGGACATGTGTCACCAACCATAGCCGCTAAGCCGTAACCAAAAACGGTAACGTTGCACCTGCGGAGCGAGGTTGCCCGCGGTGTCACAGATGAACAGTCGATCCTTTTCTCTCGTTGCTTTGGCGGCCTTTGCCTTCTTGGGCCTTCACTCTGCGGCCTTCGCCCAAGTCCCGCAGGACCTGGCCGACCCAAAGCCTTTTCACTCACTCCGGTCCTCCAGCACTGACCCCAATGGGCACAACGGGGACAATCGGCAGGTCCAGCCTGGACAGACGCTCACGATCGCGGACGTCAAGGGCAGTGGCCGGTTCACGCACTTGTGGTTCACGATCGCCTCGCCCGATCCCGACCATCTGCGTCAGCTCGTACTTCGTATGACCTGGGACGATGCGTCGACACCGGCCGTCGAATGTCCGATTGGCGACTTCTTCGCGCAGGGACCTGCCACTTATGTCGAGTATGAAAGCGCGCCGGTCTCGGTGGGCGGAAGCATGGCGCTGAACTGCTACTGGCCCATGCCGTTCAAGAAGCACGCCGTGATCACAGTCACCAACGAGGGAACCAAGCGCGTCGACGCTCTCTACTACAACCTCGACTACCGACTCGACGACCGGCCCCAGCGCGACCTTCGCTACTTCCACACGTCGTACCGCAACTTCTTCCCTGCGCCGGTCGGCAAGCCGCTCACGCTTTGCGAGACGAAGGGCGCGGGCCACTACGTGGGCACGATCGTGACCGTCCAGGCGAACAGCAACGGCTGGTGGGGTGAGGGCAACGACATCTGGTATGTGGACGGGGCGCAAAAGCCGACTATCACCGGCACCGGCACGGAGGACTACTTCTGCGGAGCCTGGGATTTCGGCCATACGTTCCAGACCCCGTACTTCGGCGTTACTTACTACGACGACGACAAGTTCGGTGGCGAAAAGCGGGGAATTCAGAACACGGTCTATCGTTGGCACATCCAAGATCCGGTGGCATTCAGCAAGTCGCTTACGTTCAACCTGGAGCACGGCAGCCAAGGCGGCAACGAAGACAGGAAGCCCTACACGAACAACTACACGACGGTCGCGCTGTACTACGTCGACCATCCGGAGGGCGACGGACCTGCTGTCGCACCGTATTCGCAGCGGGTGCCGCACCTAATGGGTGAGTGATCGCGGCGCAGGGTTCTCGGGGTACCGCTCGAGGTACCTCGAGGCCCGGTCTCGAGCGGAATCCGTCGAGTTTTGTATGACGAACTGCCACTGCTCGCGCGCCTCTTTCCTTCGGTGCGCGCGAACCAGGATCAGGCCGTAGGTGTTTCGGAAGGTGTACTTGGCGGGCGCAAGATCCACGGCATGCTTGCAGTCTCGGACCGACTGATCGATCTGACCCACCTTCTCTTCGGAGGTAGCCAGGTCCACCCAGAGGAGCGGATCGCCTGGAATGGCCTGAACGGCTCGCTGGGAGTCGACCAAGGCCGCGTTGTACGACTTCTGAGTAATGTCGATCAGCCAGAGACTTTCATATGGGCCGGGTCTCTTGGGGCTAATCTGGATCGCCTTCTCCAACTCCTGCTTGGCTGCGTCATACTGCCCCATCTCTGACAGGACCATCCCAAGACTCGCATGGGCGCCAGACATTCGCGGCATGACTTGGATCGCCTGTTCGAACTTCTGTTTCGCCAAGGGATAGTTTGCCGAATGGTATGCCTTGAGCCCTTCGTTGTTCAACGCGTTGGCGCGCATTCGTGGTACCCGGAAGTAGGCGACCGCCCCTACAAGAACGACAAGCCCAATCACTGCAAAGACAGTTGGTATGGTCTTGGAACCGGGCGTCATGGCTTTCGAATGCGATTATGGGTGCGGGGGATCGGCAAGGCCAACTCTGATGGGCGAAGATTGTGAAAACGTTGCAAGGGAAATCAATTTCATTGCCGATTTCCTCGCGCGAAGGGACGTGGATGAGCCGATCAGGGCCGACGCGGTGATCGCATGCGCCTGCGCGCCTCCGCTCGTGTTGGATGCCGTCCGCGAAGCTTCGCTTCTCTCACCGCTGCTGCTGATCTCCGGGGGCATCGGCCATTCGACGGAATCGCTCAAGCAAAGGGTTCGAGAGAGGTTTCCTTCGATCCCAGTGGAATACAGAGCCGAAGCGGAGATCTATCGCGACGTATTGACCGGCGAGTTTGGGGTGGATCTATCGAAGATCCTTCTTGAGAATCGATCGACGAACTGCGGCGAGAACGCTTGGGAATCGCAGAGAGCGCTGGATCGGAACGGCGTCTCTCCTCAGTCGATTCTGTTGATCCAGGACCCGACTATGCAGCGCCGAAGCCACGCATCCTTCGAGCGGGCGTGGAGAGGCCGAGACGTGCGCTTCATCAGCTTCGCGCCGTTCACGCCTCGCCTCGAAAACGATGGAACACTCGAACCGCGGGGCCAATGGAGCTTTAGTCGGTTCCTATCGCTCCTCTTAGGCGAAATCCCTCGCCTGCGCGACTACGGTCCGGCCGGAAGAGACTTCATCGAGCACGTCGACGTTCCCGAGCGGGTGATTGAGGCGCACAACCGGGTGAAAGAGAAATTTCCAGATTTCTCCCAACGGTAAGGGCTCGGGTGCGTTTTGGTATTCGTGCTCAGGCACAGGAGATAGGAGAAACACATGAGCGAATCGGAACAAGCCTACAGGGCTGGACACATCGAGGACGTCGGGTTCTTGGACCTGCGCTATGCAAGAACGGAAGAAGACTTGGCCCACATCAAGTCGTTGGAAGACGTCGGGCTGGTTCTGATTCCCGAGCACCTGGCGGGCTATTTTGCCAGAGTGAGAATGGAGGACGTCGGGGTCGTGGTACCCGTTCCGCAGGATTGCAAAGTGAACTGCATGACGGGTCAAGTGCGATTGACGGGAGAGGCGCTCGCGGCAGGGGATGCCAACACGATCTTGCTGATCGCCGGCCAAGCCTTCGTTTCAGGCGAGGTAATCAGCGTCGGCTACAAAGAGATTCGCGTCTACGGCCAGTTCTTTGCACCCAGGGAATCGAAGTCCGTCGTTTCGGCAAAAATCACCCAGCTTTCCGGCCAGAACTTCTTCTTGCCGGCCGAGGCGAGGATGGTGATGGGCAAGCAAGAGATCAACCGGGAATTTCTGGAGCTGCTGCCCGAACCCAGCGCGTTTGTGATCATGGGCGAGGTCACGTTCAACGGCGACGTATCTCGCGAGCTGCTGCAAAGCAAGATTCCAGAGATCGTGCTGATGGGCAAGATCGTGGCGCCGAAGCAGCTTCAACCGCTTCTGGAAGTGATCACCAAAGAGAAGATGGGCGAGATCGTTGCCGAGTGAAGAGGCCGTCTTCGACGCCGTTTTTGAGCAGCATCGCGGAATGCTGTTTGCATATCTCTTTGGCCAAACCGGCCAAAGAGATACGGCGTCGGACCTGCTGCAGGAGGTGTTCGTGAAGGTTTGGCAGCACATCGGAGAAGTCGAGGCCATGTGTGACGAGCGGCGCCGCCCATGGCTGATGAGACTCGCGAGAAACGCCGTGATCGACAGCCGCCGCCGCTCGGGCGTCCGAGCGCACCTGAACCTGCCGTCGCCTGCCGCTGACCCAGCCGCGGTCAGCCATGAGGCCGAGGTCGTCGACCGGCTCTGTTTGAATCGGCTCGACCGGGCGATCCAAGAACTGCCCTTGGGTCTAAGAACCGTACTTGCGATGAGCGTTGCAGGCGAGCTTTCCAGCGAAGAGATCGGCCAGGCGCTTGGTCGGCCGGCCGCGACCGTTCGATTCCAGCTAGCCGAAGCCCGGCGGAGGCTCGTTAAGAAGGTGGGGCTATGATAAGAAGAAAGATGGGGCCCGAATCCGAAGTTGAACTGGACCGCTTGCTTTCTGGCTGGGCGCAAGAGACGCGTTTGAGTGCGGCCGAATTCGATGCGATCAAGGTTTCAGCCCGCGCAACCCAGCAGACCGTGGTGCTCGATGCTCGCTGGTGGAAGGACGTGTTTGCAGCAGGGTCTCAACCTCTGCGACAGTCACTCAGAGTCGCCCCTTTCGCAAGCACGGCGGCCTAGGCGACTGCTCGAGGAGGGCCCACCGCCTACTGGCTGTAGCTGCACAACGGGTTGTCGGAACCCCCGGCGGCGGCGTAGCGAGGACAAGGAGAGCCAAACGTTTGGACGATTCTGACGCTTGGTTGGCCGCCCTGAAACGCATCATCGACGCGGGATGAGCGGGAATGGGCCTATTGCCGTCTTGTCCGGCCGAGCCATAATAGCTTCGAGTCGCTGTTCGCGACTTGTTATGAGAGACCGCTAAGTACCTCGTTGTCGATCGCCGCCGAATCCGGGCGGCAAATGAGCCGGCGCCAAGCCGGGGGGTTTCTCTTTGATTCAAGCTATCGATTTAGCGGTCGAGTTCGACCGCTTACAGGGCTCTCTTTTCGAGGGAGTCCACCTATCGCTCCGCCGAAGCGACAAAGTCGCTCTGGTCGGGCCGAACGGATGTGGCAAATCGACCCTGCTGCTGACCCTTTGTGGTGAGATCAGGCCAAGCCAAGGCCACGTTCAGGTCGCACATTCGTGCCGCATTGCCAGGCTGTCTCAAGACTTGGAGATGCACACGGAGCTCGACGTCACGCCGGCGATGCTCAAGGCGCTGCACCGACTCGGGTCCTCCTGCGAGATCGCTTACCAAGATCCGCGGACGCTGAGCCCTGGCGAGCGGATGCGGATGGCCTTGGCAGCGCTGCTGGCCGAGGAGCCGGACCTCCTGCTGTTGGACGAGCCGACCAACCACTTGGATCTTTCCGGACGCGAGTGGCTTCAGTCGTTTCTGCGCTCATGTCGGGAAGGCGTCTTGGCGGTCACCCACGACCGCTCGTTCGCGGACGCTTTCGCCGATCGAACGCTGGAGCTCAGCAACGGTTGCCTGCGCGATTACGCCGGCGGCTACTCCGACATGCTTGAGCAGAAGGAGGAGCGGCAAGCGCAGGAGCGGGATGCGTACGAGCGACAGAAGCAGGATGTCCGCCGGCTTAAGTTCGCCGCGGAAAAGACTCTTCAATGAGCGGCCGACATGACCAAGGTTCCGAAGAGGGGTGTCGAATCCAAGTTCTCGAAGCCCTATTTCGCGGCGCTCCAAAGCAAGTTGGACAGACGGGCCAAAGCCATTCAGTCTCGGGCCCACGCGGCGGCGAGCGTGGAACTCGAAAAGCCTTTCGAGGCGGACGGAATGTATCTGGACCTCGGTTCCGCGCCCATCCGTTCTGCGATCTCGCTGGAGGCAAGAAACCTCGCCAAGTCGTTCGAAGGGCGAGTTCTGTTTGAAGGCATTTCCTTCGATCTTGCGCGGGGGGAAAAGATGGCGGTTGTGGGACCCAACGGCGCCGGCAAGTCGACGCTCCTCATGGGGCTCTTGGACCCGTCATCGTTGGATCGCGGATCGGTCGAATGGGGACTGGGAGTGCGGGTGGCTCAGTTGGCTCAGATCAGGTCATTCGGCCGTCACGACAGCAGAACCGTTCTGGAAGGGTTGGAGGACCTCGACCCGCAGCGTGCCCGAGACCTGCTCGCCCGTCTCGGACTGCGCGGAGACTTCGTGCTGAGGAAGATGGAGGTGCTATCGGTGGGAGAGAGGACACGGGTCGAGCTGGTTCGGCTGCTTTTGTGCGAGGCCAACGTGCTGATCCTGGACGAGCCCACCAACCACCTCGACCTCCCCAGCCTCGAAACTCTCGAGCAAGCGCTCATGCAGTTCCAGGGTTCGGTGATCTTCGCCTGCCATGACCAGCGGTTCGTCGAGAAAGTGGCTGATCAGGCGTTGAGACTGTAGGTTTCAGGTTGGCAAGTTGGCAAGTTGGCAAGTTTCAAGTTGGCAAGTTGGCGTTTCAAGTTGGCAGGTTGTTAAAGTTTCATTCGGGCAACCTATAAAGTTCCCCCTTCAGCCAAGACGTCTCGCAGCGACTTTGGCGTGGCGCCTACGGCTTGGGCTAGGTCGAGGATCTCGTGGAGGAAGCCGAGTTTGGCGTCGTAGCGACCCATGACTTGTGGGCGTATCACGAGCGTGACGCCGCGGTGGCGGCTGGCGGCTTCACGAATCTGAGACTTAGCCGTGTCGGCCCAAGACTTCACGCTCGTGCCCGCGCGGATCGCCTCGCGAGCGCTCTTGGTTTCCACCGGGAAGAACCGCAAGCCCTCTGGAGCAGGTCCCGGCATGGCGCTGAAGAAGCTCAAGCCGTCAGTCCATCCGAAAGACTCGGAATGCGGCCACGAGCCCTTGTACGCGAACCCAATTGGCTGGTGTCCTATCTTGCCGAACAGCTTTGCGGCCTTCTCAAATCGAGCCGCTGCCTCTTCCGGGTGCTTGCAGAGCCAGTCCAAGTCGTGGCCCTCGTTGAGGATCGCTTCAGCCTCTGAAGGCAGCGCCTGCATGGTGCGGTTGCTGATAAAGAAGTGGAACTTGTAGCCGGTGGAGCGTGCCAGCTCCAACATCCGCAGGAGCACGGCCGGTTCGCCATGCCCGAACTCCTTCGCGTCGGGGGTGTCCCAGGGCACATAGTCCAGATCTACGCGAAGACAGAAGAACATTACTGGTCGTTGAGCGCCGCAATGCCGGGAAGTTCCTTGCCTTCAAGGAGCTCCAGGCTCGCCCCGCCGCCCGTACTGACGTGGGTCATTTTGTCCGAGAATCCGAACATGTCGGCTGCGGCGGCGGAATCTCCGCCGCCGACGATGGTCACGCCCGTGTTTTCAGCCATCGCCTGCCCAACCGCCTTGGTTCCAGCCTGGAAGGGGGCCATCTCGAACACTCCCATCGGCCCGTTCCAAAGAATGGTTCCGGCTTTGGCGATCTCGGCGGCGAACGCCTTGCAGCTCTCCGGTCCAATATCCGCGCCAAGCTGGTTCAGGGGGATCGCGTCGACGGAGGCCGGGTGAGAGTCCGCGTCAGCCTTGAGCTCGTGAGTGACGACGACATCGGTCGGCAAGACTATCTTGGAACCGCTCTGCTTGAGAAGACTCTTCGCGTAGTCGATGCTGCCTTCGTCCAGGAGCGACTTGCCGATCTCCTTGCCCTGGGCTTTGAGAAACGTGAAGACCATGCCACCGCCGACCAAGAGGCGATCGACTCGCGGCAGAAGGTTGTCGATCAAAGCGATCTTGTCTTTGACCTTGCTGCCGCCCATGATCGCCACGAACGGCTTCTTGGGATTGTCGACCGCGTCGCCAAGATACTGGATCTCTTTCTCTATCAGGAACCCGGCGACCGCGGGAAGCAAGTGCGCCACTCCCTCGGTACTGGCGTGGGCGCGGTGAGCGGTGCCGAAGGCGTCGTTCACGTAGAGGTCCGCCAGCGACGCAAGCTGCTTGGCAAAGGCGGGATCGTTGGCCTCCTCCTCTTTGTGATAGCGGACGTTTTCGAGCAGCACCACGTCTGCGCTCTTCATCCGCTGGGCGACCTCTTCGACTTCCGGCCCGACGCAGTCGGGAAGAAGCGGAACCTCCTTGCCGAGCAGTTCCGAGAGCCTCTCGGCAACCGGCTTCAAAGAGAACTCGGGTTCATGGGCCTTGGGACGGCCCAAATGGCTCGTCAGCAGAACAGAGGCGCCATGGTCGAGGAGGTACCGGATCGTGGGCAGGGCCTCGGCGATGCGGCGGTCGTCCGTGATCTTGCCGTCGTCCAGGGGCACGTTGAAATCGCAGCGCACCAAGACGCGCTTGCCCGCAACGTCGACGTCCCGAACCGTTTTCTTGTTCAGCCTCATATCCCGGGCAAGGTTACCGGAAGCTCCGTTCGGCAAAAGACAGCGCCGCCTGTATCCAAGCGATGCGGCGCCGGAGAATTGCCGCCGTTTGTTAGCTTTTCCGTAAAGGCACGTCGCCGGCCACCACCCTTTGCTCCCCTCATGTGACCAACATCGAGTCAGAACCATGAGCACAGAGACCAAACCCCAACAGATCGAGCACAGCTTTGAGACCTTGGCTCTTCACGCCGGCCAAGCGGTCGATCCGACGACCAAATCACGCGCGGTCCCCATCTATCAGACCACCTCCTACGTGTTCGACGACACCAGCCACGCGGCGCGGCTCTTCGCTCTCCAGGAGTTTGGGAACGTCTACACGCGGCTAATGAATCCCACGACCGACGTCTTCGAGCAGCGGATCGCCAAGCTGGAGGGTGGGACGGCCGCAGTCGCGACGGCAAGCGGCCAGGCGGCCGAGACCTTGGCAATCACCACGATTGCTGAAGCAGGAGACGAAATCGTGGCCGCCAACTCGCTCTATGGGGGCACGTACAATCTGCTGCACTACACGCTGCCCAAGTTCGGGATCAAGGTGCGATTCGTCGATCCCGCCAACCCGGAGGGCTTCCGCAGTGCTATCAATGACAAGACGAAGCTGATCTTCGGCGAGTCGGTGGGCAATCCCAAGTTAGATACGTTCCCGTTCGAGGAGGTCTCGGCCATTGCCAAGCAGCTCAAGGTGCCGTTGGTGATCGACAACACCCTTCCGAGTCCTTACCTTCTGAAGCCTCTAGACCTCGGCGCGGACGTCGTTCTCCATTCGGCCACCAAGTTCCTCGGCGGACATGGCACCTCTATCGCCGGCGCCATCGTGGACGGCGGGTCTTTCGATTGGGGCAGCGGCCGCTTCGCGAACTTTACGGAGCCCGATCCCTCGTATCACGGTTTGAAGTTCTGGGAAGTCTTTGGGAATTTCCCGGGTCTTGGCAACGTGGCGTTCGGAATCAAGGCGCGGGTGCAGGGCTTAAGGGATACTGGCGCCGCGATATCTCCCTTCAACTCCTTCCTTATTCTGCAGGGGATTGAGACACTGCATCTCCGCATGCAGCGGCACTCGGAGAACTCCCAGAAGGTCGCCGAGTTTTTGGAGGCTCATGACCAAGTAACGTGGGTGACCTATCCGGGCCTGCCTTCGCACAAGGACCACGACCGTGCCAAGAAGTACCACTATCGCGGGCTTTTCGGCGCGATCCTGGGATTCGGAATCAAAGGCGGCTACGAGGCGGCCTTGAAGTTCATCGACAAACTGCAGATCTTTTCGTTGCTGGCGAACGTGGGCGACGCGAAGTCCCTGGTAATCCATCCGGCATCCACCACCCATCAACAACTCAGCCCCGAAGAGCAGTTGACGACGGGCGTGACGGCCGACTACATTCGTCTGTCCATCGGCCTTGAGAACGTGGACGATCTGATCGCCGATCTCAGTCAGGCTTTCGCCGCGACCGCCTAGAGGAAACTGGCACAGGGAACGCCGAATGGATCAGTCGGCCAAATGGGCGCCGAAAGTGGAGTCGTCTCTCTCCTCCATTCTGCTTCTGGCGCCCAGAAGGTGGTCGAACCATCTTCCGATACCGAAGCCGAGGCCCGCGAGAAGCCAGACGGCGAAGAGGCTGCCATATCCATTGGGGAAGTCGTGCCGGTAGGCGTTGTCGAGCAGGGGGATCGCCAACAGGGCGGTACTGAGTGTCAACCCACCGACGAGGAAGTTGCGCTCGATGTTCTCTGCCTTCACGAACAGCGTGAAGAGCCCGACGAGCAGCATGATCCCCACGAACATACAAGTGAGGTCGAAGCCGATCTGGAGAGGTCCTTCAAACATATCTCTTTGGGCGAGTTGCGACGCCGCGAGGTTCAAAGGGTCCCAAAGACCCTGCGAGTATCGGGGATAATCGGCGCGATGGACGCCGCCAGCCGCGCCGCCGGGCTTCGAGAGCAGATCGAGTACCACCTGTACCGATATCACGTTCTAGATGACCCGGTCATCAGCGACTCCGAGTACGACGCTCTGTTTCGCGAGCTTCAAGACTTGGAAGAAGCGCACCCAGAGATAAAGACCCCGGACAGTCCGACCATGCGCGTCGGCGCGCCGCCGGTGGACGGCTTCCCTTCCCATCGCCACCTGATTCCCATGCTCTCGCTCGACAACGCCTTCGGATTGGATGAGTTGCGGGCATTCGACGATCGCGTACGCCGAGGTCTCGGTACCGACGGGCCGGTCGAGTATTTCGCCGAGTTAAAGTTTGACGGCGCATCTATATCGTTAACCTATAGGGACGGAGCGCTGAGAGTCGCCTCGACCCGAGGCGACGGGACGGAGGGGGAGGATGTGACTTCCAACGCCCGCACCGTG
The DNA here is from genome assembly GCA_035550555.1 of Fimbriimonas sp. Taxonomy (GTDB): domain Bacteria; phylum Armatimonadota; class Fimbriimonadia; order Fimbriimonadales; family Fimbriimonadaceae; genus Fimbriimonas. The sequence continues at coordinate 13,854 of DASZPA010000220.1, forward strand.
CGAGGCATCCCTTATAACCTGAGAGAACCCCTGCCTGGAACCCTCGAAATCCGTGGAGAAGTCCTCATGCTCAAAGAGGTTTTCGCGGACCTGAACAAGGCTCGCACCGCACGGGGAGATCAGCCTTTCGTGAACCCTCGAAACGCGGCCTCCGGGGGACTGCGGCAGCTGGACAGCCGGCTTACCGCCCAGCGGAAGCTGAACTTCTATACATACGGCGTCGGATTCGTGGACCTGGGGACGCGAGGGAATCGCCTCGCGGACTCCCAAGCTTCGATCTTGGGGCGGCTGAAGGAGCTTGGGATGGCGGTGCGGCCTGAGCCTCGAGTCGTCAATGGCATCGATGAGCTGACCGATTTCGTCCAAAGCGTGCACGAAAGCCGCTCGACCCTGCCGTTCGGTATCGACGGGGTGGTCGTAAAGGTGAATTCGCTCGACGCGCAGGAGCGACTTGGATACACGGCTCGCGGGCCCCGCTGGGCGATCGCCTACAAATATCCGGCTGAGCAGGCGTTTACCAAGCTGAACAGGATCTTCTCCCAAGTAGGCCGGACGGGCGCGGTGACGCCTGTCGCCGACCTGGAGCCGGTCTTCGTTGGTGGCGTTACGGTAAGTCGGGCCACGCTTCACAACTGGGACGACATTCGCCGCAAAGACGTGCGAGAGGGTGACATCGTCAACGTGCAGCGGGCAGGAGATGTCATTCCGGAAGTCGTGGGGCCCGTTTTAGAAAGACGGCCGCCGGACCTTCCCATCCCCGAAGAGCCGTTGGAATGCCCGGTTTGCGGCACGAGCTTGGTTCGCAAGGAGGGCGAAGTCGCCATCCGCTGCCCCAACAAGGCGTGTCCCGCGCAGGTGCAGACCAAGCTGGAGCACTTCGTGGGCCGGCGAATGATGGATATCGACGGATTCGGCTCCAAGCTGATCGAGCGGTTCCTGGAGTTGGGCTATTTGCGGGACGTCCCAAGCATCTATCGGCTGAAGGACCTTCGGGACGAGCTTATCCGCTTGGAAAGACTGGGCGAGCAGTCCGTCGACAATCTTCTGAAGGGCATCGAGGAAAGCAAAAAGCGGCCTTTGGCACGATTCATCTTTGCGCTTGGCATACCGGAGGTCGGAGAAAGGGGGGCTCAGGAGCTTGTCGACCATTTCGGCAGCCTGGAGACCCTTCGTCATGCCGATTTGGCGGCTCTCGAGAGCGTGCCCAACGTGGGGCCCCGCACCGCCGCCGAGATCCAAGAGTGGTTTCTGGAGGAAGAAAACCAGAGGGTGGTGGACTCGCTCTTGGCTTTGGGTGTGGAGCCGGAGGAGAACGTTCGGCCAACCGCGGGACCCTTCGCGGGACAGGTCTTCGTGTTCACCGGCAAGCTGGAGAAGTTCGCCCGCGAAGACGCCGAAGAGCTGGTTCAAAGCCTGGGAGGAAAGGCTTCCGGCAGCGTGGGCAAGAGTACGACGTGCGTCGTAGCGGGTCCCGGCGCAGGATCAAAGCTAGCCAAGGCGGAGCAGCTCGGCGTGAGGGTGATCGACGAAGACACGTTCCTGGAGATGTTGCCCGAAGGGACCGCGATAAAATCAACAATCTCATGAAAGTCGCCGCCGTCCAGATGGACCTCTTCTATGGCAAGACGCCCGCGAATGTGTCACGGATCACACGGCACCTCAACAACCTAAAGACTCAAGGGGTGGATCTGGCAGTGTTTCCCGAGGCGGCTCTCACCGGGTACTGCGCCGACAGCTTCGAAGAGGGAGTGGAAATCGCGATCCCCGCTGAAAATCCTGAACCCATCCAGCAGCTTCAGGAGCTTACGGACAGGCTGGAAATCGGCGCGATTGTCGGCTACATCGAATCGGAGGGCGGAAAGCTCTACAATACTGCCGCCCTTTTCGAGCCTGGCCGGGAGCCCCGAAGGTATCGCAAGACCCACCTTCCTTTCCTCGGCATCGACCGGTTCGTTACCCAAGGGAATGAGCTGCCAGTCTGGGACACCCGCTGGGGAAAGATCGGAATCCTCATTTGCTTCGACCTCCGGCCTCCGGAAGCATCTCGCACGTTGGCTTTAATGGGCGCCGATATGATCGTGCTGCCAACGAACTGGCCGGAGGGCGCGGATGCCTCCGCCGAGCACATTTCAATTGCCCGGGCGGCCGAGAATCACGTTTTCGTCGTGACCTGCAACCGGGTAGGCACTGAAAATGGGTTTCGGTTTATCGGCCGAAGCAAGATCATCCACCCCTCGGGCCGCATTTTGGCCGCTGCCGAGGCTCTGGAAGTGATCCTCGTAGCGGAGATCGACCCCTCCGAGGCGCGCGAGAAAAGGCGCGTCATCATCCCCGGGAAATATGAGATCGAGACGGTGGGCGCCCGAAGACTCGATCTTTACGGGTAAAAGAATCGTCTAGGTTCTTCAATAGCTTCGATTGCTTCAAAGGGGATTTTTACCGATGCTTTCCAGAAAATCGCTTGTCGAGAGTCGCTCGAGGGTCATGGCCTTCTCTTTGGTATCGCTGATCGCGCTCGTGATCGGGTGCGGTGGTGGAGGCGGCGGTGGAGGGGGAACCGATGCGACGGCAACGGCCGCTACAGCCACAGCTACCGCGACAGCGACGGCAACTGCCACAGCGACAGCGACAGCGACGGCAACCGCGACGGCTACAGCCACGGCCACCGCGACAGCGACCGCCACGGCAACGGCAACTGCCACAGCTACGGCCACCGCGACGGCATCGGGAAGCACCTCGACCTCCACCACGAGCGGAAACGGCGTGCTGCCGCCAAACGAGATCATCTACGCCTCCCAAACGAACAACGGCGACAACAGCTTTAACGTGAACGGGATCAATCCGGACGGGAGCGGCGACCATGTGATCTATTCGAATATTTCGCCGGCGGTCGCTCTTTATGCGGCAAACCCGGTGGTCAAGAACCAGTACGTGGTGGCAGCCGACCCGGTCAACGGCGGCGCGGGACCCTACGGCATCTATGTCGTCGACAGCCTGAGCGTGACGGGCGCGACGCAGCTTGTTGCTCCCACTTACAGCTTCGTGATCTCGCTATCGCTCTCGGACGACGGCACCAAGGTCGTGTACGCCGCGGCCGATTCTAGCGGGGTCAACTCGAATCTCTTCGTCGAGCCCATTACCGGCGGCAACCCGGTGCTTCTGGACGCCTGCGACGGCGGTGCGGCGATTTCGGCGGCCGACTCC
>DASZPA010000221.1:0-1744 GCA_035550555.1 Fimbriimonas sp.
ATCAGCAGCGTCGTCAACGACTTCGAAAGCTGACGGAACTCCTGTGGCGGCGTCTCTTTATCGCGCAGGCCCGCCAGCAGATGGGAGGCCAATGGGTGGTCCAGGACTTGGATCGGCATCGCACCCATTGTCCCACAAGGTTGCCGCTGGACTCCCAAAGCGGTCACAATCATTCGGCCCTCTTAACGCAACCTGCGTGTTGGGTTTTCAATTGCAATGCCGGAAAGTCAAGCAGTAGGAGTCATCCTTGCCGGTGGAAAGGGGACTCGCATGAAGTCCGACCTTCCCAAAGGCCTTCACAAAGTGGCGGGCGTGCCAATGGTCGAGCTCATCGGCCGCGCGATGAAAGCCGCCGGGATTCAACGCGTGGTCATCGTCGTAGGCCACCGGGGAGAGTTGATCCAAGAGGCTCTGGGCGACAAGTACGAATACGCCTGGCAGGACAAGCAGCTTGGAACCGGCCACGCGGCCTCGATGACGCGGCCGCTTCTCGTCGACCACGCCGGTCCGCTGGTGATCGCGCCGGGAGACGCACCCTTGCTGAGCAAAGAGGTGTTCGAGGCGATCCTCGAGGAGCACAAGGGAGTCGCCTGCACCCTGGCCATCGCGACCCTTGAAGATCCCACGGGCTACGGAAGAGTGATTCGCGACGACAAAGGCGTTCCCTGCCGGATCGTCGAGGAGAAGGACGCCAGCCCCGAACAGAAGAAGATCAAAGAGGTGTGCACCAGCCTCTACTGCTTTGACGCGCAAGCGCTCTTCAAAGGAATCAAGAACCTGAAGAACGCAAACGCGCAAGGTGAGTACTACCTGACGGACATGGTGAACATCCTGCACGGGCAGGGCGGCAAGCTTCAGACCTTCTCAACCCAGGACCCGGGGGTGCTCCTGGGCGTAAACGACCGGTGGCAGCTTTCGGAAGCCGAAAAGGGCATGAGGATGGCGCTCCTGAAGAAGCACGCCATGGACGGTGTGACTCTCATCGATCCGGACACGACCTATATCGGCCTGGACGTGGAAATCGGCGTCGACACGGTCATCGAGCCCTGTACGTCGATTCTCGGGGCAACCAAGATCGGTTCCTCGTGCAAGATCGGCCCCAACACCCGCATCGAGAACTCCTCGATCGGCGAAAGCTGCACGGTTCTCATGAGCCACCTTGTCAGGAGCACGCTGGGGAATGAGGTGAAGTGCGGCCCGTTCGCAAACCTCCGTCCCGGAACGGTTCTGAAGGACAGGGTCAAGATTGGCAACTTCGTGGAGGTCAAGAACTCGTCGGTTGGACAGGAGACCTCCATCTCGCACCTCAGCTACATCGGAGATGCCGAGCTGGGCGCCGAGACCAATATCGGGGCCGGCACGATCACCTGCAACTACGACGGGTTTGTCAAGAGCAAGACGACAATCGGCGACGGAGTCTTCGTCGGGTCCAATTCGACCCTTGTCGCGCCGATAACCTTAGAGGACGGCAGCTTCGTCGCGGCGGGCAGCACGGTAACGCATAGCGTGCCCGCAGACGGCGCCGCGTTCGGCAGGGCGCGACAGGAGACCAAAGAGGGCTGGGCCGAGAAATGGCGGGAGAAGAAGCGATCTCAACAGTAGCAAGCGATTCTGCCTTTTCGAACATGAAGCTGTTCACAGGGACGGCTCACCGCGAGCTTGCGCAGAAGGTGGCAGACAACCTGGGCATCAAGCTTGGACGGCTCACCGCGACCAAGTTCGCGGACGGAGAGATCCGGATTAT
>DASZPA010000222.1:0-2348 GCA_035550555.1 Fimbriimonas sp.
TCACCGCCGGGCTGCGTCTTGGTGCATCCTTGCCGCTCAACGTTCCCTATCTCCCTAGAACCGGCGCCGCCCCTCTGCTGGCATCGGCCTGCTATTCCTGCGATAGCTAATATAGAGTGATCGGTAGCTCGCAATCCGATCCTAACGTTTGAAAGGTAGGTTTTTGGGTATCGACTCTCCTTGATCGGGGACTTCCTGTCGCGGCCCCGTTGTTCTAGGGTGTGCTTGAATACCGGGCGAGAAGGCCAATCCAGTTCTTTCGATAGTGGATGGGTTACCCTCACTCCTTCCTGCCATGACCCTTGCCGCCGCCACTGTCTCTTGGCGAGCGTCCCTTGCCGCGACCTTGCCAAGACTCAGACTGCCTCCGGGAATTGGTTTTCCCAAGGGACTTCATTCTTCGAAACTTATCGTTCGCCATTTGCCTCACCAGGGTCCAGGCCGGTCCGGGGCCGCGACCCTCCAGCTTAGAACTTGACGATCGCCGCCACCGTGGCCGTGGTGCGGTCCTTTCTCGCGCCCGAGTTGCTGTTGAAGAAGTCGGCGTCCGCGATGTCGTGCCGCAGCTCGAATCGGAGAGTTGCGTACTTGTTGAGGGTCCGGTCATAGGCTCCGGTGAGGGAGTAGAGCTTGATCGGCAGTCCAACCCGAACGCCGTCGGAGTCCTCTACCCGCTCGAGCCTCAACGAAGCCGCCTGCGCCGTATCGATCTGTTGGCGCAAGTAGACCACTTCGCCGTTCCAATGGCCTCCGTTCGTCGACCCAGCGGAAGAACCGTAATCCAGGTTGAAAACCAGCTTCGTGGAGGGCGTGACCTGGCGAGACGCTATGAAATCGACCAGATTCACCGTTGCCGTGCCCGGATTCGCAAAGCCGATTCCGCCGTATGACCCCGCATCGTTCACTGAGTCGGAGCCCTCGACTCCGTAATGGTTCTGGAGCGTAAGAGTCGTTTTGGCGTCCGGTGCGTAGCTCAGCGTTGCGCCGATGCTTTTTCCGTCGTTTCCGTCCTCGACCTCGTTCCATCCTTGCACAAGGTACAGGGCGCCGTTCAGGGTGTCGCCGAGCTTCGCGTTCACCCGGAGGCCTGTCTCGTATGTGGGTTCGGAATAGGTCCAGTTGAAGGAGCGGCTGTACTCGTCTTGGAAGCGGTTGTCGGCTCCCTCGTAGCCGATCCAGGTGTCGAACTTGCCAAGGTCGACCGTCACCGCGCTCTTGCCGGGAGCCGCGTAGGTCACGTAGAGTTGGCGGAAGTAACGATACTTGTTGCGTCCGCCAGGCTCCGCCAGATTGATGAGCTCCGGGCCCCTTCCCACGTACAGGTCGAGCGTGAATCCGAAGGGCGACTTTGCCGAGGTCGCCCGGCTCAAGTCCAGTTCTGCGAAAGCCAGATTCGGCCTGTTGTGGGCGATGTCGATGCCGCGTCCGTTCACGTTGTCGCCGTCCTGCGGATGGCCGAAATCGTACTGGTAGTAAGCGTCGAGGTACCCGCCGTAGCTGATCCCCCACTGCTTCAAGACGTCTTGAGCATGGGCGCTTCCAATGCACAGCGAGACTGCGGCGCTACCGATGAGCGCCCTTAGGGTTGTTCTCATGTTCGTACTAACCCTGGGCCCCGTCGAGGGCCAGATTCAGCCTCAGGACGTTCACGGCTGGCTCGCCATAGATTCCCAGGAACCGGCCCGAGGTGTTTTGACTAATCAATTCCTGCACTTGGGAGACCGTCATCTTGCGGGCCTTGGCTACTCGGTTCGCCTGGATATTGGCGTTCTCGATGCTGATCTGTGGGTCGAGGCCGCTGCCCGATCGGGTGACCGCGTCGGCGGGTACAGGGGCATCGGCCGCGAGGCCGTTCTCTTGGCGGTACGCCTTGGCCAGATCGACGATTCCGTCGAAGTTGCTTGGGTCGTCCTTTCCGTCGGCGGTTTTCTTGTGGATGCCGTTGATCAGCTTGTCGCTGGTCGGACCCAGGTTGGTGCCGCTAGAAGACGTCGGGTCGTAGCCGTTTCCGGCCGCGCTTGGGCGGCCATGGAAATACTCGGGCTTCGAGAAGACTTGACCGATCAGCTCAGAGCCGATGACCTTTCCGCTCTTGTCGGTGACGAGGCTGCCGTCTGCCTGCTTGGGAAAGGCGCGGCCGATGCCGTACATGATTCCTGGGAAGGCGAGGCCGAAGCAGACCACGAAAAGGATGGTCATAACGATTGCTGGTCGAAGAAGTTTCATGGGGAGTAAGTTGGTAGGTTGGTGAGTTTGCAAGTTGGTGAGACCTAAGCCAGGTGGAGTAGGACGAGGAGTCTGTCCAGCACGAAGATCGCGGGGAAGGGGACCAGGATGCCTCCGACTCC
>DASZPA010000223.1:0-3033 GCA_035550555.1 Fimbriimonas sp.
GATCGCCGGATTGCGCGGGCGGACCAGCATGTCGCCGCGGCTGATATCGATCTCGTCCGTCAGCGTCACCAAGGCGTTCTCTCCGATTGCCGCCTCATCGACCACATCCTCTCCCACCCGGATCTCTGCGACGCTCGTGCGCAGGCCCGAACCCATGGCCATCACTTCCTCGCCCTTTCGAATGGAACCGGATATGATTGGTCCGGCGTAGCCGCGGAAGGAAGAATCGGGTCTGAGAACGACTTGGATCGGCATGCGAAAGTCGATCGGGTTGCGCCGTCCAGCCGCGTGGACCGTCTCCAGATATTGGAGTAGAGTCGGCCCGGGATACCAGTCCATCCGGTCACTGGGCTCGGTGACGTTGTCTCCTTCAAGCGCCGAGATCGGTATGAAGTCCAAGTCGACGAACGACAGCCGCCCCGCGTAGCCGCGAAACTCTTCCACCAGCTCGTCGAAGCGAGTTTGAGAGTAAGCGGTCAGGTCCATCTTGTTGACGGCTACCAAGACGTGAGGCACCCGCAGGAGTGAAGCGATGAAGGCGTGTCGGCGAGACTGGTCGGTCATGCCGCGCTCGGCATCCAGAAGGAGGATCGCGACGTCCGCCGATGAGGCCGCCGTCACCATGTTGCGTGTGTACTGGGTGTGGCCGGGTGAATCGGCAATGATGAAGCGCCGTTTCGCGGTTGAGAAGTATCGGTAGGCGACGTCGATGGTGATCTTCTGCTCGCGCTCGGCGCGAAGGCCGTCCGTCAGGAGCGCAAGGTTCACTCGCGATTCGCCGGTTGCTTTGCTCGACTGCTCGATCTGGGCGTACTGATCGTCCATGATCGCTCGCGACTCGTAAAGAAGACGGCCAATCATTGTGCTCTTGCCGTCGTCGACGCTACCGGCCGTAGAGATTCGGACGATGTTTTCCTCGCCGATCAGCATCAGAAGTACCCCTGCCGCTTACGGTCTTCCATGGCTGCCTCGGACCGTTTGTCGTCAGCCCGTGTGCTGCGCTCCGTCAGTCGCACCGTCGAAATCTCCTCGACGATCTCCTCCAAGGTGGAGGCCTTGGATTCGACGGCGCCGGTGCAGGTCGCGTCCCCGACCGTCCGAAACCGAACGGTTCGTACTTCGCTTACTTCGTCGGGGGCCTTGACCAAGAACTCGGTTTCGGCAAGCCACACAGAGTCTCGCCAAACAACTGGCCGCTCGTGGCTGAAATAGAGGCTTGGAACCTCCAACTCACGGGCGAGGATGTAGCGCCACACGTCCAATTCGGTCCAGTTGCTAAGTGGGAACACGCGAAAATGCTCGTCATGGGCTTTGCGGGTATCGAAGAGTCCCCAGGGCTCCGGCCGCTGGCTCTTGGGGTCCCATTGGCCGAAGCGGTTTCGGTGGCTGAATATCCGTTCCTTCGCGCGGGCCTTCTCCTCGTCGCGCCTCGCGCCGCCAATGGCCGCGTCGAGCTTGAGCTCTTTAATTGCGTCCAAGAGCGTGACCGTCTGGAGCGCGTTGCGGCTTCGGCTGACCCCCTCCTCCTCCTGCACTCTGCCGGAGTCGATGCTGTCTTGCACGTATCGCACCACAAGATCAAAGCCGTACTTGGCTACGAAGGCGTCGCGAAAGTCCAGCGTCTCCTGGAAGTTGTGACCGGTGTCCACATGCAGAAGCGGAAACGGAACCTTGGCCGGCGCGAAGGCAAGCCGGGCCAAGTGTGCGACGACGATGGAGTCCTTGCCGCCTGAGAAAAGAATGGCAGTGCGGTCGAACCTGCCGGCGCACTCGCGAAGAATGTAGACCGCTTCGGCCTCCAACTCGGCAAGAACACCCGACAACTGCATGTAACGCTCCGCCCTCGAGGGGCCGACCCTCATTGTGTCGTGGAACGCGAATTATGTGCCAGTGGCGTAAGGCTGCGGGTTCGCTGGTTTGTTGGCTGTTAGGAATCGGTTCGGCCCTGCGACCGCGACCTGATCAGGTCCCGGCTACACGGGCTCGGCGACCACCGCAAAGGCGTTCAACGAACGAGACTCGTTTGCGCTCGCTACCTGCTTGAGCAGATCGATCTGGGTCTGAACGAACTCCTGATGTTTCGGCGGCAACCCGAAGCTCCTTACGTCCATGCACAAGCACTCTTCGATCTCCCAACGAGCGTCGAGCATTTCCGAAGTGCTCACCGGAGCTTCTTTCACAACCTTCCAACCGGCCTCTTCAAGCACGGACAAGAACGTCGAGCGCGCCAGAGGCGTTCTGATGTTGGCCGTGGTATCCCTAAGGGCGCCTACGTGGCCTTGAATCAGAACGGCAAGAAGATGAGCCAACTGGTCGTTCGAGGAAGGCAGCATGTCCCATTCCGCGAAGTAGAGCCGGTTCGTAAGGGAGCGAATCCGCACCAGCGTGGCCATCAGCTCATCGATCGAGGCGAAGTACCACGAGCACAACGCCATCACGGCGCCGTCGAACGGACCCTTCGAAAGCGCCTCAGTCAGCAGATCGAAGTTGAAATGAAACTCGATCCGGGACCCCAGCGGACTCTGCAGAAGGTGGGAAGCGGAATCGCCAAGAGTGACCGGTGCGCCGTACGAGGGATCGGCCCTATCGGTGGCGACCACCAATCCGCTGCTTCCCACCAAGTGAGCCAACACGGCGGTCATGTCCCCTTGGCCGCATCCGACCTCCAGGACCTTGGACCCGAGAGGCACACCCCAGAAGTTGGCCAAGGCCAGACGAAACCTCGTCTGGTCGACCTGCGACTTCGAACCCCGGGAAAACGTCGCCATGTACCCGGCAACCTCTTCAGCGTCACCTAATCTTTGTTTTGATTTCAGATTCCCCACCGAGTCCGCTTTAGTCCAGTTTCTTGAAAGATGCTATATTGAACCGACCCAAATGTCCGATAGGATCACGGAGGATAGGAATGGTAACAAGTCGAACTGCACTTTGTAGCGCCTTTGCGGCGTTCGTCGTTTTTGGGGCCGCGGCATCCGCCAGTGCTCAGTCCAGCGTACTGGCTCCCGTAGGCGTCTCGCTTCGAGCCGGGCTGTT
>DASZPA010000224.1:0-2431 GCA_035550555.1 Fimbriimonas sp.
CATTACAAGCAGGAAGTTCAACCGAATAAAGATTCCCCGAATCCTCGCCACCTCGGGCGAAGATGGGCTCGACGATTGGATGGATCGGGTGGAGGCAGGGAAGGTCAAGCTGTACGTGGAGCAGTAATCTCGCTCCTCCTCAACGCAAGAGATGCGCGCTCGCTACAAGGGCACTCACCGACTCACAAACTCACCAACTCACAAACTCACAAACTCAAAGTCTCACACCCTGAGCGCCGCAGCCATTTCCAAGACCATTCTCTCGAGCGTGTCGACGGGAGAAAACGACGGGAGGCCTCCTTTCAACCTGGCATCGGTGTCGCTCAGCACTTGAAGTGCCTTTGCGACGGCGGCAAGCGAGGTCTTCCGGGCGGTGGTCATCACCTGGGTCTGCCGGTAGGGCTGTTCTTTGGCCAGATTGGGCCTGACGGGAAAGGCGGCCAGGATGTGTCCCGGGGCGGTCGATGGGAGGCAGCCGTGGTCGGCGCAAATTCTGCCTTGCCAAAGCAACCGGAGGCTTCGAGACAGTTGTGGAAGGATTTGGCGATAGGCCGCGTCTTCAGCCTTTGCCGCTGAGCCGACCAGAATTCCAAGCTGCCGAAGCGCTTCCGGCACGTTGTTCGAGACGATGGCGTCCGTCATTTTGAAGACGTTCCAATCGCGCGACGGCACCACGATGGCGCGCAGCTCTCGTTCGCCGATGCTCTCCGAGGGACCGACGTAGAGCGAAAGCTTCTCAAGCTCTTCCAGTGCGCGGCTAAGGCTCCCGCCGGTCATCTCGACCAGAGCAGAGACCACCCTGTCCGGCATGCTCCTTCCCATCTTCTTCGCTTCGGCTTTCACTTCCTCGTGTGTGACCTTTGCGTCTTGGTCGAACCGAAGGACCGCGCCGCCCGAGTCGGAGACCATCTTTTCCCACGCCTTGAGGTTGGTCTTCATTCGGCTGGTGCGGTCTTCGCTCCCACCCTCCTCGTCGGCCACCAGGATCAGCAGCGAGGTCGGGGGCAATTGGGCGAGCCCGACGTTCTTGGCCTTGTCCGGGTCGCTCTGCATCAGGTGCCGAACCACCACGGTCCGTCTCTCGGCCAAGAACGGGGCTGTCCCTGCGGATGCAACCCAATCAGCCGCGGGCCTGGAAGGAGCGTCCATCAGTTCGAGGTCGAAGTCGTCCGGCTGCACATTGGCAAGAGCGAGGAGGCCATCCAAGGCTCGTCGCCGCAGGATCTCCTCATCTCCCGCGATGAGCACGACCGACTTCTTTAACGCTTTTTCGACCGCGCTCACACTCAAATAGTAGCCCGTTACGAGGCTTTCTTCGCCGTCCGCTTGAAGTTGTGGACCTGAGCTTTGAGATCGGCGACGGTCTCTTCGGTCGGCTCTTCTTCGGCATAGAGAGCCCGAACCAGAGCGGAGTTGATCGATTGCGCCTCGGCGGCGCTTCCGTTGAGCGACGGGGTCACCAAGAGAAGGTATTCATCGGGAGTCTTCGACAACTGGCGCCCCTGCCCCGAAACCGACTGGAGAGTACGCGCGAAGCTTATGTAAAGCCTTTCGACGTCCGCGCGTCCGGTCTTTCGGACTCTTCGCTTCTGGAAGCGCGGCTTGAGATAGACGACTGCCATCAGGACTGCGACGGCCGCGATCAAGATGTCCAAGATGCCCGGCAAAACGCCCGCCAAGCCGGTTTGGTTGGCCGCCGCGCCCTTGTCCGTACTGACTTGGGCGCCCGTCGTCGCGTCGAACACGACCCAACCCACTCCCTTGAAGAGCAGCTCCGCCCACGCATGATAGTCGCGGTCGGTAACCAGCGTGTGTCCATGGTCGTCGCGGTTCTGTTCGTCCGGCAGGTAGCCGACCACGTATCTCGCCGGAATGCCGGCTACGCGCGCGCACTCGACCATCGAGGTGGCAAACATGTCGCAGTAGCCCACCTTGCTGTCGTTGAGAAAAAAGTCGACGGCTTCGCGGTCGCTGGGCACCGCGGTTGCCGCAAGGGAGTACTTGCATTGCCCCGCAATTGCCCTCTCGATGGCCATCGCCTTGTCGTAATCGGTTTTCGCGCCCTGGATCGCCTGGCTTGTGAACGCGACCACAGGCTGGCTAACGCCGGCAGGGTCCAGATCCGGCGTCAGAACCGTGGGGAGCGCCTTCTCCGCGTCTCTCGGGGTTCCCGTGGACTCAAGGGAGTGAACGGTGACAAGGGCCTGGCGGAAGTCGCGAATCGTCCCGCCCCCGTCTTGACGGATCGTGACGCTTGCCAAACTGTCGAACGAGATCGGCTCGGCCGGTAAAGGCAGCACGGGCGAATCCGTCTCGCAATGGATGTCCGTCTTGTACTCGTGGCGGTTTTTCGGGTCCATCTCCGAGATCGCGATATCGTTCGGTCCGTTGGTCCGCTGAGGTTCGTCGGCCGGGTAGCTCGATGTCCATC
>DASZPA010000225.1:0-2110 GCA_035550555.1 Fimbriimonas sp.
GTCGCTTGATCTCAAGGTATTGGCGGCGGATGGGAGTTGCGTCATTGGTCATCGGCGTAGCGTCGAGGCATGACCTCGGCAGCCCACAGTCTACCGTAGGTTCGCGAGAATCAAGGCGCGGTGTCGCCGCCGAGACGCAAGTCCATCCAGCGATGCTCGATGCCGGCATCGAGGAACACCTCGCCCGGCCGAAGGACATATCCAAGACGCTCGTAGAATCCGATAGCGTGGGTCTGCGCGGCCAACGTAATCGAGTCGAAGCCCTGCTCCCGCGCAAGGTCATGGAGAGCCTCCATCACCGCCCGGCCGATGCCGTAACGACGTTGGTCGGCCAACACCGCCACCCGGCCGATGTGGACTTGGCCGTTTTCGTCCTTCGCTAATAGGAGTCGCCCGGTACCAACCGCGACACCGTCGCAGCGCGCAAGCACATGGCGGCATGTGGCGTTGTTAGCGGGGTCGGCGTCATGCTCGTCGATTTCAAGCGGCTCTGGCACACGCTGCTCTTCGATAAACACACGACGTCGCACGCTGAGCGCCTCCTCCATCTCAGCGACGGTGGTGACTCGGATTATGTCCAGTTTCTTGGTGACCATGTCGATATCCGAACGCATGCTCTGGTGTTTTCGCCAATTCATGCCTATAATAGGGATACAACCCATGGGGACGACAGGTTTCGACAGGGAACGACGTACCCGGATTGCAAGCCGAGGCGCCATCGACCTCGTTAATCAGGTGGCAAAACCTAACTGGCGAACGTGAACTCGCCTTCGCTGCTTAACTAGCAGCGACGTGGACCCCTATCTCACCCCGATGGGTAGGGAGTCCGCGACGCTAAGTCGGGGTGCTGCAGCGCCGATTCCTGTGAGCGCTGCCTAAGACCACAGGGAGTGCTTGCTGCCAGCCTGCTGGTGTGGCGTGCAGCCGGCGAGATTAAAAACCCAGATAAGCTTGTAGTAGATCCCTGACGTACTTCTTCTGGACGGGGAGTTCAATTCTCCCCCGTCTCCACCAACTCCAACCATCGGGCGACTGAAGCTCCTCTGGCGAAGCGAGGAAGATGTCTGAGTCGCTCGATTTTATTGCGCAATGCAGCAGGCCACGGAATGCCGGTGTCGTAAAGGCACCGATTAGCTTCAATTCCATGTCCACGTAGACGCGTTCGATCAGCGGGCTGATCAATCGACGACGTTCTGAGAGTGTTGCCTCCTTCCACAGCCATTCGATGTTCTCGAACAGTTCCACAATTTCTTCGTATGACGGCGCAACGGCGGCCGTGGCTTCTTTGAGCTGGCTCTCTAGTTCGTCCTTGAGGTGCCGATACTTGGCGTCAGACATGTCCGAATCGAGGTAGAGCGATTGGAGCTTCCTCAGCTTTTCCCGCACGGTTGCTTCAGATACAAAGGCGCGAAAGAATTGGTGGTACTCGGCGGCGGTAACTCCGGCTGTGAGGAAGGGCTCTTTCTGACCCAATTTGCCGAGCACATTACCCTGATCGAGTTCCTCCCGCATCTCAAGGCGAGTGCACTGCTGCAGGAGAAAGTCCTGACAATCCGAAGTTCACAGTCCTGACCAACACGGAAGTGATCGAGTTTCAGGGCAAGGGAAAGTTGCGCACCGTGGTCGCTCGCGACCGTGCGAGCGGTGAACAGATCGAGATCAACGCCGACGCAGCATTCGTTTTTATCGGACTTACGCCTAATACAGGCTTTCTGGCAGGCACTCTGGAACTCGACCAGTGGGGGTTTATCAAGACGGACGCTTCGTTCCAGAGCTCGATGCCGGGCGTCTTCGCCAGCGGCGACGTGCGTGCGGGCAGCACAAAGCAACTCGCCAGCGCTACTGGCGAAGGAGCCACGGCACTAATCATGGTGCGCCAGTATCTGGAGAAGCTCGGCGAAGTCATGGTGAAGAGATGACTCATCGACCTGAGATGAGCAATCGGAGTTGTCGGGCTGCCAATTGGTCGACTGAGAGTAAGCAAGTCGGCAGGAGGTTCCGAATGTACCCCTTTCTCGGCTGCTAACGGCCTTCGCCCTTCGTGGTCTTGGGACTTAGCGTTCAATTGAAGGAAAGACCTGAATTGCTGGGGTTCGACGCTGTTGGCCTC
>DASZPA010000226.1:0-6795 GCA_035550555.1 Fimbriimonas sp.
CAGTTCCAGGATCTAAAGGCGTTCACCTCGGTGCTGGCGAGAGACTCGGGTTTGGATCTGGATCCTGATAAGGCGTGGGCTTGGCTGGGACAGGGAGGGTTCATCAATGAAGACGAAGAGACCGGATCGAGCGGATTTAACCTGCACCAGGTCAAGCAGATCGGAAACTTCCTAAACGACTTGAACGCACCCGGAGTTTTGGAACAGACGAACGAGTTCTACCTGAATCTGGAAGGAGCCACCCTGTTCGACAAAGCCCGGTACCTTGGAGGCGAGATTCAGAAGATCCAAGCGTACAAACGCGATGGCAAGTTACTACCGGTCAACAACGAAGCATTCGGCTTTATGCTCAAGCTTCTAGAGCGAGAGCACCACTGGCCGGGGATCATCCAGGCCATCCGAGACGCGACGGAGCAGTTTAGGCCCGATCCGGACAAGCGAACGCTCATCATCCACAGAATGCTGATGGCGCTCGAAGCCATGATCATCGATGGTTGGGTGACCGCTCGGCACAACACAGATCTGCCGTTGAAAGACCTTCGGGTGACATCGATCGACATCCGGGCCAACACGGATCAGCAGAAACTGTCGACCACATGATTCTCTTTGTCGTGTTACAATCTCTAATGCTGAACCGATTCAGCTAAGGCTGAACGGCATCCATGACGACATGAAATTAGAAGCGACGCTGCTTGAAGGCGGATCTCGATGATCGCCGCACTCACCCTGGCCTCGGTGCTTGTTGCCCAAGGCAATTTGCAGCTAGACGATATTCAGCACCGCGCAGTGCGGTTCTTCTGGGAGCAGTCGAACCCGGAGACGGGAATCTCAAAAGACCGCGCGGACAACCATAAGCCTGTCGACGACCACACCATCGGCAGTTGCGCTTCGGTGGGATTTGCGCTGCCGGCTTATATCATCGGCGTGGAGCGGCATTGGCTGCCTCGTAAGGACGCGCTCGAGCGCACAAAAGTGACGCTGAGACATCTCAACACTCTTTGGCCGAACGAGCACGGATGGCTCTACCACTTCGTAGACTGGAAGACCGGCGCTCGACAGTGGAACTGCGAAGCCTCGAGCATCGATACCAGCATCTGCCTGGCCGGCGTGATCCAAGCCAAAGAATATTGGAAGGACTCGGAAGTGACCACCGAAGCCGATAAGTTCGCCAAGCGCATCGATTGGAAGTGGATGCTCACGGATGGCGGAAACAAGCCGGACGAAACGACCCTCAGCATGGGCTGGAAGCCAGAGGACGGGTTCATCGACGCTCGTTGGTCGAGCTTCTGCGAACTCAACATGATCTACATTCAGGCGTACGGAATCGATCCGACGATTCGTACCGACGGCTGGGGGAAGATTGCGCGCGGCGTCTTCACCGACCGCGGCCATACCTACCTTGTGGGCGGACCGCTCTTTATGCACGAGATGTCGAACAGCTTCTACGATTTCTCGGAGATGCGGGATCCGCAAGGGTTCAACTACTGGGTCGACACGAAGGAATCGGCTTTGCAGCATCGAGCATACGCCATCGATAACCCGAACCATCACAAAGGCTACGACAAAGACTTCTGGGGGCTCTCGGCTTGCGACACGCCCAAAGGCTATATGGCACTTGGAGCTTGGCCGGATTTCCACGACAACGGGACCATCACGCCTACCAGCGCGCTCGCAGCCATGCCCTATACGCCAGCCGAAAGCAAGAGCATGTTGGCCCATTTGTTAAAGGATTACGGCCAATACTACGGCAAATACGGATTCCCGAACGGGATGTGCCCCGACGAGAATTGGTACGACTCCGACGTGATTGGAATCGACCTTGGAATGATGCTGCTGGGAGTCGAAGACTATCGCACTGGGCTCCCCTGGAAGCTTTCCATGAGGAGTCCATGGATCAAACGCGGCTATCAGCGTATCGGCTTTCATAAGGCGCCCGGTTCGAACGGCGGACCACTACAAGTGAAGGAGTAATTCTCAAGGCTTTGAGCCCTTAACCTCCACAATTTTATGGAAGTTGTGTATGGTAAGCGCAAATGTCTGATACCCCGCCCGAACAGCCTTCGCCTCCGCCTTCCGGCGGCTGGTCCCAGCCACCACCTCCCGGCGGATGGCAGCAGCCGCCCCCGCAAGCACCCACGCAGTTCGAGTCCAACTACTACCGAGGACCGCTTGGGCGGTCGTTCTTTCGGCCCCCAGGCGTCTATTGGGACAGTCTTCAGGTTGCCTTCGATATGCTCCGGTCTGATTGGGGCACCTACGCTCTAGGGACCTTGATCTTGGGAGGCGCCACGCTTCTGATCGGCATGGTGGCTTCGGGTGCGACGATCCTGGGCGTCTTTTCCAAGGGTGTCCCCGGGCCGGGGCAAGCTCTCACGCTTCCGCTATGGGCATACGCCATTCAGGTGGTTCAGCAGGTTGTCGCGAACGTCTTTATCCTTTGCCTGATCTCTTTAGGCGTTGGCCAGGTGAAACGCGGTACCGCCGCCATGGCCGACTTCTTCTTGCCCTTTAGACGCGCTGCCAACACTTTTGTGGCTTCATTGGTGCTTTCCCTGCCGGGGATCTTCTGGATCTGTCTGAACATGGTCACGCAGCACGATCTGGCCAAGGACAGCTTCTCCACTCCGGTCATCGGCGCCTACTTGTTCACTCTCTTTCTGGCCATCCTGTGGCTGCTGTTCGCACAAGGCCCCCTGCTTTTGGGTTCTATTGCGGCCTCGATTTCAGAGCGCGCCCCATTGGAGAGTTTCTCTGTTGCCTACAAGAGAATGGGCTGGAACGCCGCCATGTTCGGCCTGCTCTACTTCGTCGCAACGCTGGCTTCCGGTCTTGGGCTGGTGGCTTGCTGCATCGGCGTCATCTTCACCTATGCGCTTTCCACAAACGTAGTCGCTCTCCACTACACATACTATTTCCCGGAGGATATGCCGGAACAGCCTGAGCAGTTCCCTCCAGCTCCAGCGACTGGGTAAGCGGCGTGGAATCGCCTTCTCCAGATTTCGACTCCAACTATCCTCGACCGTCCCCTTTCGGGCTTGTAGCAGTCCGGCCTCCCGGCGTGTATTGGGATTCGATCGGCGTTGCCTTCGAGATGATGAAGAAGGGCTACACCGTGTACGGCGCCTGTACCCTCCTCATGTTTCTTGTCGTGGACGGCTCGTGGTTCCTAGCCCTTAGGCTGCTTTCGCAGGCATTGCCATGGCAAATGGGACATCGGCCCCCAGCCCCTCCTTTGCCGAATTGGTCCCTTATTGTCTTCATTGGTCTGAGAATCGTCTTCAATCTCTTTCTGATTGGCTTGGTTTCCTTGGGCGCCGCCCAACTGCGAGACGGCAAGATCGATCTGGACTCGTTTTTCGCGCCACTCAGCCGTCTGGCTGCGGCCCTCCTTGCAGCTACGGTATTGCTACTTCCGGAGCTTCCTCAAACGCTGATGCCCTATCTGCCGTCAGCGCATGGAGCCCAGGAATCGTTTGCCCGTCTCGGCACGGAGACGTTGCTCACCTTGGGCGGAGATTGGGTCCTTTACGGCCCGTTCCTGCTGGCCGCCACGGCTGCCGTTTTGACCAATAGGGGAGTTTTCGGTGCGTTTATCGAGACGTTCCGCCGCTTGAGATGGAAGGCGCTCATGCTTTGCGTCGTGGCCGCAGTTGCCAACTTGGTCGCGCAACTGGGCTTGATTGCTTGTCTCGTCGGGGAGCTTTTCACCTTTAGCATCGTCACGAACGTGGCGGCAGTGCACTATCTCGCCTACTTTCCACTGACCGAGACTTACCGTTCCGATTCGCCATAAGAGCGTGCGTCCATTCCCGGCGCTCGGTCTTTTACTTTGTATCGGAGCTGAGCCCAGAGGAGCGGATGGTAACAACCGAGCTTGGCTTGGACGGCTTCATCATTGCGGCCTTCCTTGTCGTCGTCGCGGTGACTGTCGTGTATTGGGGCGTCAAACGGTCTCAACGACGCCTAGGAATGGGCTCTCCTTGTTTCAGACGCCCTTCGACCGCCGCCGCGTGATCAGGTCCTCCCTCTTGTACTGTGGAATAAACCGGTGTGTACTCACCTGACTCGAATGTCCAGTCCAACTATCCACGGCCTGAGCTGCGGTCTTTCGACGCGACAAGGTCGCCGGGCGTCTACTGGGACAGCATGCGGCTGGCGTTCGAGATGCTGCGCTGTGCTTGGGGCACGTATGCGCTCGGCACCCTCCTGTTTCTCGGAATAACGATTGTCTGCGGGATGGCTGCTTCCGCCTTCTCGGTATACAGCGAGGTCAACTACGGCACGCGATTCATTCCTGGGCAGGTCCCGACCATTCGCACCTGGAGTTATGTGATTCAGGCCTTGCAGCAGGTCGTCGCTAACGTCCTCCTTTTGTGCCTGATCTCCCTCGGCGTCGGCCACATCAAGCGGGGATCTGCTTCCATCAGAGACTTCTTTCAGCCTTTTCGCAAGATCGGAAACACCGTCGTCGTCGCATGTGTTCTCTCGCTTCCGGGATTCCTTTGGGTATGTGTCAGCATGATCACGCAGCACGGCCTTCTCAAGAGCAATTTCTCGGACTGGGCTGTGGAAGACTTCTTGGTCACGTTCCTCATCGCCGCTGTTTGGTGGGTCCTTGTGCAAGGCCCCTTGCTGGTCGCAGCGACTGCAGCATTGACGTCAAAGCGGCCTATCGATCGCATTTCCGTCGCTTTTCAGAGAATGGGTTGGAAGTCGGTGGCGTTCGGATTGCTTTACCTTGTGGCCACGCTTTATTCCTTCTTAGGCCTGATGGGCTGTGGCATTGGCATTCTCTTCACGTTCGGTATCTCTTCAAACGTGGTCGCCCTGCACTACGCCTACTTCTTCCCAGAAGAGTTCACGCAACAGCCGGACCAGGCTGCCGTTCCTTCGATGGTCTAACAACTGCCGCGGCGCGGTTCGCATTACAATTCGCCCATGGACTTCCGAATTTGGGCGCTCTTTTCGGCTCTGTTCGCCGGAGCCACCGCCGTGCTGGCGAAGAAAGGCGTGGAGAACGTTCCAAGCAACTTGGCTTTAGCGATCCGCGTCGTGGTGATCCTGCTGTTCGCTTGGGGGATTGTGTTTGCCAATCGAGAAGCCAAATTGGATGGCATTGGCACCAAAACTTGGACGTATCTCGTCCTGAGCGGTCTCGCAACGGGGGCTTCTTGGCTCTGTTATTTTCAGGCTTTGAAGAATGGGCCCGTCAGCAAGGTGGCCCCGATCGACAAGCTCAGCTTCGTTGTAGCGGTTGCATTGGGGGTGTTGTTCCTTGGAGAGAAGCCCACGCCCAAGTTGCTCCTGGGTTGCGGGATCATCGTGGCCGGCGTGTTGGTCACACTCCTCTGAGATGTTCGCCACTCCCATGCTGCACAACCTGCCTCCGCAGACCTTGTGCCTCACCTTTCACGATGTTATCCCAGCGCGGACCTCATCGTCGCTGTGGTTCGACTGCTCGATCGGCGAGCTTCGAGCTGAAATCGACTGGCTGAGCCGTCACGGCGCGCACTACATCACCTTGCGGCAGTTGTATTCGCATTTAACGAGGGGAACCAAGCTGCCTTCTCACCCCGTTTGCATCACCTTTGCGGACAACTACCTCGGTTTCTACACCTACGCCTATCCGGAGCTTAGGAAAAGGCACATCCCATGTGCAATGTTCGTGCATACGGGGTACGTGGGCTCGCCCATTGGACGCCCAAAGATGGATTGGACCCAGTTGAGGCAACTGGATCGCGAGGGATTGGTCGACGTTGAGAGCCAGACCGTGACCCATCCCGCGGATCTGCGCTTGCTCCCCGATGCCCGAGTTCAAAAGGAGATGGTGCAGTCGAAAGCTACGCTGCAAAAGCAATTAGGGCACCCGATCTCGTTTATCGCCTATCCAAATGGGAAATTCGATAGACGGAGCGAGAAGGCGGCGGAGAAGGCCGGATACTTGATGGGATTCAGCGAAGTGTTGACTCCCGCCGAGTGGTCGCCGAACATCTACGCCGTCGCACGGTATGTTCACACGAAGTATCGGCGCGGGGCACGAGATCTGGGTTACTAGATAGAAGGACCGGACGAACCGGTCCTCGATCTACAGAATCGACGCGAGGTAGTTCATGCTTCGCGCGTCCATGGAACTTGTGTCTTGGAGCTCGAAGCGGTTGCCGTCTACGTCGGTTAGCATGAGGTGAGTCGGACTCAGCCACTGGGCGTTCTCCTGGAGGCTTTGCGTGACAAAGTCACGCTCGCCCCGGTCCGTATCGACGTGCCAATAGGTCACGCCGAACTCGCTTCGGGCGTGGAGGACCGACTTGATCACGGCCGTCAAGTACCGGCGCGAGAGCTCCTCACGGACGGCGACCAGCGACTCGGCCGGAAGATCGGTCGGCTCCTTGATCAGCGCGATCTCCTCACCCTTGCCATTCATCAGGGCAAGATACTTGTCCGGGTAGGTGAGCGGCGAGGCCCAGGCCGGTTTGACGGTCGGGTACGACTCGCGCTCGTCCACAGTTAGGCGAAGCCGATCCTTCGGCTCATAGAAGAGCCGAAGGGACTTCGGATCGATAGGTTCAGTAGCTAAGGCGCTCATGCCGTTCCCACTCCAATGATTTCGTTGATCGCGGTCTGCGTTTGGACCAGGTTGTAGAAGACTCCCTGCTTCTCCATCAGCTCCTCGTGCGTGCCAATCTCGGCGATCTCGCCCTTGTCGAGCACAACAAGTCGGCTGGCGTTTCGGAGCGTCGAGAGCCGGTGTGCGATCGCGAAGGTCGTTCGCCCCTTGATCAGTTGCGAGATCGCCTC
>DASZPA010000227.1:0-19339 GCA_035550555.1 Fimbriimonas sp.
CACCTTCCCTTTACAGACCCCCGAGGTCTCGGTGGCCGGGCAGGAGATCTTCAGCTTGAGCCGGTTTTTGGCGTCGAGCTTCAGCTTCTTGCCTTTGAGCTTCACCGAGACGCTGGTGTCCGAGGGCGCCGGCGGCGCGAGCTTCCAGAGTTCGTAGCCATGGGTGCCGTCGTTCGCGGTGAAGTACAGGGCGTTGCCGAGCGGGGTGAAGTCGTAGGGCTCCGAGCCGCTTGGGCCGGGGAGGATGTCGGCCACCAGCCCGACCGCGTTGCCATCGGTGGACCAGAGCTCATAGCCGGTCCTGTGTTGGTCGGCGCTGAAGTAGAGAGTTCCCTCGAAGGGAGTCATGTTGGCGGGGTACCCGCTGCCTTCCCCGGCCCAGATGTCCAGGACCAGCACCGTGCCCGCTTCGGTGCCGTCGGTGCGCCAGAGCTCGTAGCCGTGAGCTTTGTCCAATGCCTTGAAGTAGAGCCTGCCGTTGAAAGCCTGGAAGTCCCCGGGGTTGCCGTTTTCGCTGCCCGGGTTCAGGTCTTTCACCATCTGAGTTCCCCCGGGCGTGCCGTCGCTCTTCCACAGCTCGTAGCCGTGGGTGGGGTCGTTCGCGCTGAAGAAGACCTGCCCGTTGAACCCTTCCAGTTCCGATGGAGACGATGAGGAGGTGCCGGGGTAGATGTCTTTGACTTCCACGGTCCCCCCCGGCGTCCCATCGCTGCGCCAGAGCTCGGTTCCGTGCTGCCCGACGCCGTAGCCATCGGAGGCCTGGAAGAAGAGAACCCCGTTGACGGGGGTCAGGTAGTAGGGGTAGGAGCCTTCGGCGCCGGCATTGATGTCTTTGATTTCCACGGTCCCCCCGGGCGTGCCGTCGCTCTTCCACAGCTCAACGCCTTTGCCTGGGCTGGTCGCCTGGAAGTAGAGGTTCCCGCCCATCGCGGTGGCCTGGTAGAGGTTGGAATCGGGGGCCCCGGGATTGATGTCTTTGACCAGCGCCGTGCCGGCTTCGGTGCCGTCACTGCGCCAGAGCTCATAGCCGGTCGCCGAGGTTTCCGCGCCGAAGAGAAGCTGTCCGTTAACGACCGTCAGGTAGGAGGGGTTG
Source organism: Fimbriimonas sp. (assembly GCA_035550555.1). Taxonomy (GTDB): domain Bacteria; phylum Armatimonadota; class Fimbriimonadia; order Fimbriimonadales; family Fimbriimonadaceae; genus Fimbriimonas. Next base: position 1,094 of record DASZPA010000227.1, read on the forward strand.
GAGCCTTCGCTACCCGGGTTGATGTCCTTGACCAGCGTCGTGCCGGCGGCCGTCCCGTCGGTACGCCACAGCTCCTCGCCGTGCACGCCGTCGTCCGCCGAGAAGTAGATGAACCCGCCCATCTGCGTGAATCCCCATGGATCTGAGTCCTCTTCCCCGGGGCGGATGTCCTTCAGCAGGGTGGGCATCCCACCATCGCTGCGCCACAGCTCCTCGCCGTGGTCGCCGTCCTCCGCCTCCATTACGAGCTGGCCGCCGAGGGGCGTCATCCCCTCTGGGTCCGCGCCGCTGGGCCCCGGGACCGCGTCCCCGACAAGCTGAGCCTGCAGAGGAGCCGCCGATGCCGACGTGCCGCCAAGGGCAAGGGCCGAAAGCGCCGTGGCAAACGCCGCGGTGACCAATGAGGATCTCCTTCGAGCCGTCAAGCCCTCTCGGCTTTTTCCCAGCAGAACGGCAACGAGGTCGCTCACGGCTCTCCCTTGGTCGACGATGACACTCAGCGTCAGCACAATACCCCGCCCCCTGACCCAAGGCCAGCCGAGGCTCTGGGCCGTGAGCCGAGTGTCCGAGGGGGGCCCGCGCCCTATGCCTCGGCTGGGGAGGTGGCCCGCACCAGGGAGTCGCGACCGCCGGCCTTCGCTTTATATAGAGCGGAGTCGGCACGGGCGAGGAGCTCATCGAGGCTCTCCGACCCCTCCCATCGGGCCAGCCCGGCGGAGCAGGTCGTCCCGTCGGGGGTGGCCGCTCGCAGGCGCTCGACGATCTCCTCGGCCTGCTCGATCGAGGCGTCGGGCAGCACGGCCAGGAACTCCTCGCCGCCAAAGCGCACGAGCAGGTCTTCGCCGCGCAGGCTCCCGTCCCATGCCCGCGCGCAGCGGCGCAGCAGCTCGTCGCCGGCGAGGTGGCCGTGGGTGTCGTTGAAGGCCTTGAAGCGATCGATGTCGACGATGGCGACGCAGAGCTCGGAGCCCTGGCGCCTGGCCCTGGCCATCTCCCGTGGCATCTCCTCGCTCAGCGCGCGGCGGTTGGGCAGGCCGGTGAGGGCGTCGCGGCGAGCCATCTCCTCGACCTGGCCGAGCAGCTCTTCGCGTTCTGCCTCGACCCGCTTCAGCTCGGTGATGTCGGTGGCGCGGGCGTAGAGCATCCCGTCCTCGACCGCCAGCGCCGCGCTCGAGCGCAGCCAGTGCAGGCTGCCGTCCTTGGCCCAGACGCGGTTTTCCAGCGCGCTCGAGGGCTTGCCGTTGAAGACGCCGATTGCCTCGGCGATGGCGCGCTCGCGGTCCTCGGCGTGGGTTATCTCGACCAGGTGCGTCCCGACCAGGTCCTGGGGCCGATAGCCAAGATGGCGCTCCCAGGCGTCGTTCATCTCGACGATTCGGCCCTGGGCATCGAGCGTGCAGAGCATGTCCTGAGAGAGGTCGAAGAAGCTGCGCGCGCGACGGTCAGCCAGGGCGCGGCGAGCGACGATGAAGCTGACGAAGAGCATGATCACGGTCAGCGAGATGGCCGTGAAGAGCCAGCGGGTGAGGGGGGAGAAGCCGGCGGTGCTGGGGACGACGGCGAGCGTCACCGCGTAGACGGCCAGCGTCCAGGCCAAATGAGCCGCCGCGATCCGTTTGGGGAAGAAGTAGGCGGCACCCATCGTCCCCCAGACCAGGATCGAGCCATAGACGCCGGCCGCCACCGCCGCCTCATAGGTGAACAGGCCAGAGAGAACGGGGGCGCAGACCAGCAGGCCGTGACTGACCCGCAGCGGCACCCGATCGGCAAAGCGCCCACAGACGGCCCCAACGATCGCCATGGGCAGGGCGGTGAACACGATCGCCGCCCCATCGGCCCCCTCAGGATGAGGAAGGGCCACCGACAAGAGCGCCAAGCACCCCCCGGCAAGAAACAAAGCCCCAACAGCCCGAGCCTCAACCCGCCCAGGCCCACTAATCGCCTTCTGTTCCTTGTCGCCAGCCAATCCTCTACAGACATCGGCAGGAGGCGTGGCGGCTTTAGTGGTGGGGGAGGGTGGTTGGCGCGGCTGGCGAAGGTCCGTCCCCGCGCTTAGTTGGATGAAAGATCTGGACTATGGGCGAGCCACTGGATTAGGATTCCTCGAACATTCAGACAATGTTGGGGAGGCGATAAATGCCAGTCCGTCTGTTCGTCCTGTTTTCCGCGGTACTCAGTGCTCTTTTGCTCACCTGCTCGTTTCCGGTGTGTTCAGCTGCGGACCCTGCGGAAGATCTAGCTACCGCAGAAACGAGCGAAGCGCAGGCAAGCACTCAGGTTTCCGCGGCCGAATCGGAAGTCGGCAGCGCAGAACAAGCGCTCGAACCGATCGAAAAGAAGGCGAGCACCGCTGACGAGGCGGCCGAAGAAGCAGAAGCAAACGTTGAGACTGTCAGAAGCGAACTAATCGAGGAACGGACCCAGGCAGCCGACGAAATCGAGTCAGCTACCGCCGACTACGAAGACGAACAGTCCGCCCACGATACGACCACCGCCATCGGCTTGGGAATCGCTGGCCTCGCTCTCTTGATCGCGGTGGGGGCGTTTGTATTCAGCAAGCTCCGAAAATGGCCTCTGTCAAAGCGCTTGACTCAGCTGGGGGCGTCAGGACTCGGCGTCCTCTTTCTCGCCGGCTTGGGCCTGGCGTTCATTCCAGCCTCGCCCAGTGCTCCTGAATTCACCGACGAAACCGAAGCGCTCGCCGCCCAGGCAAAGGGCGATCCCGCCGATCCCCCCACCCAGGAGTTGACCGCCGCCGAAGAAACGGCCGAACCTCTCGTCAAGAAGGCCGAAAGCCTCGATAAAAATCGAGATGACGCCGCGGGCGTTGTCGCTGACGCTGAATCGCAGTTGGAAGACGCTCAGTCCAGCCTCAGGGGCGCGCGGCAAGACGTCAGATTCGCCGCGAACGTGGTCGAAAGGGAAGAACGTGAAGCTGCGAAGGAAGCCGCCTTCCGCGAAGAAGCGACAACGATCGACTACGACCAGCTAATCAAGAACCCCTACAGGTACGTAGGGGAAAAGGTCGTCTACACCGGCCAGATCTTTCAGATCCAGGAAGGATTCGAATCCTTCATGTTGCTTTCGGTGACGGATGAAGGCTATGGATTCTGGACCGATGAGATTTGGGTTTCGGGCTTCGGTGAAATCGAATCCGCAGAGGAAGACGTCGTCACCGTCTATGGAACGGTGACAGGCGCAGAAGAATATGAAACATCTATAGGCGGCTCAAACTACGTACCGAAGATCAAGGCGAAATACATAGATGAGTAACAGTCCGCCCACCATGCACAGATCTACGCCGACAGGAGCAATCATGCACAAGAAGCGATTCGGGGTCGGGCTGGCAGTTTGCTTGGTCTTCCTTGCTGTGAGTGTGGCCCTCGCCGGCGTGCCGGGGGAGAAGTTCGCACAAGAAACGGCAAGCGGGGAATATGCGATAGCGAACGCCGCCGGCAACGTCGACCATCCAAAGGCGATCTACGTAAGAGTGAAGTCCCGACCGCACCAGCGCGCAAGCGGAGCCTGGTCGGTCGTCTGCGCAAAGGGCTTTGGCGCAGGCAGCAAGAGCGGCCAGATCAGCGGAACGACCCCCTTTGTTCGCAAGCTCAGATTGAACTATCGCAATCCGACTTCATGTACAGCCTCCGCCAACGCACAGCTCGCCGAAGGCGGCTTCGTGAAAGTTCAGCTCTACGCGACGCATTAGCGGAGGTCTCGGTCAAAGGCTCGAAAGAGCCCGATGCGACCCGCTGTTCAGACACAGCCAGCCAATAGGCTAGGCGGATGGCAAGCAAAAAGTCGGGGGAAAAGGAGGGAAATCATGACCTTCCTTTCGCGGCGGAGCTCTGGGAGGCATGTGACCGATTGCGCGGCAGCGTCGAGTCGGCGGAATACAAGCACCTGGTCTTGGGGCTCGTCTTCCTCAAGTACATCTCTGATTCGTTCGAGCGACGCCGTGCCGCGCTGGAGGCCGACACCCACGACAGTAAGAGTGAACTCTTCGCCGAGAGCGATGAGGAGCGCGCCGAAATCCTTGAGGATCGTGACGAGTACATCTCCGAGAACGTCTTCTGGGTCCCCAAGAAGGCTCGTTGGGACGGCCTGCTTGCGGCAGCAAATCAGCCAGACATCGGTCAGCGGATCGACACTGCGCTGGGCGAGATCGAGAAGGCAAACGAAGAGCAGCTTCGCGGGGTGCTCCCGCGGATCTATGCTCGCGCGCCGCTTCCCTCACAGAAACTGGGTGAGCTGGTTACGACTATTGCCAAGGTTGGCTTCGGCGATGACGATGACCGCGCTCGCGACATCCTCGGCCGCACCTACGAGTACTTCATCAAGAGCTTCGCTGCGGCAGAGGGGCACCGCGGCGGAGAGTTCTACACCCCTCGCTCAGTAACCCAACTCCTGGTCGAGATGCTCGAGCCCTACAAGGGTCGGGTGCTTGATCCCGCCTGCGGCTCTTGTGGGCTGTTTATCCAGTCGGCCGAATTCGTCCGCAACCACGGTGGTCAGGCACGTGAGATCACGCTTTACGGACAGGAGAACAACCAGGCCACCTGGCGAATTGGACGTATGAACCTCGCGATCCACGGTCTCGCCGGCGACATCCGTCTCGGCGACAGCCTTCTCGACGATCAACACCAGGGACTAAAGGCCGACTTCGTTCTCGCCAACCCTCCCTTCAACATGGACAAGTGGGGCGCACCGCAGGTCGCCGAGGACTCTCGCTGGAAGTTCGGAGCCCCAACGAACTCGAACGCCAACTACGGTTGGATCCAACACTTCATCCATCACCTTTCACCTGACGGCCGCGCCGGTTTCGTCATGGCCAATGGCTCATTGACCTCGAACCAGTCCGGGGAGGGAAAGATCCGCGAGGCGATCGTCCGTGACGATCTGGTCGACTGCATCGTTGCCTGCCCGGGTCAGCTTTTTTTCACCACCCAGATCCCCGTTTCGCTCTGGTTTCTAGACCGCAATAAGCAGTCGAGCACCGAGCGCGATCGTCGTGGAGAGGTGCTGTTCATCGACGTTCGACAGATGGGCCGCAAGATCAGCCGCACGCAGATCGAGTTCGGAGAGGAGGAGGTCGAGCGGATCGCCGGGGCCTACCACGCGTGGCGGGGGACGACAGGGGAGGAGTACAAGGACGTAAAGGGGTTTTGTGCAGCAGTTAAGCTCGATGAGATCGAGAAGCACGACTTCGCGCTGACGCCCGGCCGCTACGTTGGCGCCCCTGAGTCCGAGGAAGACGAGAGCGAGTTCGAGGAGAAAATGGCCGGACTGGTCAACCAACTTGCCGCAGAGCTCGCCAAGTCGGAGCACTTAACTGATGAGGTAAAGAGGGCGCTGCGGTCCGCCGGTTATGAGCTCTAAGAGCCAAGACTGGATACCGAGTACGTTGGGCAGCTTGGCGACCGATGTCCGCTACGGCTATACAGCTAGCGCCGTTGACGAGGCAGTGGGACCGCGGTTCCTAAGGATCACCGACTTCTCGACCGGACTCATCGATTGGGACTCAGTTCCCTACTGTGAGATCTCCGATGAGAACATCGGCAAGTATTCTCTCGCGTCGGGAGATGTGGTGATCGCTCGAACTGGTCCCGTCGGTTCCTCAGTGCACCTGCAGAATCCTCCTAAGTCCGTATTTGCGAGCTACCTCGTTCGATTTCGGTTCGATGAGACGCGCTGTGATCCAAAGTTCATGGGGTACGTGCTTCAGTCGCCTCAGTGGAGTGCGTATGTAGAGAGCGCGCGCACGGGGAGCGTGCAGCCGCAGCTCAACGCGACTTTAATGAGAGGCTTCAAACTTCTGTTGCCCCCACTGGGGGACCAACTACGTATTTCCCACATGCTCGGCGTGCTGGACGCCAAGATCAGCAACAATCGCCGAATCGCGAAGATGCTCGAGGAGATTGCCGCGGGGCTGTTCAAGACGCGGTTTGTTGACTTCGTCAGTCACGATGATCTTGTCGAGAGCGAGATTGGCCGGATCCCACGCGGGTGGGAGGTCCGGGGGGTTGGAGAAGTTCTTCGCGTGGTTGGCGGGAGCACGCCTAGTACGAAGGAGCCCGCCTACTGGGAAGGCGGGACTAACTGCTGGGTAACTCCAAAGGATTTATCAGGGCGCAACGGACCAATACTTTTGGATACGGCGCGTCATATAACCGATGTTGGCGTGGATCGAATCAGCTCTGGGTTGCTTCCACAACGGACGGTTCTGATGTCCTCACGTGCACCAGTTGGTTACACAGCGATCAGCTTCGTGCCGCTGGCCGTGAACCAAGGATTCATCGCAGTTCCTCCATCTGATGGCATACCAAGTGAGTACATCCTGTTCTGGATGCGCGCGAACATGAGTCGAATCAAGGCGAGTGCAAGTGGAACCACCTTCGCCGAGATAAGCAAGCGCGCTTTTAGACCACTTCCGATGCTTGTGCCGCCAAAAAGGGAGCTTGCCACCTTCGCGCATTGCGTCGAACCCCTAATCTTGCGTATTGCCTCATGCGTTCGAGAGAACACCTCGCTCTCCAGCATTCGCGATGACCTTCTTCCCCGGTTGATTTCGGGTCAGATCCGCGTTGGGGCGGAGACTGAGCTGACTTACAAGGGCGCATGAACCCTCCGTCTGGCGACTCTACTGAGGACTCCCTCGCTGAGCAGCCAGCGCTCCAGTGGCTCGGCGAACTCGGCTGGGAGGTGGAGCACGGTCCGGATCGGGGACCTGAAGGCTCGGTGCCGGAGCGCGAGAGCTGGAGCGACGTGGTGCTCGCCAGTCGGCTTCGGTCGGCGGTTGACCGGCTGAACCCAGATCTTCCCGATGACGCTGTTGAGCACGTCGTGCAGCAGGTCCTGGCCGTCAGCTCACCCAATGTGGTCGAGGATCACGCCGACTTTCATCGTCTGTTAGTTGACCGTGTTCCTTTGAGCTATGTGGACGCACAGGGCGTCGAGCGCTCGACTCGCGCCAGGGTCGTCGACTTTGAGGAACCGGATGAGAATGACTTCCTCGCGCTCAATCAGTTCACGGTGATCGTGGGGTCGAAAAACCGTCGCCCGGACGTGCTTCTTTTCGTCAACGGTCTACCCCTTGGGCAGATCGAGTTGAAGAATCCCGTGGATGAGAAAGCGACGCCCGAGTCCGCGGCGACTCAGGTCGCGCACTACGCGGAAACCATTCCGCCCCTGTACCGGTTTGTCGAGGTCATTGGTGTCTCAGACGTGGTCCAAGCTCGGGTTGGAACTCTCGACACCCCCGCTGAGCACTTTGCTGAGTGGAAGACGATGGATCCGGCAGAGAGTGAGGGTAAGTCCGAGCTCGAGGTAATGCTCCGCGGTGCCTTCGCCCCCGGTCGCCTGCTCGACCTCATCCAAAACTTTGTTCTCTTCGAGGTCGACGGGTCAAAGACAACAAAGGTGATGGCTAAGTATCACCAGGTGGATGCCGTCAATCGCGCCGTAGAGGCGAGCTGGGAAGCCATGAACGGCGACGGGCGTGCTGGGGTTGTCTGGCACACCCAGGGGGCTGGCAAGAGCTACTCGATGCTTTTCTACACACAGAAGCTTCGTCGCGATCCACGTTTCGAGAACCCGACCGTCGTGTGCGTCACCGATCGAATCGATCTCGACGACCAGCTGATGCAGACCTTTGCCAGGCAGGTCGGCCTTGCCCAAGCGGTGAAGCAGGCGGGCGAGGTCTCGGGCGGACCGGAGAGCCTCCATGAGCTGCTCAAGGTACCCGCCGGAGAGATCGTCTTCACGACGATCCAGAAGTTCGTTCCGCCGGTCAACTCAGGCGACATGCCGATCTTGAGCGAGCGGCGCAACGTGATCGTGGTTTCCGACGAGGCACACCGGTCCCAGTACGCGGACTTTGCCCGCAACCTACGCAAAGCGCTCCCGAACGCGACCCGGATCGGGTTCACCGGCACCCCGATCGAGACCGATCGCAAATCCACCAGCCTTACCTTCGGCGACTACATCTCCGTTTACGACATCAGTCGGGCGGTCGATGATGGTGCGACCGTCCGGATCCTCTACGAGGGGCGGATCGTTCCACTCGACATCTCCGATGCAGATCTTGTGGCGGAAACCGAAAAGCTCCTTCAGCAGGAGGATGACGAAGCGGCGGGCAAGCTCGTGTCGACCGAGACGAAGCTCGACCGTGTTGTCGGATCAAAAGCCCGCCTCGACAAGGTGGCCGCCGATATCGCTGTCCACTTCCAGGAGCGAGAGAAGCTGCTGGAAGGCAAGGCGATGGTTGTCGGTATGAGTCGTGAGATTTGCGTCGAGCTAACCGAGCGGCTGCAGAAGACGCTTGGAGAGGAGACCGTGACATGTGTCATCACCGCCCAGGCGACCGAGCCGAAACTCAACAAGTACCGCCGCTCTAAGGCCGAGATGAAGCAGGTTGCCGATGACTTCAAGGACCCGGAGCACCCACTTAAGGTTGTCGTGGTCCGCGACATGTGGCTGACTGGATTCGACGTTCCGTCCCTGCACACGATGTACATCGACAAGCCGATGCGGGACCACGGCCTGCTGCAGGCGATCGCGCGCGTAAATCGGGTGTTCCGGGACAAGCCCGGCGGCCTCGTCGTCGACTACATCGGTATCGGCGAGGACCTGCGCAAAGCCCTTCCCCGCTACGCGGCCAAGGACGTCGAGGACGCCATGGTGCCGGTCCGTCAGGTGATCTCGAAACTGCGGGAGAAGCACGAGGTTCTCTGTGAGTTCTTCCACGGTCTCGGCTGGCGGGATCGCGCCGATCTCGATGCGGCCGCGCGAGCCACTCTATTGGCCCAGGCGCACGCGATGGTGCTGGGGGACGAAGAGGAGACGCGGCGCTACCTGGACGAGCAATCGGCATTCGCGCGTCTGCTCGCGCTAGTAAATCCGGATCCTGCGGTCGAGGAGTTTCTCGACGACGCAGAGTTCTTCGCCGAGGTTGCAGCATCGGTTCGTAAGTACACGCCCCCGGAGGGAGAGGCCAGCGAGGCCGCCCGGCAAGCGGTTAAGCAGGTTTTCTCCGAGGGACTTGGCGCAGGCGAAGTCACTGACATCCTCGGCTTGTCGGATGACCAGCGGCCGGAGGTGTCGATCCTCTCCGACGAGTTCCTCGATGACCTGCAGAAGAAGATGGCGGAGCCACCACTCGCAATCGCTTTCCTGAAGAAGCTCCTCAATGACGAGATCCGCTCACGCGGTCGCCGGAATCAGATGCAGGCCAAGCTCTTTGGGGATGAGCTCGATGCGGTGCTCGCGCGATACCGGAACCGCCAGATCACCGGCGCCGAGGTGGTGAAGGCGCTAGTCGATCTAGCCAAGCAAGTGCGCGAGGCCCGTCACCGCCATGAGGAGATGGGCCTGAGCGAGGAGGAGGCGGCCTTCTACGACGCGCTCGCCGGCAGCGCCGAGGACGTCACTGCGGATCCGACGATCGCTGATATCGCTCGCGACTTGGTCAAGGGGATCCGCGCGGACCTTTCAGTGGACTGGACGAGCCACGAGAATCGAGAAGCACTTATCCGTCGCAAGATCAAGCGACTGCTACGCAAGCATCACTATCGCCCGCCTGAGAAGGCGCGTGGGGGAGGGGGCACTGGGCGTCTGACGCTCGAGCAGGCTACAGCCCTGATCTTGGATCAAGCACGGGTCCTGTACTACCGCTGGCCAGACGTAGATCCCAGCGGGGCACCGCTCTGATTGCTGTCGACTTCCTCGGCAGAGCCACGCGATAGCTCATCCAGGGCATCACGGACATTGGTGGCCAAGGTCTGTCCGTCTCCATTTGTTTCGTCCCGCGCGGCTTTTCTCAAGTACCGCTTGCACAGAGCGCGCAGCGCAGCTGCTTGCTGGGGGCTGAAGACGTAGGAAGTGGCCTTCACACCCATTGAAAGTGCACCGGGCCTCCTGTTCGCCCCTATAGGCCGGCAACTCTCGCGGGCGCTGCATCTCGGAGATCGGGCCTTCGATCTCTAATTCAAAAAATTACCTGGATTGGTCGGTAGATCTTGAGATAGGCTCGATTCTCCAGTCGATTACGAAAGTGGGGCGAGATGAGTCGTCGGGTTTTTATCGGGGGAGGCCTAGTCCTTGCTCTTTCGCTGGCCCTGGTTGCCTGTGGGGGAAGCGGCACGACCACGGATACGGCTGAACGTCCTTCAGAGGACTCCGCGGAATCGAGCAAAGTTGAAGCTCTTAGGCTGGAAAAAGAAAAAGCCGAACTGGAAACCGAAAAGGCGAAGGCAGAAGCGGCTAGGGAGACCAAGGAAGCCCAGGCATCTCGGGCGGCCCCGGCTCGGGAACCTGTGGAAACGGAACCCCAGTCTCACTCTGAGCCAGAGCCAGCAGAAGCCCCAGATGTTGTTGGGATGAGGTTGCCTGAGGCTCAGTCAGCACTGAAGGCGGCGGGCTACAACACTCAGGCTGAAAACACCGATACGACTTTCGGCATCGTCATCCCCTCGCACTACACGATCTGCGAACAGAGCGAACCGCACGGAAAAACCGTGACGGTACTCGCGCAAAAGTACGGTTGCTGATGCTCGAGAAAAGAAAGATCCACGTCATCGTCCTGGCATTGCTTGCTTTTCCCCTGGGAGCCGCCGGCTGTGGACAGACTGCGGCCGAGAATAAGGCCGAACACGAATTTGACCGCAACCTCCACTACGAAGTCGCGGAACAGGTAATCGAAGAAGAAGGATTTAGCCATGCGGCCGCCGAGGAAGCGCGCGAAGCAGGGGAAGCAAACGGTCTAAGTCCAGCGGAAACCGCGGAGATGGGAGCGGTCGCGAAGAACCTTGGGCATTGAGATTCTTCAATGGGCATGGCCACAGCACTGATGTTCCCGTGGCGAGGGCGAGGGCGAGCGTCTCGAGGCGCTGGCTGAGGGCTCCGACTGGGCGCGAATAACGGCAGAAGTGCCGCTATTCCGACCCCTCAGCAGCATTCTCAAATGCTGCTGAGGCTCAAAGATCTGCGATTAGCGGGGACTTTGAGGATGGGAACGGCTGGTTTCGAACCAGGACCTCTCGCGTGTGAGGGCAAAACCAGGCGAAGAATGGTCGGTTCAAAGGCAGCTAAAAGCCAGCGAGCTTGGATCATCGGCAAGGTGTTTGCAACCTATTGGCCGCCGGATCGAGTCGGGTTTTCTAAGAGAGCCCGGCATTAGTCGCGGGCTAGAGATGTCCAGCTCAGGAACGTCGCGCAAAGGCGCATAAATACTCAAGAAAACCCTAGTATTACGTATTGCGCGACCGTAATCCACAATGAGAGGGTCCGCGGCGTGCTGCCCCGGCCCCGTCAACTCAAGCTCCTTAATGGCGGGCGCGGTCAGGCCATTTGCATTGGCCAAAATTCGCCCAGGTCGTCCGGCTCGGTTTCACTGCGACTCGCGCCGGTGGCACTTGCCTTCTTGGTTATTGCTATGGCCCTGCTTCCAGCCGGGGCTGTAGCCGCAGAAGACAAAGAACCGCCCCATATCACCGGCCTAACGATCGAACCCGCGGAAGTCGATACGTCTGCCGCTGACCAGCAGGTCACCGTCAAAGCCCACATCACCGACAACCTCGCTGGCTTCGAAAGCGGCACGATCGCCTTCATCTCTCCGGGCAGTAGCCCGCAGCAGGTCTTCGGCGCGTTCAGCAGCTCCAATCGGATCTCGGGCACCGCGACCGACGGCGTCTACAAAACGACGGTCACCTTCAAACGCTTCAGCGAAGCGGGGACCTGGAAGGTGAACGTGGTTCGCCTCAATGACTCGGTCAAAAACCAGTCCGAAACCCTCTGGCCGACCCTCGCCGAAATGGGCTTGCCCTACACGGTCGTCGTCCAAGGTGGGGAAGTCGAAGACACCCAACCCCCCGAACTCCTTTCCCTCTCGATCGAACCCACCGAAGTCAAAGTCGGCTCCGAAGATGCGGAAGTGATCATCCGGACGCACGTGCGTGACGAACCGTCGGGAGTGCGCTTCGCTGAGGTCGGTCTCATCTCCTCTGATGGCTCCCAGGCGTCGGCGACCAGCTCGGCCCTGGTCGAAGGCGACTATCGAGACGGTTTCTACCGGGCCCAGCTCTCGATCCCCGCCTACACCAAAGCCAGTGAATGGACGGTGAACTACGTCCAGCTCAAGGACCGGGCCGGCAACGAAAAACTTCTAAGGGCTTCAGACCTGCGCGAAGCCGGATTCCCATATTCGCTCCAGGTCACAAGCGATGAACCAAAAGAAGACACTCAGCCGCCTGAAGTACTCGGTTTCTCGATCAAACCCCAAGAAATCGACACCACGGCCGGCCCGCAGACAGCGACCGTCACCGTCCACCTGGCCGATAATTTGAGCGGTGTTCTGGGTGTCGGCATGGAATTCATCTCCCCAAGCGGATCTCAATCCACCGGCACCGGCCTGTCATTGACCGAAGGTACGACGACCAACGGCATCTACACAGGTACCGCCACGTTCCCCCAGTTCAGCGAAACCGGGACCTGGAAAGTCTTGTCCCTCATCGCCTACGACAAAGCCGGCAACGTGCTGGAACTCGAAGCGGGCGGGCTCGCGGAAAGAGGCCTGCCGGACTCAGTGCAGGTTAATAGCGAACAGGGCGAAGCGGACGCGGATGCTCCTCGCATCGACGAACTTAGCTTCGAACCGGCCGCTGTCGACACGACCTCTTCGGGCCAGACGGTCATCGTCAACGCCCACATCACTGACAACCTCTCCGGCTTCTACAAAGGCTACGTCCAGTTCCAATCGCCGAGCGGGAAATCTCAGACATCGGGCTCCTTCGAACGTATCTCTGGTGACGCCGACAGCGGCACCTACCGGGCAAAAGTTCCCTTTGAACACTTTAGTGAAGCCGGAGGTTGGAACGCCACCGTGGTTCTTGTCGATTCCGCATTCAACGAATCGCGCCTCGGGTTTCTCGAACTGAAAGAACTGGAACTTCCGCACATTCTGCAGGTTGAAAGCGAAGCTTCCGAAGAACCCGAAGAAGAACCGCAGAAAGACACCCAGCCGCCGCAGTTGAAAAAAGTCTCGGTCGAACCGACCGAAGTCGATACTTCCGCTGGCAAACAGACAGTTTTCGTCAACGTGCTCCTCGCCGATAACGAATCAGGCTTCAAATCGGGTGAGATTGTCTTCGAGTCCCCGGGTCATAAACAGGACATCGAAAGCACCGGCTTCAGACTGCTCTCCGGCAGCGAAACCGAAGGCATCTACCGCTTCGAGGTGCCCTTCCCGAGCGACTCCGAAGAAGGGGACTGGGAAATCCTGAAAGTCCGACTTCGCGACCACGATGGCAACGAAGGCATAACTCCCGGTGCCGAAATCGAAGGCGCCCACGCCGTCGACGTCATCAACAAAGGCGAAGAACCACACGAAGACAAACAGCCTCCCGAATTGAAAGACCTCTCCATCGAACCGACTGAAATCGATACGTCGACCAGCGCACAGACGGTCTTTGTAGACCTGGCGGTCAACGACGAATCGGGCCTTGCCGCGAGCGATGTGGTCTTTTTCTCGCCGCTTGAAAAAGACGTCATCGGATTTCTGAAACTCATCTCCGGCAGTGAAACCGAAGGTGTCTACCGGGCTGAAGTCCCCTTCCCGCAGGGCGCAGAAGTCGGCGACTGGAACATCTACAAAATCAACCTCCGCGACAAAGCGGGTAATGAAAACTACATTCCGGGCAAAGAAGTCGAAGGAGCGGGATTTCCCCACACGGTGCACGTCGTCTCCGGCCCACCGAACGTGACGCAGGTCAACCCCAGCTCGGGCGGGGAAGCAGGGGGGAGGGAAGTCCAGATCTCAGGCTCGAGACTCGGAGGGGCGACTGCGGTCCGATTTGGCTCGAGGCCTGCCACCAGCTTCACGGTCGGCTCGCCTTCGGTGATCACCGCGACCGTTCCCCCTGGGCACGGCACGGTTGACGTGACGGTCTCGACGCCTGCCGGTACGAGCGCAACGAGTCTAGCCGATCAGTTCGTCTACGCGCCTGAAGTCTCGCTCGCGAGCACTCCGAATCCTTCCGCTCACGGCCAGCAGGTGACCTTGACAGCAAAAGTGACGCCCACCGGCGAAGGGGCTCCGACTCCGGTGGGGACGATCACCTTCCTGGACGGCGGAAACACCCTCAAAGTGGCGAATATGAGCAAAGGCAGCGCCACCTTCAAAACGACCGCCCTGGGAGCTGGGGGACACAAACTGTCCGCCCTCTACAGCGGTGACGCCTACTTCGGCCAAGGTGGATCTGAAGCGGTCTTCCAAGTCGTCAACAAGGCGGCGACCGAAGCCTCGCTAACCAGCTCGTTGAACCCGGCTCCCTATGGCTCCTCCGCGACTCTGAAAGCGACCGTCGAAGCGATCGCCCCGGGATCTGGCACACCCGCCGGCACCGTCACCTTCCAGGAGGGCGAATCCGTGCTCGACACGGTTCAGCTATCGGGCAAAAACGCCACTCTCTCGCTCAAAACGCTGCCACCGGGCACCCACCAGATCATTGCCACCTACAGCGGCGACGCCAACAACGAATCGAGCAAATCTCCCCCCTTGACGCAGACGATCACCCAGGCGTCAACGACAATTGCACTGACGAGCTCTCTGAACCCGGCTCCCTCTGGCTCTTCAGCAACGCTGAAAGCAACCGTCGACGCCATCGCCCCAGCCGTGGGTACGCCGGATGGCACCGTGACCTTCCATGAAGGCCCGGAAGTCCTCGCCACGGTCCCGCTCTCGGGATCCGGGGTTGCGCAGTACTCCCTAAAAGCAGCGCCTCCGGGCAACTACGAAATCACCGCCACCTACAACGGCAACGCCACCTACGAAGGCAGCGAATCCTCCCTGGGCCAGGTGGTCACTAAAGCCTCAACCGAACTGGCCCTGACGAGCAGCCTCAATCCGGCTCCCTATGGCTCCTCCGCGACTCTGAAAGCAACCGTCGACTCGATTGCTCCCGGTGGCGGGACCCCAGATGGCGTGGTCACCTTTGCGGAAGGCAAAAATGTCCTGGCGACGGTCCCGCTCTCGAGCTCGGGCATCGCCAAATACGCGCTCAAAACGACGCCCCCGGGCGAATACAAAATCACCGCCAACTACACCGGCGACGCCAACTACGCCTCGAGCGAAGCGACCCTCGGTCAGGCGATCACGAAAGCCTCTACGGAACTGACCCTGACGAGTACAAAAAACCCAGCGCCAAAAGGGTCCTCGGGCAATCTGAAAGCTACGGTCAAAGCGATATCACCAGGTAGCGGCACGCCACCCGGCACCGTGACCTTCCAGGAGGGCTCCGAAGCGCTTGCGACGGTTCCGCTGTCGGGCAATACGGCAACCCTGCCCTTGAAAACCCTGGCGGTCGGAACCCACGCAATCACTGCGATCTACAGCGGGAGCGCAAACTACGAATCAAGTGAAGGCGCCATCACTCAGGTGATCTCACCGTGAGCGACGTGAGTCCGCCGATCAAGATCTACGCCCATTTCGATGGGCCGATCACAATCCAGACAGGAGGGCACAGGAGCGAGGTCAAGGCACCCTCCGACAAAGACCTCGAGCCGATTGAACTAAGCCCAGGAGACCTAGATCTCCCCGAGCTCCTGATGGCGAAGGAGCCAGGCGCGCTAGTTGCCCTGCCGCACTCCTCCGACCGCATTGATCGCCCCCTGGTGTTCGCCAGTCACGGCAAGCGTGTCGATCTCGACACCGAGCCAGAGTTGCTTCGTGCCGCTGAGGCCGCCGGGCGTCCGGTGGAGATCCACGTCTACGTGAAGCCCGACGACGCAAGGAGCGCTCACCATGAGTGACAGCGACGCGGAAACCCCATCCCAGAAGCCAGAGGAGGAAAAAGACGCTGGGACCCCAACTGGCGAGCAAAAAGCCAGCTCGGTGGAAGACGAACTGGCTAGCTCCGCCGAGCGAATTAGGGTCACTGCAAAGTGGCTTGTCGCCACCTTCGGCGCCGTTGCAGGCGCATTGATCGCGGGCTTGCAGCTCTCGGATATAGGCAAGCTAGAAGGAAGCGATCACACGATCGCCGCGATAGCTGTCGCCGTTGCCCTCGGCGCCGTCATCGCGATTGTCTTTCTTGCTTCGCTCGTTCTGGCACGCGGCCGAGTTGCGCTTAGCGACCTCTCCAAGCGGGCCGGCAAGGCGCGCAAGCAAGCGCTTGTCGACGAGCTCGAAAGGAGCCCAGGGCTGTATTCGCCGTATGACACGGTTGGCGACTTCGCCGATGCCATATCCGATGAATGGAGCAAGCAGTCGAAGAGCTGGATGCGCGTCCAAACTACCGATGACGCGGAGGAGAAGTACAAGGCGCTTAGCGAATTCGAGGCGACCAAGAAGGTTTTGCCAGGTCTGAACAGGATCAACAAACGTCTGCTCGCCGTGGCTCGCGCCGAGGATGTAAGACTAACTTTCCAGTGGGTCAGCAAGTCGATTGCAGTCC
Organism: Fimbriimonas sp.; assembly: GCA_035550555.1. Taxonomy (GTDB): domain Bacteria; phylum Armatimonadota; class Fimbriimonadia; order Fimbriimonadales; family Fimbriimonadaceae; genus Fimbriimonas. The sequence goes on from DASZPA010000227.1 coordinate 17,542, forward strand.
TTGCGGTGGTTGCGGCGGCTGGAGCGGGCACATTCGCCTACGTGAATTCCGCGCCCGATGAAGAAGTTGCCTCGGCAGCTGTTCCGGAGCAGCCTGTGGTCGCAATCGCGGACTTAACTACCTCCGGAGAAGAAGAGCTCGAGAGCAGCTTTGGTGAGAAGTGTGATCTCGAACGAGTTGAGGTAGTCGCGCTCGACTCCTCCGAAGACGGTTGGGAAGTCGTCAGCTTGCCGGTCGATGGCTGTGAATCGGCGCGGGTGACTATTGCCGAGAACGACGGTGAGGTCCACTCCATCGATCCTGTCGAACTGGACCTTCCCGAGCAATAGGTGCACCGCTGACTTCAATTATGTCGAGGCCTCCCCAGCCGTCACCCATCGCCGTATTTGAGACAAGCATTTCCGACGCAAGACGCCTTCTCGATCTCGCAAGGTCCCTTCACAACCAGCGAATACGACGAATGAGAAAGGAGCTTCGGGAGGCATTTGGAACCGCAATGCGCATTTCCAAGCGTGACACTGAGAAATTAGATTGTGTGGAGTCCGATGATCTACTAGTGGTCATCAAGGGCAGTGGATCACTTGTCCGAGATGACTTCAGTGAAACCGAGTTAAGGCCGCTACTGCGTCAGTCGATTGTTTCGGTTGCTGCGGCGGTCGAGGTGTATATCGCGGAGAAGGCCTCCTCTTACATAGGCGGAGCTCTGGATGGCGATGTCCCCGGCGCAAGAGGGGTCACTGTTACCCTCGGTGAGGTTTTCGATATCGAGCAGAGCTTGACCCGCCGTCGGTTTGGTTGGAGGCGAATTCTCAAGGAGAAAATCGAACGTGACGCCAGTGCCTCACCGCGTAAAATCGACTCTGTCTTCAACTTGGTTGGGAAAAGTGTTCCCTGGGCTCAGGTCGACAAGGCTCGTGGTCTTGCGGCTGGGAAATCCAGAGACCAGATGAAGGACTTGGCCTCCAGGCGCAATCGCATTGCTCATACCGGTGATCGACGTGGAGCTGGCCGCGCCGCGATATCTATCGTGGAAGCACAGAACTACCTCGACAATGCAAAGGCCAGTGTCGAGGCACTTGAGGCGACGCTCTAAAAACCACTAGTGACGGGATGGGTTCCATCTCTCGATCTACGGCGGACGCTGACCGCGAGGTACGAGTTGCTGCGGATCGCCGGGGTCGCTGAAGAATCAAGCCGCGAGCTGTTGAGAGACGAGGCCAAGGAGGCGCTTCAGCGCCGATGTCGCAGCTACGCCGGCGGGGGGCTTGGTCGGTGAGCGCGAGCTGGCCCGAGTAGTCCACCGGGCGAGCCTCCATGCCGACCCCTAGGCACCACGGATCGAGATATCACCAGACCCCGAAGTGACGATGACGATGCTCGCCAGCGCCAGCACCGAGCAGCAGTCTCAGACCCTCGGCAGCCACGCGGTGTGCTGCACCCCGGTCTTCGCCTTGGACGCGCTGGTCGACCTTTACGGCCCGGAGCAGATACTGATCGACCGGATTAAACAGCGGAAGGCATCCGAGGTGGAGATCGCAGCGGGGCTCAAGGAACTGATCGATCGTTACCTCGGCGGCCTGGCGGCCGCCCGCGTTCGGAGCCGGTGATGAGATGCCCGACGATGACGGTGAGGACTAGGAAGCGGACAAGGCTTCGAAGGACAAGGGCGGTCGAGGGAACGCAGGGAAGCCGCGACTGGTTAGAACTGCCGGGGTTTCTCGCGTTGCCATTTGGCTTGGCAAAACGCTTTGGATGGGCACGGCTGGTTTCGAACCAGCGACCTCTCGCGTGTGAAGCG
>DASZPA010000228.1:0-10653 GCA_035550555.1 Fimbriimonas sp.
GCCTATCAGCCGGATCCCCGGCCAAACATGGAGGGTCTTCGAGATTCGATAGCGCCCCTCAGGAATAAAAAGGATGCCCTGGCGGGTGGTCGATGAGACCTTATCGATGGCTTGCTGAATAGCCTCGGTGTCGTCAGCGACGCCGTCGGCATGGACTGGGAAGTTGTCGGGGGTCAGATAAATCGCTCTAGGATCGGCGATCCGGGTTGTGTAGACCGACTTTCCGTCTGTGAGGGCGGCCGCCGCGAGGGACGAAAGCCCCAGGAAAAGCATCAAGAAAAGGGGAAGCTGAACGCTCATCGTCGACTCTGTAACGAAGCTGATTCCAGTCTAGCCAGACAAAGATTTATTCTCAGTTAACGGTGTGCCGTGTGAGAATACGGGGGGATGTTCCCTCGGTCGTTCAACTGTCCGACATGCGGAAGGGCCGCTCAAAGTGGCACGCCGCTGTGTCCGCATTGCGGTCATGCACTGCCTTGGACGGCGCCTGTCGATTCCGCCGTCGGCTGGGTTGTCGCAGCGTTCTGCTGGTTCGGAGCCGTGATTGGGGCGACGATCCTCTATATGGGGTTCCGCCCACCACTCGCCTTCGGGATCCACCCTCTGGGCGACCTGATCGGCTTGGGGATATTGGTGGGAAGCGTCGCTGGATTGGTGGCGAGTCATAGGCACGTCAAGGGCCTATTTCCGCCCTTGGCCGTGGCTCTCCTCGTGTTCGGCTGGGTCGTCGTATCAAACGAGCGGCTGCTCGTACAGCAACACGAGGAGATGAACCCTCAGTTCCATATACCTACTCGACATAGTTAGCCAGCTTGCCGATCCCCTCGATCTCTACCACCACCCGGTCCCCCGGCTTGAGCCATAGCGGCGGCGTGCGACCCATGCCCACTCCATGCGGGGTACCGGTCAGGATAACGGTTCCGACCGGCAGAGTCGTGTCCGCGCTGAGAAACGCGATGAGTTGCTTCACCGAGAAGATCATGTCGTCGGTCCCCCAGTCTTGGACGACCTCGTCGTTTAGGGTCGTCTTGATTCGGAGCGCGTTTGGATCGGGGATTTCGTCGGTGCCGACGAGCACTGGACCGAGCGGGCAAAAAGTGTCGAAGCTCTTCGCCTTGCACCACTGCGAACCTCCCCATTCGCGCTGCCAGTCGCGAGCGCTTACGTCGTTGGCGCATGTGTAGCCGGCGACATAGTTCAGCGCGTCCTCTTCGGCCACGTCGCGGCAGGTACGGCCGATGACGACGGCCAACTCGCCCTCGTAGTCCGGCTTTCCAGTAGGCAACAGCTTGGGCAACCGAATAGGCCCGTCAGGGTCTTGAACAGCCGATACGTTCTTATAGAAGACGATCGGTCGCTCGGGCACTGGCGAGTTCGACTCCGCGGCGTGTCGGCGATAGTTTTGGCCGATGCCGATGATCTGAGTCGGAATGATAGGAGCCAGCAGCTTTGCAGCCTCGGCACTCTTGGTTGTGGGAGTTACATTGGGCCAAATGCCTTCTGCCTCGAAACGGCCTTGCACCGTCTCGACCCCCTGCCTCGTCTGCCCTGCACTGTCAACGTATCGTATAACTTTCATTCGCTAAACCTCGATGCGGCTTCGGAACTCCGGGATGCCGCGTGCTCCGGTATCGTGCAGGCGAAGCAGCTCTCCGGCTCCTTCACCCTGATCCTCTTGATCGCCGCCGGCGGTCGTCACATAGAGCTCGGTCAAATCTGGACCACCGAATGCCGGGCTGGTGACCTTCTTGGCCGGCAATGGAATCCGCTGCATCTCCTGACCCTCGGGATCAAGCTGGATAACGCAGCCGCCGTCCCAGATGGCGGTCCAGATATTGCCTTGCGAATCCACAGTCATGCCGTCGGGCACGCCCCCTGTTTTTAGCTCATAGAACGTTCGTTGCCCGTCGATCGCGCCGGTGTCGTAGTCATAGTCGAAGGCGTAGATCTTCTTCGCGCCGCTGTCGGTGTAGTACATCGTCTTCTGGTCAGGCGACCAGCCCATGCCGTTGGAGCAGCCGATGTCCTCCAACACGGTTCGGATCGAGCGGTCGGTGTCGAGCCGGTAGAGGCGGCCAAGTCGGTCCTTGGTCGGCATGGTCCCGCAAAAGACGCGTCCGCGGGGATCGGCGGAGACGTCGTTGAACCGCGTCTCGCCTTCGCCGGGAAGCTCGTCGTAGAGGACGACCGATCGAAAAGGCTCCAGCAGCATGATGGCGCCCTTGGCCTGAAAGAGCAGGAGGCCGTTGTTCTTCTCCTGCATCGTAAATCCCCCAATGGGATCGCCCTGATGCAGCGTGTGGGTTTTGTTGGCGCTGCGGTCGAAGGCGTAAAGGGTCCCGGTAACGATGTCGACCCAGTACACGCGGCCGTGATCCGCGTGCCAAAGCGGCCCTTCGGCCAAGGCGGAGGAGTTGGCCGTGAGAATCTCGTGGCGCATCGCTTAAGGTTAGCCGGAAGAACGGATGCCAGACCAGTTGCCCAACTCGTGCCGTATCATAGGTAGGAGCACTGCAAGTCATGTCCAAGTAAGAGCCTTTTATTCAAGATCCGCTTCAGCGGGTCGTGCTCGACGGAGAAACCTTGGCTGCGCTGGATGCAGGAATTGAGGCTGCATCGAACGGTCGACGGTGGACAATGGATGAAGCTTTTGAACTTGCGAGGAAGCGCCGGAAGGAATGGCTGACGATTCACACGGATCAGCTCACCGCCTAGTTCTCTTCACTCATGCTGCGCTAATCGATCTCGCCAACATCGACAACACGACTGCAGCCATGTGGGGCGATGAACAAGCCGATCGGTACTGGGGCTTTCTCCAAGAGACTTGCTCTACGTTGGCGCAAGACTCAACGGCGGCCGCATTGTAGATCAGAGGCCAGAGTATTTCGTGTTCTGGGCCAAATACAGCAGTCGCCGGTCGGTTCACGGTCATCGGATCTTCTTTCGAAGAATCGAAGGCGGGACAGAGATTGTGAGAATTCTCCACACGGCTATGTATTGGCCGAAGCATCTTCCAGGGAATCCCTAGGCTCCAAGATTGCCTCGGGGGCCAGCGAATGCCTCAAGCCGTAACTCAGCCACTCGGTCTCCGTCTCACGAAGAAGGGAAAAAACCATGAGACCGATCTTCCTACCTCTAACTCTGCTTCTCGCTTCCAGCCCATGTTTGGCTCAGCAAGGTGACCTCCAGAGGCTCTACCGGGGCGACTCGCTCGAGGGCCTTCGGAGCACGCTTGCGACATACCTCAACGCCGAGCCCGTGCAGAGCATCCTCACGCCGGGCGAGTTCGTGGAGTGGAAGCTCAAGCTTAAGGCGGACCAAGTTGTGATCGCCGAGGCCAGCAGCGGTTCCTTCGATCCAGCGCTCGAGATCGTCGACTCAAGCGGCAAGACGCTCGCAGCAAACGACGACCGGTTTCCGGGAGACCAACGGCCGCTGTTGCTTTGGCGATGCGAGAAGGATGGCGACTATGCGCTGCACGTCCGGTGCTTCCACGACAAGTCTGGCGGACCGGTAACGACTCGGTTTCAAAGTTACGAATCCTTGAACTTGGGCTCCGCGCAAAAGGCTGAGAAGGAGTTCGACACCCACACCAACTTTCTCCTGAGGATTCCCATGAAGGCTGGTGAAGTCAAGGAAGTCTTATCTGGAGCGACCACGAACGACAAGTACATGCCGGTTAGGGGCGTTCAGTTCATTTCACCTTCGGGTCTGCCCGATATTCACCTCTGCTCGGCACTGGCGCCTATCAGCCAGAACACGACCCTCGTAGCGCCTGTCTCTGGCGACTATTACCTCGTCGTGAGCCCTTATGGCAGGGGCGATGGACGTGCGGCGGTGCAGGCTTGGACCCGTGAGCTTGTACCGCAGAAGTTGGCCAAGACTTCCAGTGGCTATGCGGTCGACTCGCCCACAAATAGCGCGGTCATCGGGGAGCTACCTGTCAAAGCCGGAGATTTGATCGAAGCCTCAGCTCTGAACCTGGACATCGATTCCCAGTTCGTCCTTACAGAAAAGCCCGACTTCTCCAAGTGGGACATGTCGAAGCCCGAAACAAACCCCTTTCTTCCCACGGCTCGAAATTCAGAACCCGATCGAGGGCCGGCCGTTGACGTTCTTCCTGCACGGGCTCGCGACAATCGCGAGATGGTGTTTCGAGCCCGACGCGACACGACGCTGTGGCTTGCAACAGACGCCCGAAGCCAAGCGAAGACGTTTGCCATGTTGGCGAAGCGTGCGGCAAACGACCTCGCGGCAGAGAAATCGAGCGCCGGAAAGCTTCGGATCGCCGACACCGACTACTGGAGCTTCGAGGCGAACGCGGGAGATGTGATGACGCTCGACTCCACCGCTCACACCTTCAATCAAGTGGTCGTTGTGCGTGACCCCGATCTCAACGAGATTCGGCGTAGCGAGCCCAATCCCGATCAAGCCTCGAATGAGTGGCGGATGATCGTCCAAAAGCCGGGCCGTTACCTGGTGGCGGTATCCAGCTTTGGCGACGGAGGAGGCGGTGACTACTCGCTCTCGCGCAAAGTCTTCCACGCGAAGGAGTTTTCCGTAGGAACTCCTGCAAAGGGAGATATCGGCGAGGGTGAGGTGCAAATTTGGAAGTTCACCGCGACGCCCAGCAAGCCCATGTTGGTCCATTGGAGTTCGAGCAGTTGGAACTATGACGTGGCAATCTACGATGAGAAAGGCAATCCGACCGGTTTCCAGCGCGACGAAATCGACGGCTACAATCGGCTCGGCATCTTGAAGGTCGCCAGACCTCAGACCTTCGTGGTCGTCCTGACCGGGAACAAGGGAAGGTCCAACTATTCGATCGACCTAAATGAGCTAAGTCAATTCGAGCGAGCGAAGTGAGACCGGCCCGGTCAGCCGGGGATTGACTTCAGTCCCCGCTTCCACCGCCTACTCGCGGACCATCTCCTCAACAAAGTAAAATCAAGACCCCGCGAATACGTAGATTAAGCTCGATGAGCGAACCTTCCTCAGCTTCCGTAAAACCTGTGAGTGGCCCCTCGACTGTGGCCGCCGCACCCGTGGAAGCCATCATCGAAGCGATCGCCGCGATTCCCGACCCCGAGGAGAAAGAACAACTTATGGCAGATGGTAATTTCGACGCAGACATCGTGGTGATTGGCGCCGGCCCCGGTGGCTATGTCGCGGCGATCCGCGCAGCCCAGTTGGGCGCAAAAGTGATCTGCGTGGAAAAGGAGTTCCTGGGCGGAACGTGCCTCAACTGGGGCTGCATCCCTAGCAAGGCGATGATCGGCAGCGTGGAGCGGCTGCACGCCGCCAAGACTTCCGACAAGCTGGGCGTGAAGGTTGAAGGCACGGTAGCCCCCGACTTCGCGGCGATCATGGCTCGCAAGGACAAGATCGTTCAAACCCAGCGCGGTGGCGTGGGAACCCTCTTCAAGAAGAACGGAGTGAAGCACGTCGAAGGCTTTGCGTCGTTCAAGGACGCCCATACCATCGAGGTGAAAGGCAAGGACGGTAAGTCCGAGACCATCACTGCCAAGAACTTCGTGCTGGCGATGGGTTCGAGCGTGATCCAACTTCCGATTCCTGGGCTGGAAGGTGGTCGCGACGCCAACGTTTGGACCTCCGACGATGCAGTCACGGCGCCGTTCATCCCAAAGAAGATCGCGATCCTCGGCGGCGGAGCCGTGGGCTGCGAGTTCTCCTACGTGTTCAATGGCTTGGGCTCAGAGGTCCAGCTAATCGAAATGATGCCGAACCTGCTGCCACCCTTCGATTCGGAGCTCGGTATTGAGCTTGGCAAGCTGTTGGGACGTCAGGGCGTCAAGGTAAAGACCGGCGCGACCATCGAGAAGGCCGAAAAGAGCGGCAAGGGCTGGAAGATCCACGTTAAGAAAGGCACTGAAACGGAGGTGCTGGAAGTTGAAGTGGTCCTTCTTGGCGTCGGACGCAAGCCGAACACCGACAACATGAACCTGGAGCAGGTCGGCGTGAAGTTCCATCGGCGCGGGATTTCAGTGGTTGACGGAACGATGCGAACGCATGTGCCAAACATCTTCGCGATCGGAGACGTGATCGGGCAGATCCCCCTTGCGCATGTGGCCTCGATGGAAGGCATTGTCGCAGTGACCAACGCCGTGACCGGCGGCGACAAGAAGATCGACTACAAGGCGGTCCCGAACTGCGTCTACACCTCGCCCGAGGTCGCATCGGTTGGCCTCACCGAGGGTGAAGCCCGCGAGAAAGGCTACGACGTTACAGTTGGCAAATTCAACTTCCGGCCGCTCGGCAAAGCGATGGCAACCGGCGAGCAAGACGGTTTCGTGAAAGTGGTCTGCGAGAAGAAGTACGGCGAGGTGCTCGGCGTCCATATGATCGGCGCACACGTCACCGACATGATTCACGAGGGCGTCGTTGCACTCAAGCTAGAAGCAACGCTCGATTACATGATCGACACGATCCATGCACATCCGACGATGTCGGAAGCAGTCCTTGAAGCGTTCGAAGACGCGGCCGGCCACGCGATTCATAAGATCTAGGTTGTTGGATGGATTGTAGGTTTGTGGGTGTTGGAGCAGGCAACCGTGTCCTTCCGACTACTCCAGGTTTTGTGGACGCTTGAGTTCGCGTCGAATCTGCTCAACCTCATGCCAGAACAACCTGTTCCGCTCTTCAGCATCTAGCCTGTGTCGCTCTCGGCTCTCTTTGCCTCCGTGCTTGAAGTCAAGAAGCATGTTGGACTGGTATCGGACCGACTTGCGTCGGAGCACTCTCCAGTTCCAGGAAAGCCAATAGGTAACGTGCCTCACAGATTCTAAACCCTACGGTAGCGTTGGTTCTCAGGTTACGATTCGGGATTCAGCCCGAATGCCTGTGTCAACCTGAACGAACAGGAATTGGCGACTCGTCCTGGTGGGTAGAGGAAACCCTATGTTGCTCGCTTCCGCACTGGCATTCACGCTCACGACGGCACGCGTCGAACCAATTCAGGTTTTGATCAGGGCGAAGGTGTACACGTTGGCTCCAAAGCAAAGTCTGGAGATCTCCGGCACAAGCAACGCAGCGACAAGAGTTGCCGTCGAAGATGCCAAGAAGGCGGACGAAACTGTGGAGAAGGTTTGCTCCGAGGGAGCCAAGTTGCTTACTAGCCCCATCGTTCGCACTCTTGTTGACAACAAGGCTGAGATCACGTTCGAGAAAGAAGTCGACCACAAGCAGGTCACCACTAAATTGTCGATCTTGCCGAAAGTAGCCGGCGATGCGGGTCCCAATCCTTCAGCATTTCGAGTGATCGTCGGTTGGGATTCCGGAGACGCGGCGACAGTCAAAGAGTCGAAGCCGGACCCCAAGAAGCAGATCTCGTTCTTTGTAGGTCCCAACAGCAAGGCCGAGATTCTCCTTACGTTGAACGGTGTGAGGTGCCTCGTTGTTCTGTCGGCGATCAAGCCCGACTGAGGAGACTTTTAGGCTCGACGGCAGCTGTTGAGGTCGTCCGGCAATCTGGGGACGAGGCTTCGGTTTTCGACAACGGCTCGCTCACGGCGAGGGTGTTTGGCGTTGACGTAGCTTTGCTCCATGGCCGGGCTCCACTCCGGGTTCTCCATGGCGAGAAGGGCTTTGTACCGCTCGGGCGAGATCACGACCACGGCCGGACGGCCGTTGCGCTCGATCGAAACCGGCTCGCGACGGGCATCGTCGATCAGCGCGCCGAAATTGTTTTTTGCCTCTCTTGCTGCAATCGTTTTCACGGTAAAGCTCTCGTAGCCATTATAGCCAAGAGCCTGGTATCTCTACCAGTCGCCTCTGGACATAGTAGCTCTTGTAGCTCTTTTGAATTTGGCGGAGGTCTAGAGCCAACAGCCACGGGATGATTTGTGCCTCGTGGTGCCCTTTTCGATGGGAATTGACTTGCCGTCGAAGTCAGAAATCTGGGAGCGCTTGAGCAGCAACGAACCATGAGGTCGTTCCGCTGGAACGCACCCCGATCAACAAGGCTCCCGCACCTTTAGAAGGCCGGGCCATCATCCAGAGGCCTGACCGGTATTTCAGCGCCAAAGGCGCGACCTATACCAGCCCACACCAAAGGTGTGGGAGAGTATCGTCATGAATGTCCGAAGGTCCGAAAGACCGCCTCATAGCCCTCTAGGAAGGCACATCCCACAAAGGATCCGACAAACGGGCGGCAAACCGATTGGTAGATCCCAGTACCAGGCTCTAAAGCGAGACTTCGGCCCTCAAGGCTGCGGTGCCCGACCCTACATTGTCAGGGTGAGCTGGTATCGAACGGGCTATTGGCCCAGCTGGGATGAAGGATAACCTTGGAGGTTGAAGGCGCCTTCGGCATGTGACGTGCTCCAATGCAACCGTCTCTCATGCTGCGCCACGGAGGCTGGGCTACTCGTTGCCCAGCTCGAGATACCGGATCTCGTTTGCGGGGAGTTTGAGGTCCAAGAGCGCCATGTTCTCTCGGACTTCCTGCGTCGACTTGGGGCCGACGATGGCGTAGACGTTCATGGGCTGGTTGAGAGTCCACACGACGGCCATTTGCGCTGCGTTGAGGCCGTGTCGCTTACCAAGTTCCTCCGCCCGCTCGCGACGTTTGAAGTTCTCCTCATTGCCGTAGTAGACACGCTTGACGTTGTCCGATTCAACGCCCGCGAAGAACCCACCCGAGCCTGACGACCAAGAGAACAGGGGGAAACCTGTCTCCTCGTACCAATCGCGTCCGCCGCGGTCAACGGTATAGGCTCCGGCCCACATAGGCTCCACGGGGATGCCGAGCGCCAAATTCACGCTGCTGATTGAGAAGCCCTGCAGGCCGTGCTCCTCCGCATAACGATTTGCTTCGGCGATGCGGGAGTGGTGCCAGTTGGATCCGCCAAAGGCCTGGATGCGTCCGGCTTCTTTTTGCTCGTTCAACCATTCGACGATCGCTCCGACCGGAACTTCGGGGTCATCGCGGTGCAGCACAAAGAACTCCATGCTGTCGATCTGCATCCGCTCCAAGGACTCGGCAATATCCGAGGCCATGTCCTCTTTTGTTACGCGGTTCCGACCATATGGATGGCACCCCTTGTCCATGATAATCAGGGTGTTGCGCCGCCGAGCCTTGAGATACTCGCCGATCAGACGATGCCGGTCCGGCCCGTAAATGTGGGCCGTGTCGATGGCGTTGCCCCCGCGCTTCACATACTCGTCGATGATCTGGAACGAGTTGTCCATATCGCTCACCGTGAGCGGCATGGAGCCGAGCACGATGCGACATACAGTTCGATTGAAGTACGGGATCGGCATTCGTTACTCAGTCGTCTCCGCGGCAAACCGCAGCCCGGCGCTACGGCGCAGGCCGTCCAGCGCGTGCATGTTGTCGATGGTGTCCTGCCAAGTCATGTAGGGACACTCCTTCTTGTCGATGAACTCGGCGACGGTGTCGGCTTCAAGGGCATACAACTCGTCATTGGTCGATTTGTACTCGAGCTTCTCCACCTTTCCGCCTTTGTTGAGGGTGGCGCCGCCTTGGGAGCACTTCCAGGGATTGGGAACGTGGATGAAGCCGTCCGATCCATAGATGGTCGCATCGTTTCGAAGATTGACGTGGACGCCGGTCCCGAAATGAGCGAGGAATCCGGAAGGGAAGCCCATGCAGCCGGCGCCGGTCTCGTCGTAGCCACGGTCGTTGATGTGGGCTGCGTAATGAAGCCTGTCAGGCTCTTGCCCGGCGATCAGTCGGCTAAAGCTTACGCAGTAGGTCCCGACATCCATGAGGCCGCCGCCACCCACCGCTCCATCTCCGCGAAAGTTGGTCCAGTCCTTCGAGGCAGCAAAGCCGAACTCGCTTTGGATCATGAGCAGTTCCCCAATGGCGCCCTCTTTCACGAGCTCCGCCACTTTTAGGGTCTGCGGATGGCAGCGGTACATGAACGCTTCCATAAAGAACGCCTTGTGAGACCGAACTTCGTTGAGGGCACGCTGAGCCTCGATCGCGTTAAGCGTGAACGGCTTTTCGCACAGGATCGCCTTGCCCGCCTCCGCGGTCTTGATCGTCCAGTCGTAGTGCATGTGGTGCGGCAAGGCGATGTAGACCGCATCCACGTTCTTGTCCTCCAAGACAGCTTCGTAACTGCCGTACGGCGTTCCACCGAATTTGTCAGTAAAGGACTTTGCCGACTCCTGGCTGCGAGAACCCACCGCCACCAATTGACCCGTCTTCGAAATCTTGAGTCCGTTGGCGAATTGCTTGGCGATGCTGCCGGTCGCCAGAATTCCCCAGTTGAGTTTGTCAGCCATGATCTGAGCTTACCGGTCGGGGCCTGCTGCTAGCCGCAGGCAGGAGGTCGATAAAAGGAAAGAGCCGGGTCTGCCCCAGCTCAATCCCAACGGCGACCCTCAACGCGGGAGAAAAGCCGCAACCCTCTCCGACGTCTCCTAAGCTTGCGTTTTGTAGGAAGTCGGATCCCGTTGCAAACTCTGACAGAGGATCGCCTCCCCATGTTCGGTGAATCTCAGGGAATTTTGGCCGTTCTTCAGACCAACTCCAAGCGCATGTTCTCGATGAACAGGAAATGATCCCGGGGCAGCCTCTTGACATCCAGTTTTTGAGTTCTGATGTCCTCGACCGTCGAGTCGCTCCAGGTAACAACCACGTCCACTTCCTCTCCCTCGTCC